>NZ_JBVHIP010000011.1:42440-52299 GCF_055560495.1 Kitasatospora sp. NPDC023176 | reverse complement strand
GAGAGCACCACCGCCCCCAACTCCCCTGCCCCGCAGACCTCTCAGGCCACCCCCTCCCCCGAAAGCGGCACCACCCTCACTCCCGCGCCCGACCCGACCGGCCCCGAAACCCCCAACTCCCCCACCCCCCAAGCCCCGCAAGCCCCGCAAGCCCCGGAGGCCGTCCGCGCCATACCCCGGCTCCTCGTCCCGCCCGCCGCCGCCGGGCGGGTGTCCACGGCCGCCGAGCGGGCCGCCTTCCGGGCGCTGCTGGGTGCGCACTTCCACCGTTACGCCAGCCGGGCCGAGCAGGCCGCGCTGCGGATGCCGGCGCTGCGCGCGCAGGCCCGTGACGACCTGAAGGACGACCTGGCGGCGGTCTACCTGCACCACGCCGACACCGGAATCCCGGTGCACCGCGCCGAGTTGGTCGAGGCGGCGCGCCGGTCCGGTGCCGGCGACGGGCCGTTGGCCTGCTACCTGGCCTGTCTGGGGTCGGGGCTGCGCCGGCTGCCCAATCACCGGGGCGCCGTGCTGCTGGGTGCCGAGGCGGGCGAGGGCGTGCTGGGGCAGTACGCGCGCGGCACGCTGCTGGTGGAGCCGGCGCCCGTGGTGGGGACGGCGGAGGCGGAGGTGGTGCCGGGGACGGACGTGGAGTTCCTGGTGTGGTCCGCGACCGGCCGCCGGACGTCCGTGATCGCCGAGGACGGGGATCCCGAGGTGGTGTTCCCGCCCGGTACGCACTTCCTGGTGCTGGACGTGCTGCCCGCCGGCGAGGACCGCCCGGCCCGGGTGCTGCTGCGCGAGAGCGGCCCGGCCGCCGCCCCGGACGAGGCCGGGGACGAGCAGGACCGGGCCCGACTGCTGGCCTGGCAGGCCCGCCGCGACCAGGTGGCGCCCGAGCGCCTGCGCGCCCCGGCCCGCCCGCAGCGGCTGCACCTCACCCCCGGGGTCGCCCTGCGGTAGCGGTGCGCCGCCCGGCCCCCCGCCGCCGCCCGGCCCCCGCCGCCCGGCCCCCTTGCACAGGGCGGCGCCCGCAGCGCGGCGACGCGCCCCTGTCGGATGTCAGGGACCGCTGCGGCCTGCGCGTTCCTAGGCTGGCGAGCACTGGCCCCGACCCCACGTCAGGGCCGTTCCACCAGCGAGGGAGAACCCCATGCGAAGGATCACCCGTGCCCTGGCCGCCGTCGGGATCGCGGCCGCCGCGCTGACCACCGCGGGCACCGGCAGTGCCGGCGCCGCCGACGGCTCGTGGGCGGGCTGCCCGTCCGGCGCCGTGTGCGTCTACCCGCAGGACCAGAACCCCGCCTCCTCCCCGAGCGCGGTGTACTGGAGCTACGGCGCCCACAACCTGAGCGGCCAGAACGGCAACCACTGGGTGCTGAACAACCAGACCGGCGGCGCCCACGCCCACCTGTGCCTGAGCTACGGCGGCGGCAACTGCGTGTACGACATCCCGGCCCAGAACGGCGTCTACTACGACCTGGGTCCGATCAACTCCATCACCCTCGACCGCCCCTGACGGTCGGTCACCGGGATCCGGGGTGCCCGCCGCATCGGGGGGACGGCGGGCGCCCCACCCCTCTCCCGCCCCTCACCCACCCCCAGCCTCACGGCGCCCGGCCCGGCGCGAAGCCCGCCCCGGCACCGCCCCACCCGGGCGGCGCCGGGGCATTACCGTATTGCGCCCAGTTTGGCAAGTGAACACGCCGCCGAGGCGGAAAGCGTTCACGAAGATAACGAATAGCAGCGGAAGGCCCGGAGTCTGGTTTTACTTCTTGACGCCATGTACGCGGCCAGGTTTAACTCCCCCCACCCCCCGCCGCACCGTCGCGGCGTCCCCAGGGAGAGGCAACAGATGAACGCCCTACTGCGTCGCGCCCTCGTATCGACCGCCGGCCTCGCACTGGCCCTTTCCATGACCGCCGCCTGCGGAAAGGCCGGCGGCGACAAGAAGGACTCCGCCGCCTCCGGCGACACCACCTCCATAGGCCTGCTGCTGCCCGAGAACGCCTCCTCCGTACGCTACGAGTCCTTCGACCGGCCCTTCATCGAGGCCAAGGTCAAGTCCCTGTGCGCGAGTTGCAAGGTGCTCTACAACAACGCCGAGGGCAGCGCCGCCAAGCAGAAGCAGCAGTTCGACACCCTGCTCACCCAGGGCGTCAAGGTGATCATCCTGGACGCCTTCGACGCCGCCTCCACCCAGGGCTGGGTGCAGGAGGCCGCCGCCAAGGGCGTCAAGGTCGTCGCCTACGACCGCCTGGCCACCGGCCCGGTCGCCGCCTACGCCTCCTTCGACAACGAGAAGGTCGGCGAACTCCAGGGCCAGGCCCTGCTGGACGCGCTCGGGCCGCAGGCCGCGGACGCGAACATCGTCATGATCAACGGCGACGAGGCCGACCCCAACGCGGCCCAGTTCAAGACCGGCGCCCACAAGGTCCTGGACGGCAAGATCAAGAAGGTCGTCTACGAGCAGTCCGGGCAGTGGAACCTCACCGTCGCCGGGCAGAAGGCCGCCGCCGCCGTCACCCAGCTCGGCAAGAACGGCTTCCAGGCCGTCTACTCCGCCAACGACGGCATGGCCGGCGCCATCATCACCCAGCTCCAGGGCTCCGGCATCAAGGTCCCCGTCGGCGGCCAGGACGCCAGCCTGGACGCCATCCAGCGCGTCGTGGCCGGCGACCAGGCGTACACCATCTACAAGGCCTACCGCCCGCTCGCCGACAGCGCCGCCGAACTGGCCGTCGACCTGCTCCAGGGCAAGGACGTCAAGTCCGTGGCCACCACCACCGTGGACAGCTCCACCGACAAGAACATCCCCGCCAAGCTGCTGGACGCCAAGGTCGTCACCAAGGCCAACATCGCCCAGACCGTGATCGCCGACGGCCTCTACAAGGTCTCCGACATCTGCATCGCCGACTACGCCGCCGCCTGCACCGCCGCCGGCCTCAAGTAGCCCTACGATCTAGGTGGTTCACGTGTCAGGCGCACCCCTCCTCCAGCTGCGCGCGGTCTCCAAGCGCTTCGGCGCCGTCCAGGCCCTCAGCGACGTCGACCTCGCCGTCCACCCGGGCGAGGTCCTCGCCCTCGTCGGCGACAACGGCGCCGGCAAGTCCACCCTCGTCAAGACCATCGCCGGCGTCCACCCCGTCGACGAGGGCACCATCACCTGGCACGGCGAGGCCGTACGCCTGGCCCGCCCCCAGGACGCCACCGCACTGGGCATCGCCACCGTCTACCAGGACCTCGCCCTGTGCGACAACCTGGACGTCATCGCCAACCTCTTCCTCGGCCGGGAGCAGACCCGCCGCACCCTGCTCGACGAAGTCGCCATGGAGCAGCGCGCCCGCGAACTGCTCGACAACCTCTCCATCCGCATCCCCGACGTGCACGCCCCCGTCGCCGCCCTCTCCGGCGGCCAGCGCCAGGTGGTCGCCATCGCCCGCGCCCTGGTGGGCGAGCCCTCCGTGGTGCTGCTGGACGAACCCACCGCGGCGCTCGGCGTCGAACAGACCGCCCAGGTCCTGGACCTGGTGGAGCGGCTGCGCGAACGCGGCCTCGGCGTCATCCTCGTCAGCCACAACATGGCCGACGTACGGGCCGTCGCCGACACCGTCGCCGTGCTGCGCCTGGGCCGCAACAACGGCCTGTTCCCCGTCGCCGGCACCACCCAGGAGCAGATCGTCGCCGCCATCACCGGCGCCGACGACAACGCCCACGCCCGCCGCCGGGCCCGCCGCGCCGAGGAGGAGGACGCCGCATGACCACCCCCGCCACCGACCCCCGCCTGCACATACCCGCCCCCACCTGGGCCGGGCGCGCCGACGCCGCCCGGCGCCGGCTGGCCTCCGGCGAACTGGGCTCCCTGCCCGTGGTCGTCGGACTGGTCGTCATCGCGATCGTCTTCCAGTCCGTCACCCACCACTTCCTCCAGGCCGACAACCTCACCAACATCACCCGCTTCATCGCCGGCCCGGGCCTGATCGCGGTGGGCGTCGTCTTCGTCCTGATCCTCGGCGAGATCGACCTCTCCCTCGGCTCGGTGGCCGGCGCCTCCTCCGCGATCACCGCCGTCCTCGCCGTGCACCAGGGCTGGCCCGAATGGCTGGCCATCGCCGCCGCCCTGGGCGGCGCGTGCGCGATGGGCCTGCTGCACGGGCTGCTGTTCGCCCGCGTCGGCGTGCCCGCCTTCGTCGTCACCCTGGCCGGCATGCTCGCCTGGAGCGGCCTGCAGGAATGGGTCTTGGGCGACGGCGGCACCGTCAACAACCACCACGGCGGCATCGTCGCGAGCCTGGACTCCACCTTCCTCGGCGACGGCGACATCGCCTACGCCTGGGGCCTGGCGGTCCTCGCCCCCGCCCTCTACCTCCTCGCCCACCTGCGCACCGCCCGCCGCCGCTCCGCGGCGGGCCTGGCCGCCCGCCCGCTCGCCGACACCGCCCTGCGCGCCGGAGCGCTCGCGGTGCTGTCCCTGGCCGCCGCGTACGCCCTCAACCAGGACCGCGGGCTGCCGCTGTCGCTGGTCGTCCTGCTCGGCGCCGTCGTCGCCACCGACTTCGTCCTGCGCCGTACCCGCTACGGGCGGCAGGTCTTCGCGGTCGGCGGCAGCGTCGAGGCCGCCCGGCGCGCGGGCGTCAACGTCGCCCGGGTCCGGATCTCGGTGTTCATGCTCTCCGCCCTGCTGGCCGGCCTCGGCGGCCTGTTCTACGCCTCCCAGCAGGGCTCCGCCGACAAGCAACTCGGCAGCGGCAACGTGCTGATGATGGCCATCGCCGCCGCCGTCATCGGCGGCACCAGCCTCTTCGGCGGGCGCGGCAACGCCTGGTCGGCGCTGCTGGGCATCCTGGTCATCCAGTCCATCACCACCGGCCTGGACATGGTCCACGCCGCCCAGGCCATCCAGTACATGATCACCGGCGCGGTCCTGCTGGCCGCCGTCGTCCTGGACTCCGTGACCCGCCGCACCCGCGCCGGCGCCGGCCGCCGCTAGCGCCTCCCTCCCCCCGGGCCCCGCCGCCTCGCTCCACCGAGGCGGCGGGGCTTCGACGTCGGGCCCCGGACGTCCGCGGGCACTCCCCCTCACTGCGGGCAGCCGGCCCCCGAACGCCCCCTCGCGCCCCGACGAACACTCGGGCCTGCGGCGTTGGCGGTGGGAGGCGAGGGGATCGGCGACGGCCGGCCGGCGGCGACTGTGGAAAACCGCTGTCCGGCCACCGGAGCGCGGTGATAGACATCCCGCGTGCAAAAGAATCTTGAGTTCCCCGACCTGCTGCGACTGATCGACGAAGGGTCAACGGCCTTCCGCGCCGCGGTCGCCGCCGCGCCCAGCCTCGACGCACCGGTGCCGTCGTGCCCCGGGTGGACGCTGTTCGATCTGGTGAAGCACCTGGGCGGGGGAGACCGCTTCTGGGCCGCCATCGTCGGCGCGGGGCCTGCCGACGCTCCCCCGGCCGAGGCCGCCGCCGCGCGCGCCGCCCTGGAACTGCCGCGCGAGCGTGAGGCCCTGCTGGCCTGGCTGGAAGCGTCGACGCAGCTGCTGCTGAGCGCCCTGCGCGAGGCAGGACCGCAGAGCGGTTGCTGGGCGTGGTGGAGTGGCCGGCAGACGCCCCGGACCTCCGGCGGGGTCGCCCAGCACCGGGCCCAGGAGAGCGCGGTGCACACCTACGACGCCCAGCTCGCCGGGGGCGCCCCGCAGCCGCTGCCGCTCGAGGTGGCCCTCGACGGTGTGGAGGAGTTCCTGTTCACCTGCGTCGCGACGCCCAGTGCCTGGCCGCACGAGCCCACGACCTTCGACTTCCACGCCGCCGAAGGCCGCTCCTGGCGCCTCACCGTCGACGGCAACGGCGCACGCTCCGCCCGCATCCCCGCGCCCACCGCCGCGACCGGCGAGGGCCCGGACCCAGCCGGCGCCTCCGTCCACGGCACGGCCAGTGAGCTGGTCCTCTACTTCTACGACCGGATCCAGGCCGAATCCTTGCACGTTGACGGAGACGCAGGGCTGCTCGACCTGCTCCGCGCCTGGGAGCCGGAGCACTAGGACGCAGCGGGCGCGGCCGGCCGCGTCCCGCAGAACGTCTTGCCAGGCGGGCGCGACCTTCGCCAGCACCGCCCGGCACCACGGGCAGCGCCGAATCCGTCGGGTCACGCCACCAGCGTTGCACCGCCCGAGGCGGCCGGGCCCAGGGCGCTCCCGCGGCCTCCGGCCCCCGAACCCGTGGGTCGGGCAGGGATCGTCGAGGGGCCGGTCCCCCGGCTGAGGCCGGGCGCCTTCACCGAGGCGTCCACACCGGAACCGGTGGACACGGTGATGGCCGCACACGACCGGGGCGAGCGACGGCGTCGAACACTCCCTGCCCGCCTGGTCGTGTGCTTGATACCGACGCTGTGCCTGATCGCTCGGGAGCCGTACGAGGAGGCCGTGCGGCTGCCGGCGACCGACGGCCCGCAGATCGACGTGCCGGACACCCGCAGCAACGCCACCACCTTCGACGGGCCCTGCCCCCCAACGCCTCGTGCCCACCTGCCGGCCCGGTCGCCGCCCGACCCGCTCTCCCGCACACAGCACGACCTGCCGGACGGGACGTTCATCTCCGGGACCCTGCCGAGGAAGCAGCACATGCTCCGGGCGAAGAGGGCCGGCCGCCCGCTCCCGGACCGGGTGTCCTGCCTGGCCGCCGTCCGGGTCATCCGCCGCACCGTCGCCGCCCCGGCCCCCGCCACCGCTACCGCCACCGGGCTGCAGCACGCCCTGGTCGAAGCCCGCGAGGAACCGCGGCACCGCCTGCTGCCCGCCCGGTGCCGGCGCGAGCAGGCCCGGATGGTGAAGAAACCGCCCAGCCGCTCCCCGGAAGCGGATCCGGTCCGGGATGGACAAGGCCGCGGTCGGCCGCCGGCACGGCTCGAAGAAGCCGAAGTCCCCCCGCAGCACGGCGACCGCCCTGGGCACCGGCCGCCTGTCGAACGCCCACACACCCCCGTCCGAGGACGACGTCCGAGCCTGGTGTCGGGCGCGTGGTGCGCCGGAGCGGGTGGCCGACCTGATCGCCACGCTGCGCGCCGTGGCAGGAATGTTCGTGGAGTGGCGGCGGACGGAGCGGGCCGGACCGCAACAGGCTCAGGATGCCCGGCGCCCGCTGTACGAGCGCACGCACCGGTGTCGGTCCGATGTTCCCCTGTCAGCCGCATCCCGTTCCGATGACTCGGCGGTCGCGGTGCTGCGGATCGTTCGGGGAACTGGAGCCCGGTGCCCCGCCGCCTCACCGGTGCGGCGGGGCACCGGGGTTGACCCGCTCCGGGCCGGGACCGCGCCCCGGCCCAGCCCGTCCACCGCGCGACGTCCCCGGGTGCTGCTCACAGGCCTGCGAGCAGCACCGGACCACCCCGGCCGGTCCCGTGAGCGCTGGAAGTCGGCGGGGCCGACTCCTGCGCTCATGGGCGGGCCGCCTGGGTGTGGCAGTGGGTGAGGGCGAGTTTGATGCGGGGGTCGGGGGCGGGTTCGGCGGCGAGGAGTTCGCCGGCGGTGACGAGGGTGGTCCAGTAGCGGGTGGGGTCGCCGGTGGCGGGGAGGGGGCGGGCGGCGGTGAGGGAGAGGTAGGCGGCGGTGAGGTTGCCGGTGGTGAACCAGCGGGCCAGGCCGTGCTGGTGGCCGGCGCGGATGCCGCCCATGGCGTCGATGGCGGTGAGGAAGAGGTCGACGATCGCGAGGCCGGTGGGGGTGAGGGTCTTGGGGATGTCGAAGACGCCGAGGGCTTCGAGGAGTTCACCGGTGTCGGCTTCGGAGCCCGGGCGGAGGTCGGCGAGGAGGGCGTCATGGCAGTCGTCGAGGCGGCGGGTGGCCTCGGCGAGGGGGATGTCGAGCGCGAGGCAGACGGCCCGGGCGGCCGGGAGGGGCCGGCCGCAGCGGCGGGCGAGGCGGGCGTAGGCCTCGGCGGGGGTCAGGCCCCGGGCGAGGGCGTGACGGGCGAGGGTCGGGAGGGGAGGGAGCATCGGCGGCGCGCTTTCAGGCGAGGGTGAAGGTGGGGGCGATGAGGGCCCAGACGAACTTGCCGATGCCACCGGAACGGGGGCAGCAACCCCAGCGCTCCGCGAGTTCGTTGACGAGGAGCAGCCCGCGCCCGCACTCCTCGTCCGGCCTGGACGAGCGGACGGAGGGCCGCCCGGCACCGACGTCGTGGACCTCGATCCACAGGCGGTCGCAGACGAGGGCGAAGCGGACCTCGATCAGGCGGTCGGCGGGAGCGCCGGCGTGCTGGACGGCATTGGCGAAGAGTTCGCCGAGGAGGAGTTCGGCGATGTCGCGGTAGCGGTCGCCGGCGGGGAGGCCGGCGAGGTAGGCGCGGAGCAAGTGCCGGGCCAGCGGGGCGGATTCGGTCCGGGGGTCGAGGCGGGCGGCGAACGTGCGGGGGCGGTGGGAAACGAGCACGGCGAAGTTCCTCGGGGGGCGGATGAGGGAGCGCGAGGGTAGTGCGCAATCACGCTATGCATGCAAATGATTGCGTTCTGGTGTCAATCATCGAGGCTGCGGAGGTACGGTGATGGCCGAAATCTGGTGCCAGAGGCACGTTGTGCGTGAGGGGGCCGGCTGTGGCACATCGGCGGTTCAAGCGGGAGTTGACGGCCAGTTCGGCGGAGCTGTTCGGTGAGGAGCTGCGGTTCTACCGGGAGCTGGCCGGCTTCACCCAGGAGGAGCTGGGCAAGCTCCTGCACTGCAGCCGGACGAACATCACCCGGTACGAGACCGGCCAGCGCCGCATGCCGCCGGATTTGGTGGAGATGGCCGATGAGCTACTCAACACCGGCAACGCGCTGAGGCGGCTCTGGGGAAAGGTGGACTGGAACGCCCAGGTCGAACATCCGAATTGGTTTCAGACCCATGCGGACACGGAGGCCGAGGCGGTGGGGCTCCATGTATTCCAGGCCAACTACATCCACGGGCTGCTGCAATGCAGGGACTACGCGAGAGCGATGTTCGAAGCGGGCGGAACCGACGAACGACCCGAGGCGATCGAGGAGCGGCTCGCCGCAAGGCTTGCGAGGCAGGAGCGATTCCTCACCGCGGGCGGGCCTCAGCTGGTTGTCCTCCTGGACGAGAGCGCCATCCGGTCGGTGGTCGGCGGACCGTGGGTGATGGTGCGACAGATGCAGCACCTGCTGCGGGTTGCCCGGCGCGGGAACATCGTCATCCAGGTGGTGCCGTTCACGGCTCGCTCGACGATCATCAAGATCTCAATGGTCCTTCTGGAGATGCCGGATGGGCAGCACTCGGTGTACTCCGAGAGCCTCGACATGGGCAGTCCCAGCGACGATCCGGCCGTCGTCACCGAGCACCGGCGGCGCTATGATCGGCTTCGTGGCGATGCGCTCACGGCGACCGATTCGCTGGCGCTGATCGCCGAGGCGCTGGAAGGGTTCAGAGATGATGCAGAACGAGCTCAACGCGGCAGGCTGGCGCAAGAGCAGCTACAGCGGCCCGGACGGCGGCGACTGCATCGAGGTGGCCCCCGGATTCCCCGGCCTCGTCCCCGTACGTGACTCCAAGGACCCGCACGGCCCGGCCCTCGTTTTCCCGGCCTCGGCCTGGGAAGCCTTCGTGGCGGGCGTCCGCGAGGGCGACTTCCCGGCGTAGAACTCCAAGGAGCCGACCGTGTTGACCTGGCGCAAGAGCAGCTACAGCGCCCAGCAAGGACAGTGCGTCGAGGTGGCCCCCGGATTCCCCGACCTCGTCCCCGTACGTGACTCCAAGGACCCCCACGGCCCGGCCCTCGTTTTCCCAGCCTCGGCTTGGGAAGCCTTCGTGGCGGGCGTCCGCGAGGGCGACTTCCCGGCGTAGAACTCCAAGGAGCCGACCGTGTTGACCTGGCGCAAGAGCAGCTACAGC
>NZ_JBVHIP010000011.1:22362-42343 GCF_055560495.1 Kitasatospora sp. NPDC023176 | reverse complement strand
AGCGGCAACGACGGCGGCAACTGCATCGAGGTGGCATCAGCTGCCTGGCGCAAGAGCAGCTACAGCGGAAGCAACGGCGGCGACTGCGTCGAGGTGGCCCCCGGATTCCCCGGCCTCGTCCCCGTGCGTGACTCCAAAGATCCCCAGGGAGCAGCTCTGGCCTTCCCGGCCGAGGCTTGGGTGGCGTTCGTCGCCGCCGTTCGTTCCGGCGAGTTCGGCGGCATCTGAACCGGAGGCGGCAGAGCATGCCCAGGCGTGACTTCGTCGACGATCCGGACGCCCCCGAAGCGAACTCCCTCGTCCCGGCCGCGTCCGTCGTCGTGGTCGACGACGCGGGCCGCATCCTGCTCCAGCGCCGGACCGACAACGGCATGTGGGCGCTGCCCGGCGGCAGGATGGACATCGGTGAGTCGCTCGCCGGGTGCGGCATCCGGGAGACGCGCGAGGAGACCGGCATCGACGTCGAGATCACCGGGATCGTCGGCACCTACACCGACCCGGGCCACGTCTTCGCCTACGACGACGGCGAGGTCCGCCAGGAGTTCTCGATCTGCCTCCTCGGGCGGCCGGTCGGCGGGGAGCTGCGGGTGTCCGAGGAGTCCCACGAGGTGGCGTGGTTCACCCCGGAGGAGACGGACGCTCTGCCGATGGTGGCGAACATCCGCAGGCGGCTGGCCGACTGGCGCTGCGGGGCGATCCCCGTGGTGCGCTAGCCTCGGGCTTTTCGCGAGGGCTGCCGTCCACCGCCCGAACGTCCTACCTGGGGAGGTCTTGTGAGTCCGAGTCCGCGCGAGGTGTTTCTCCGGCTCGTCCATGGAGTCGCCGACGGGAACTTCGAGGAGTTGGCCGACCTGTACGGAGAGGTCACCGATGTCCGGCATCCGATGGCGACGCCGGCGGCCGGGCCGTTGACGAGTCGGGACGCGCTCCGGGAGCACTTCACCGTGCCACCGGACGTGCGCGGGTCTCTGCCGAAGCGGCGGGTCGTCGATGTCGTCGTGCACGAAACCGCTGATCCCGAGGTGATCGTCGCCGAGTTCGCCTACGAGTTCACGCTGCCGGACGGCTCCGTGAGCAAGGTGCCGTGCGTCTTCGTCATGCGTGTTCGGGACGGTCGGATCATCGAGTCACGCGACTACATCGACCCGATCCGTAGGTACACGGCACGCGGGGACCTCGACCGGCTCATCGCGTCGTTGCACGAGGCTGCTTCCTGAGATCCCTGCCCCGCCGGCCCCATCGGGTCCGCGGGGCAGGGGAGTTCTCAGTCGGGGCGGGGGCGCCGGCTGAGCCGGCCTCCGTGACGAGGACGCCGCCGGGGAGACGGTGCCGCCGGGGCGGGTGATGTGGGACAGCACCCGGTGGTCGGTGTGGTGGCGGGGGTCAGATCTTCCCGGAGAAGGTGTCGCACTGGGCGAGGTCGCCGCTGCGGTAGCCGGTGGTGAACCAGGCCTTGCGCTGGTCGGCGGAACCGTGCGTCCACGCCTCCGGGTTGATCTTGCCGGTGGCCTGCTTCTGGATCCGGTCGTCACCGACGGCGGCGGCCGCGTCCAGGCCCTGGGCGATGTCCTGGTCGGTCAGGGCCGCGATCAGCGGACGGCCCGTGGAGGCCTGCGGGGTGGTGGTCGCGTGGTGGGCCCACACCCCGGCGTAGCAGTCGGCCTGCAGTTCCAGGCGCACCGAGGCGCTGTTGGCGCCCTGGCGGTCGCCGCCGACCTTCTGCATGGTGCCCAGCAGCGTCTGGAGGTGGTGGCCGTACTCGTGGGCGACGACGTAGGACTCCGCGAAGGGGCCGCCCTTGGCGCCGAACCGGGTCGACAGCTCGTCGAAGAAGCCCAGGTCGAAGTAGGCCTTCTGGTCGCCCGGGCAGTAGAACGGGCCCACCGCCGAGGTCGCCGGGCCGCAGGCGGTGGAGACCCGGCCGGTGAACAGCACCGTCTGGGCCGGCTTGTACGCCGTCTTGGTGCGGCGTGGCAGCTCCGTGCCCCAGAACTCCTGCAGGCTGTTGGTGACCGCGGTGATCCGGCAGTCCTGGCGCTTGTTGGCGTCCGCGCCCTTCTTGCAGGCCTGCTGCACCTCCCCGTCGGTGCGCGCCGAGGAGGAGGACGTGCCGCCGCCGGAGGACAGGCCCAGCAGCTGGGGGTCGACCCCCAGGATGACCGCGAACAGCACCGCGATCAGGCCCACCGCCCCGCCCCCGATGGCGGCCTTCCCGCCCGGGATGCCGCGCCGGTCGTCCACCTGCGAGGTGTCGAGGTCGCCCTGGTCGTCGAACTGCATGCCCGTGCCTGCCCGTTTCTGTCGTTGTGTCGGTCTGTCGGTCTGTCGACGCGCCGGTATGCCGGTACGTCGGTATGCCGTGGTGTCGCTTTGGTGACGGTTCGTGCCCGCCCGCGGCGCCGTCCAGCCTACGGGCAGCGGGCCCTGGCCCGCCGCAGCCGCAGCGTCACACCCGGGCGTCCCCGGCGCCAGCGCCCACCACCCGCGGCAGCTCCAGGCGGGACGCGGCCTCGCTGCCCGCGGCGGCGGTGTGCACCAGCAGCAGCTGGTCCTGCCCGCCCGCGGCCAGCACCTCGCACTCCAGCTCCAGCTCCCCCACCACCGGATGCAGTACCCGCTTGCGGCCGCTGCGCCGCTGCGCCACCTCGTGGCGCTCCCAGCAGGCGGCGAACTCCTGCCCCGTGGCGAGGAGTTCGGCCAGCAGCTCGGCGACCCGCCGGTCGCCCGGGCGGGCCGCGTGGGCGGCGCGCAGGCCCGCCACATGGGCGCGGGCCAGCGCCTCGTGGTCCTGCGGCGGGAACAGTGCGCGGCCGGCCGGGTCGGCGAACCAGCGCAGCAGCAGGTTGCGCCGCCCCGGGCCGCCGGCGTCCCCGAACACGGCGGCGGCCCCGAACACGGCGGCGGCCATCGCGTTCTGTGCCAGCACGTCCCCCAGGTCGGAGACCACCTGCGCGGGCGTGTCGTGCAGCCGGTCCAGGATCAGCAGCAGGGCGGGGCGCACGTGCGCCAGCGCGCTGTGGCGGCGCGGCGGCTCGTGTCCGGCCAGGTGGAACAGGTGGTCCCGCTCGTCCTCGCTCAGCCGCAGCGCCCGCGCCAGCGCCGCCAGCAGCTGTGGCGAGGGCTGCGGGCCGCGTCGCTGTTCCAGCCGGGCGTAGTAGTCCACCGACAGGCCCGCCAGCTGCGCCACCTCCTCCCGGCGCAGCCCGGGGGTGCGGCGCCGGGCCCCGGGCGGCAGGCCGACGTCGGCGGGTGTCAGGCGGGCGCGGTGGCGGCTGAGGAAGTCGGCGAGGGCCTCACGGTCGATCATGGTGCCCAGCATGGCGTGGAGCGGGGTGGGGTAGCCGGGGAGTGCCGGTCCCGGGTTCACGGTTGTGGTCTAGGGTCGTCCCCCGTGTCCGATACCCCGTCATCGTCGCCCTCGTCCTACCCGCACACGACCGCCGAGGCCTACGACGCCCTGGCCGTGCGCTACGCCGACTTCGTCAAGGACGGCATGGCCCACCTGCCGCTGGACCGCTCCTTCGTCACGGCGTTCGCCGACCTGGTGCGCGCCACCGGGAACGCCCGGGTCGCCGACCTGGGCTGCGGCCCCGGCTATCTGAGCGCGGCCCTGCGGGAACGGGGGGTGGACGTCTTCGGCGTCGACCTCTCCCGCGAGCTCATCGCCATCGCCCGCCGGACGTATCCGGGTCTGCGCTTCGAGGTCGGCTCGATGGGCGCCCTGGAGGTGGCGGACGGCGCGCTGGGCGGCGTGGTGTCCTGGTATTCGCTGATCCACACCCCGCCGGAGCAACTGCCCGCCTTCCTGGCCGAGTTCCGCCGCGTCCTGGCCCCGGGCGGGTGCGCGCTGCTGGCCTTCTTCGAAGCCGACGGCGAGCCGGTGACCCCGTTCGACCACGCGGTGACCACCGCCTACCGCTGGCCGCTCGACGCCCTCGCCGCCCTCGCGGGCCAGGCCGGCTTCACCGAGACCGCCCGTCTGCTGCGCGCCCCGGGCGAGGGCGAGCGCTTCCGGCGCGGCCACCTGCTGCTGCGCGCCGTCTGACCGCGGCCCCAGGGCCTCGCCGGCGGGCGGGGCCGGCGGGCGGGCCCACCCCGGCACGGCTGCGCCCCGGGCAGGCCCGGTCGGGCCCGGTGGGGCCCGGTGGGGCCCGGCGGGTGGACCGTCAACACCGCGGTCGGCAAGCCGACTTCACCGAGGCCGTCCGCGCGCGGCGCGGCGAGCGCCTCCGCCCGCGCCGTCCGGCCACCCACCCGCACCACCAGGGCACGCCCACCAGCGGAGCGGCCCGGCACAGCAGCGCCCCCGCTCCCCCGCCTGCCCGCGCCCTCCGCACGCCCGGCGGGGGCGAGCGCCTTCGCCCGGCCGCCTGCCAACCGGGCGAGGCGGCGCGCCGACCGGCATGGCACCGGAGCCCGCGGGGCGCCGCGGCCGGACACTGGTGCGCCCGGACCCAGGCAGGGAGAGAGCATGGACGACCACAGCCGCCCGAGCACCCCGGACCGCGCGCCCACCGCAGCGGGCCGGACTCCCGGCGGCCAGGCCGGGGTGCTGGGCACCGCGCTCGCCGGGGTGCTGGCGGCCGCGCTCGCCTCGGGCTCGTGGCAGTGGTTCTCCACGTATCTCGGCCTGACGCTGCTCGCGGTGGTCTTCTCCTTCGCCGACCCGCCGGTGCGCACGCCCGGCGCGGTCTCCCGCTCCGGCCACCTGCGGAGTCTGACGGCCTACTCGCTGGTCGTCGGCCTGTGCGCGGCCCTCGTCCTGGCCCCCGCGATGCAGCGCTGGGCCTGGCTGTTCCCGATGCCGGGCACCCGCGCCGAGTGCGCCCTCCTGGGCGACTACGCGGCGGCGAAGGCGCAGGGCCGCCCTCGGTGGCCTCGCCGACCAGGGCGGCGCCGCGCTGGCGTCCGCGCAGCGTGACCAGAGCCGGCAGGCCGTGAACGACTGCCTGGCCTCCACGACGACGCTCTGGCTGCCGGTGTACGCGTTCGGGGCGGCGCTCCTGACGGCGCTCGGCGTCCGGCTGGTGGGCCGGGCCCGCGCGGCCCGCGCAGCGGCGCAGGCGGCCCAGGCTGCGCAGGCGCCCGGGCAGCGGTGACGGGGGGCGCGTCGGGGCCCGGGGGCGGCCGGCGCCCTCCCGTCGGGTGCCACCGGTCTAACCTTGGGCGATGGAAGAGCGATTGGGCACCGTGGTGCTGATGTGCGGTCTCCCGGGGGCGGGCAAGACCACCTACGCGAGGCAGCTGGTGCGGCGCGGCTACGTCCGGCTCTCGATCGACGAGGTGGTCTGGCGGCGGCTCGGGCGGCGTGACGCCGGCCTGGTGTTGGCGGCCGAGGCCTACGACCGGCTGAAGGAGGAGGTCCGCCGCGAGCAGCGGCGGGAACTGGTCGAACTGATGCTGGCCGGGCGCGATGTGGTGGTGGACTACAGCTTCTGGAGCCGCGCCGCCCGTGATGACTACAAGGCGCTGGTCGAGAGCCACGGCTGCCGCTGGGAACTGGTCCATCTCAAGGCCGACCGGGCGACGCTGGAGCGCCGTCTCGGACGGCGCAGCGACGAGGACGGCGCCGACTGCGTCACCGTGGACCGCGCGCTCCTGGACCGCTACCTGGCCCAGTTCGAGGCGCCGGAGGGAGAGGGCGAGCAGGTCGTCGTGCAGCCCTCGGCCTGAGACCCTGCGCCCCGTCCCGGCCGCCGGTTCCGCTGCCCCAGCCAGGGAGCGGCGATCCCTGGTTCGACGGGTCTCTGCCGCCACCGCCCGGGCCCGGGCATGGTGGTGGACATCGCAGAGGTCAACTCCCGGAAGGGACGAAGACATGGCGAGGAGACGTCGGCGGGCGTGGGCGCGGCGGACGTCAGGCGCGGCGGATGTCAGGCGCTCGGCGCGGGCGCCGTCGGCGCCCGGGTGCGGGTGCCGGGAGCGGCCCTCGGTGTCGTGGCAGTCGGCGGTGGCGCTTCCATGCGGCCAGGGGGTGGCGGCGATCGCGGCACGGAAGGCCCTGGAGCGCTCGTCGATCATGCGCAGCAGGTCGGGGAACTGGGGAGTCTTGCGCACGCCGGGCCGTCCGCCACCGTGCCGCGGTGGCGGACCGGCGATGTCGTCGGCCGCCCCCGCCCCGGCCCTCCCCGTTCTCGGGGAGGGCCGGGCCGGGCCTCAGTTGGCCGGGCCTGAGCCGGGGCCTGAGCCGGGGCCGGGGCCGGTTTCGGTGCCGGTGCGTAGCCGGCCGGGCGGGTGGTGAAGGTGCCGCGGCCCTGGGTGCGGCCGCGCAGGCGGGCCGCGTAGCCGAAGAGTTCGGCCAGGGGCACCAGTGCGCTCACCTCGGCCGTGGCGGCGCCGGCGCCGCCGGGTCCGGTCGCCGTGCCCTGGACGGTGGCGCGGCGGGCGGCGAGGTCGCCCAGGACGGTGCCCAGCGCGTCCTGGGGCACGGTGACGGTCACCTGTGCGAGCGGTTCCAGCAGGTGGAGCCGGGCCGCGCGCAGTGCCTGGCGCAGGCCCAGGCGGGCGGCGGTGCGGAAGGCGAGGTCGGAGGAGTCCTTGGGGTGGGTGAGGCCGTCGGTGAGGGTGACGCTGACGCCGGTGACCGGGTGGCCGCCGAGCGGGCCCTCGGTGAGGGCGTCGCGGCAGCCGGCCTCCACGGCCTGGACGTATTCGCGCGGTACCCGTCCGCCGGTGACGGTGGAGGTGAACGCGAAGCCGTCGGGGGCGGGTGCCAGGTCGAGGACGATGTGGGCGAACTGGCCCGCGCCGCCGTCCTGTTTGGCGTGCCGGTAGGTGAAGCCGGTGACGCCTTCGACGAGGGCTTCGCGCAGTGCGACCCGGGGGCGGCCGACGGCGGCGGCCACCCCGGCGTCTCGGCGCACCTTCTCGACCGCGACCTCCAGGTGGAGTTCGCCGAGGCCGGACAGGGTGCGCTGGCCGGTTTCGGGGTCGGTGGCCAGGCGCAGGGAGGGGTCCTCCTCGGCGAGTCGGGCCAGGGCGGTGGTGAGTTTGTCGGTGTCCTCGCCGCGGCGGGCTTCGATGGCGACGGTGACGACGGGTTCGGCGCTCACGGGTGCCTCCAGTCGGATCGGGTGGTCGGGGTCGCACAGGGTGGTGCCGACGCGGGTGGTCCTGGGGCCGATGACGGCGACGATGTCGCCGGCCAGGGCGTGGTCGGTCTCGGTGTGGCGGTCGGCCTGGATGCGCAGGATGCGGGCGATGCGTTCGGTGCGGCCGGTGGCGGCGTCCAGGACGGTGTCGCCCTTGTGGAGGGTGCCGGCGTACAGGCGCAGGTAGGTGAGGCGGCCGGTGGGGGCCGCGGTCACCTTGAACGCCAGGGCGGTGAGGGGCTGTTGGGGATCGGCGTGGCGCTGCTCGCTGTGGTCGGCAGCGTGTACGGGCGGGGTGTCCAGGGGTGAGGGCAGGTAGGCGACGGCGGCGTCCAGCAGGGGTTCGATGCCGCGGTTGCGGTAGGCGGAGCCGCCCAGCACCACCACCGCCTCGCCGGTGCGGGTGAGTTCGCGCAGGGCGGTGGTGAGGGTGGCGGGGCTGAGGGCGCCGTGGGCGCAGAACTCCTCCAGGGCTTCGGGGTTCAGTTCGGCCACCGCTTCGTCCAGGGCGTGGCGGCGGGCGGCGGCCTGGGCGGTGAGGTGGTCGGGTACCGGGCCTTCGGTGAGGGTGCCGTGCTGGTCCCAGGTGAGGGCGCGCCGGTGGACGAGGTCGACGACGCCGGTGAAGGCGTCCTCGGCGCCGATGGGCAGGTGGACGGCGAGCGGGTGGGGGTGCAGGCGTTCGCGGATGGAGGCGACGGCTGCGTCGAGGTCGGCGCCGGCGCGGTCGAGCTTGTTGACGAAGGCGATGCGGGGCACGCCGTGGCGCTGGGCCTGGCGCCACACCGACTCGCTCTGCGGCTCGACGCCGGCGACGGCGTCGAACACGGCGACGGCGCCGTCCAGGACGCGCAGGGAGCGTTCGACCTCGTCGGCGAAGTCGACGTGGCCGGGGGTGTCGATGAGGTTGATCCGGTGTCCGGCCCAGGCGCAGCTGACGGCGGCGGCGAAGATGGTGATGCCGCGGTCGCGTTCCTGGGGGTCGAAGTCGGTGACGGTGGTGCCGTCGTGGACTTCGCCGCGCTTGTGGGTGGTGCCGGTGAGGTAGAGGATCCGTTCGGTGACGGTGGTCTTGCCGGCGTCGACGTGGGCGAGGATGCCGAGGTTGCGGACGGCGGCGATGTCGGCGGTGACGGTGCTGGTGGTGGTGCCGGTGGTGGTGGTGGTGCTGGTGGTGGTGGTGTCGGTGCGCATGGCCCGGGTGCCTCTCGAAGGGGCGGTCGGTACGGGGTGGGCGCGCGATTGACACAGTGCTGCCGGCGGACGATTGCTGACGTTTCGTCAGATCACCGTGCGCGAAAGAGCCCTTGTGGAAGGGCGGGGTTCAGGTGGTGGCGGCACTGCCCCGGTACCGGCCGCGCGGCGGGCACCGGAGGGGCGAGGACACCAGGACCACCTCGTACCGCGAGGCGGGAGAGGAGGCGGCGGCGCTGTGCTTCGGCATGGCCGCTGCGCCCCCTTCTCTCTGTCGTCTGCCCGGTCGGTACATACGGTCGTCTGGTCGCCCGCACCACGGGGGGTGCGGCCGCGTTGGCGAGTGTAGGGAGGCCGGGCGGTGCGGGGCGAAGGGTTTTACGGCGTGCGGAAGCGCAGCACCGGCTCGCGCCAGCCCCCGTCGCCGCCCCCGCCGCCGCCCGCGCCGGCGTCCAGGGCGGCGCCGATGGCGCGTTCCTCGTAGCCGAAGTGGGATTCCACGATGGCGGCCAGGCCGTCGAGTTCGCGGCCGATGGCCGCCAGGTCGGCGCCGGGCTCCCCTGACTCCCCCGACCCGGACTCCGCGGACTCCCCTGACGCTCCGGGCTCCCCGGGCTCCCCGGGCTCCCCGGGCCACCGTGCGGCGGTCTCGGCGAGTTCGCGGACCCGGGTGAGGATGCCGGTGATGAGCCCGTGGTCCTCGAGGAGTCTGGCGACGGTCGGGGCGAGGTCGGGCCGCTCCCGCACCAGGGCGGTGAACAGGCCTTCGTCCTCGCCCTGGTGATGGTTCGCCAGGGCGGTGCAGAAGGCCAGGCAGTGGGTGAGCAGGGCGTCATCGGGCCGGGTCCGACGGCCCAGGCCCGCGCGGACGTTGGCCAGGCGGCGGCGCAACTCGTTGTGGGCCTGGGAGAGTTGGAGACTGAGGGCGGCGGTTCGGCCGCTGTCGACGGGGGAGGCCACGGGTGGGCGGTCCCTTTCGGTCGCGCACCTCCATGCCTGGCGCGGTCCGCCACCGGCACGCGATGCTGCCCGTCATCCGATCACGGCACGCGCGGCCCGGGCAAGCCCGTACGGGCCGGTGCGCCCGGTGCGGCCGGTGCCGTGGCGCGGCCGCGGGGCCGTCCGAGCAGGATCCCGGCGGCCACCAGGGCCAGTCCGGCCCCCTGGCGCGCCCCCAGTTGGTCGCCGTCCAGCGCGGTGCCCAGCAGCACCCCGGCCAGCGGGTTGAGCAGCCCCAGCAGGCCGACCGTGCCGGCCGGCAGGTGGCGCAGGCCGGCGAACCAGCAGACGAAGGCGAGGGCGGTGGCCACCAGGGTGACGTAGCCGAAGGCGAGCAGGGTGGGGCCGTGCAGCGGCGGGGGCGCGCCCTCGACGCCGGCGGCCAGGGGCAGCAGGATCAGGCCGCCGGCGGTGAGCTGCCAGGCGGTGGCGGCCAGCGGGTCGGCGCCCTCGCGCCAGCGGGCGGCGAGCACGTAGCCGACGGAGGAGACCAGCATCGCGCCGGCCGAGGCCGCCAGTGCGGTCCAGCCGGGCGCGCCGCCGCTGCCGAGCACGGTGAGCGCCACCCCGGCCAGGCCCGCCACCGCCCCGGCCAGGTGGGCGCGGTGCGGGTGCTGGCCGGCCAGGGCCCAGGCGGTGAGCAGCATGGCCAGCGGGGAGGCGGCCATGACGGTGGCGGCGGTGCTGGTGGGCAGCAGCTGGGAGGCGAGGTAGAGCAGGACGAAGAAGACGGCGGTGTTGAGGAGTCCGAGCAGGGCGCTGCGCCACCACCAGGGGCCGCGGGGGCGGCGGCGGGCGAGGGCGAGGAGCAGCAGTCCGGCGGGCAGGGCGCGCAGGGCGGCGCCCCACAGGGGGTGGTCGGCGGGCAGGTAGGCGTGGGTGACCCAGTAGTTGGTGCCCCAGGCGAGCGGGGCGAGGGCGGTCAGCAGCACCCACCGGGCATTGGCTTCCATGGAAGACAATATAGCTTCCGGGGAAGCTATCTGGGTAGGATGGGGCCATGGAACACCAGGACGATGCGGACCACGTCGCGCTGATCCAGGCCCGGTGGCGCCGCGAGCGCCCCGACCTGGACGTCTCCCCGCTGGCCGTGATCGGGCGCCTGCACCGCCTCGCCGCCCGCCTGACCGCCGAACTCACCCTCGTCTTCGAGCGCTACGGCCTGAGCGAGGGCGAGTTCGACGTGCTCGCCGCCCTGCGCCGGGCCGGCGCCCCCTACGAGCGGGCCCCCGGCGAACTCGCCGCCCACACCATGGTCACCACCGGCGCGATGACCAAGCGCGTCGACCGCCTGGAACGCGCCGGCCTGGTCACCCGCCGCCCCGCCGAGGACGACCGGCGCGGACGCGTGGTCGCCCTCACCGACGCGGGCCTGCGCCTGTTCGACGAGGCGTTCACCGCCCACATCCGCAACGAGCACCGCCTGCTCGCCCACCTGGACCCCGACGAGGCCGCCGCCCTGCAGGCCCTGCTCACCGCCTGGCAGCAGCGCCTGGAGGGCGCCGAAGCGGCGGGCCGCACCGACGGCACGGGCCGCACGGGCCGCACGGACCGCACGGACTGACGCCGGGCCCGGCCGGCGCCGCTTCCTGCCGCGGGCTCAGGCCACCGACCCGACCGTGCGCGAGCGCGACGGCAAGGGCGGCCCGCCGGGCACGTCCCGCTCCGCCGGGCCGGACGGACGGACGGGCGGGCGCCCGCCCGTCCGTCCGTCCGTCCGGCCCGGCCTGCGCGCCTTCAGGAGCGAGCCCCTCGAGTGGCACGACCCCGACACCCGCCTCACCGCCCTGGTCGGGCACCGGCGGCGCCGCGGACAATGTGACCCATGAGCAGCAGCACCCCTCCCCCGCCCGGCCCCGACCACCCCGACCACCCCGACCGCCCCGACCGCCCCGACCGCCCCGGCGAGCCCGCACCCCCGCCCCCGGGCTGGGAGAACCCGGCGGTACGGGCCGACCGGCGCCTGGTCGAACTGCTCCAGGAACTGCGGGTGCTGCAGACCGGCGTCCAGATCGTCTTCGCCTTCCTCCTCGGCGTCGCCTTCACCCCGCGCTTCGCCGAACTCTCCGACGCCCAGCAGGACATCTACGTCACCACCCTGCTGCTGACCGTCGTCGCCGCCGCCGTCCTGGCCACCCCCGTCGCCCTGCACCGCGGCCTCTACCGCCACCCCGGCAAGGCCCGCATCGTCCACGTCTCCGCCCGCATCGCCCAGTACGGCCTGCTGCTCCTGGCCTGCGCCCTGACCGGCGCCGTCCTGCTCGTCCTCGACGTCATCCTCGGCGCCCCGGTCGCCGTCGCCATCACCGCCGTCATCGCCCTGATCTTCGCCACCCTCTGGTTCCTCCTCCCCTGGGCCCTGCGCCACGCCACCCGCGACCACCCGCGACCACCCCTGACCACCCCTGACCACCCCTGACGGCCCGTGACGGCCCGTGACGGCCCCGCCGCCCCCGCCGGCCCCGCCGGCCTCGGCGGCCGCCCGTCTTGACCTCAAGTCCGGTTGAACCACCAGCCTGAACCGGATGAGCGTCCCATCCGCCCGGACCTACCGCGCCCTGCTCGCCCACCCGCCGCTGCGGCGCCTGCTGCCCGCCCTGGCCGCCTGCGCCCTCGGCGACGGGATGAGCCTGGTCGCCGTGGCCTGGCCGGCCGTGCGGATCGCGCCCGAGGGCCGGTCCGCACCGCTGGTCGGCGCCGCGCTCGCCGCAGGCGCCCTGCCCGGGGCCGCCGGGGCCCTGCTCCTGGGCGGCCTGCTGCGGCGCATGCCCGCCCGGCGCCTGCCGGCCGCCGACAGCGCGGTGCGCGCGGTGCTGCTCGGCTGCGTGCCCGCGGCCTGGGCGGCCGGGGTGCTGCACCCGGCGCTGTACCTCGCCCTGCTGGCCGGGTCGTCGGTGCTGCGCCCCTGGGGCAGCGCGGGCACGTACGCCCTGCTCGCCCAACTGCTCCCGCCCGGGCAGCGGCCCGCGGCCAACGCGCTGGTCAGCGCCATCGGCTCGGCGTCCGTCATCGTCGGCCCCGCGCTCGCCGGGTTCCTGGCCGGGCCCGTCGGCCCCGCCTGGATCATCGGCCTGGACGCGCTGTCCTTCGCCGCCCTCGCCGTGCGGGCCACCCGGCTGGAGGGGCCCGCCGCCGGGGAGGCGGGCGCACCGGCGACGGCGGCCGGCCCGCACCCACTGCGCCGCCGGCCCGAACTGCTCGCCCTCCTCGCCCTGACCTGGGCCTTCAACCTCCTCTACGGGCCGGTGGAGGTCGCGCTGCCGCTGCACGTCACCGCCGACCTCCACGCCGGCCCGGGCCTGCTCGGCCTGTACTGGACGCTCTTCGGCGCCGGCGCCGTCCTGGGCGCCCTGGCCGCGGGCACCCTGCGCCGGCTCCCGCCGTGGCCGGTCACCCTGGGCATCGTCGCCGGCTGGGGCCTGGCCCTCGTCCCGTTCGACCTGGGCGCGCCGGCCGCCCTCTCCCTGCTCTGCTTCGCGCTCGGCGGCGTGGTCTACGGCCCCTTCACCGCCCTGTCGCTGACGCTCTTCCAGGACCGCACCCCGCCGGGGGCGCTGACCACCGTCCTGGCCGCCCGCAGCACCGCCCTGCTCACCGCGGCCCCGGTGGGCACCGCCCTCGGCGGCCCCCTCACCACCGCCCTGGGCCCCCGCCAGGTCCTGGCCGCCTCCGGCCTGGCGACCCTCACCCTCGCCCTCGCCGCCGCCACGGCCGGCGCCGCACGGCGGGCCCGGGGCGCGCACACCCGGCGCAGCCGAGCCCGCGAGCGCCCGCGAAGTGACGGCCCGTGAGCGCCCCCGCCACCCCCGCCACCCCCCCGGCCGCCCGGCCGCCCGGCCGTGATCCGGATCCGGTACGGGCGGGCGGGCGGGCGGGCGGGCGGCGGGACCAGACCGTGGGCCGGCTTCCGGCGCCGGGGGCCTGGCCGGGAGGAGCCGCTCCCACGGCGCCTCCCCCACCCCACAGAGCCCGCCGGCCCCCGCAACCGCTTACCCGCGTCCCTTAATGTGACCGTATGCACACCGACCACCGTCCCTGGGACATCCTGCTGATCGGCGGCGCCTCCGGCGTCGGCAAGAGCCGCGCCGCCGCCCTTCTCGCCGAGCGGCACGGCGCGTTCGTGGTGGAGTTCGACGACGTCGTCGCCGCGCTGCAGGCCGCCACCACCCCGGCCGGCCACCCCGGGCTGCACCACTTCGCCGGCCACGGCGCCCCGGAGGAGGAACTGGGCGCCGACCGCGTCCTGGACCTGCAGATCGCCACCGCCCACGCCCTGGACGAGGCGCTGCTCGGCGTCGTGCGCAACCGGCTGGGCGTCGAGGTGCCCGCCGTCGTCGAGGGCGACTACCTCAGCCCCCGGGCCGCCGCCCGCGCCGTCGCCGAGGCCGCCGGCCGGGGCCGGCGCCTGCGCGCGGTGTTCCTCCACGAGGGCGACCCGGAGCGGATCGGCGCCAACTACGCCCACCGCGAGCCGGACCGCGGCCCCCAGCCGGCCCGCGCCGCCGTCAGCGCCCGCTACTCCCGCTGGCTCGCCGACCAGGCCGGCGCCCACCGCCTGCCCGTGGTCGACTGCCGGCCCTACGAGAGCCTGCCGCAGCGCCTGGCCGCCGCCCTGGCCTGAACCGGCCCGGGCGGCGGCGATCGCCACCACTACGGCGCGGGGGCGTCCTCGATGCCGGAGATCAGCTTGGTGCTCAGGTCGCTCCGCACCGCCAGCCGGGTGCGCCCGGCGTCCGGACCCGTGCCCCAGGTCAGCGTGACCGTGGTGAACAGGTGCCCGGCGCCCGAGTCGTGGTAGCGCACCTCCCAGGCGGTCGGCACGTCCTGGGCGCGCAGCACGCCGTCGGCGTGGTCGGCCTCCTCCCAGGCCGCCAGGCGCCGGCGCAGGTCCTCGGTGAGGTAGTGGGCGCGCAGCCCGTGCGACAGGTCGTCGGTGCCGTCGTCGACGGCGTCGATGTAGGCGCCGTAGAAGTCGGCCACCCGGTCGAGCGCCGAGTCCGGGCCGCCGGCGCGCACCGCGTCTGCGGGCTGGGTCATGATGGTCCCCTCCGTCCGGGCCCGGCGGCAGCGCGCCGCCCGGGCCGATTGGTCCCTCCACCGGGCACAACGAGCCCGCGGCGCCGGAGGTTTCGGGTACGAAGTTGCCAACAGGCGCGGCTGGTCGGCGCGTTGGACGGGAGGCGGGTGCGGTGCTGATCGTGGTGAGCGGCGGGCCGGGCAGCGGCAAGACGACCCTGGCACACGCCCTGGCCCGGGCCGTCGGCTGCCCGGCCCTCGTCCGGGACGAGGTCAAGGAGGGCCTGCTGCACGCCGGCACCCGCACCCCGGCCCCCGACCTGGCGGTGCGCGACGCGTTCTTCGGCGTGCTGGGCGTCCTGGTGGACGCCGGGGTGAGCGTGGTCGCCGAGGCCGCCTACCAGGACCGGCTCTGGCGCACCGGCCTCCAGCCGCTGGCCGCCCGCGCCGAACTGCGCGTCGTGCACTGCCGGGTGGACCCGGCCCTGGCCCGCCGGCGGATCGCCGCCCGCCTGGCCGCCGAGGGCCACCGCGCCGCCCACGCCGACCGCGAACTGCTCGCCGCCCCACCCGGGCCGGGCAACCTGCTGGACGACTTCACCCCGCTGTCCCTGCCCGTACCGCAGCTGCGCGTGGACACCACCGACGGCTACGACCCGCCGCTGCCGGCCATCGCCGCCTTCACCCGCCGCTGAGCTCGTGCCGCGCGCGGCGGCGGCGGCCCGGCCGGCCGTGGCAGCGGCCTGCCGGTCACGGCGGCCGGCCGGCCGTGGCGGTTTCCGCCCGGCCGGCCGGGGGGCTGGGGCGGGGTCAGCCGGCCGTGGCGGCCTCGCGCAGGCGCTTCTTGTCGGGCTTGCCGACGGCGGTGAGCGGGATCGCGTCGAGGAGGTGGAGGGCTTCGGGGGCGTAGATGCGGCCCCTGGCGGCGGTGACGAAGGCGCGGACCTCCTCCAGGGTCGGCTGCTGCCCGGCGGCGGGGACGACGGCGGCGTGGACGTGCTCGGCCTCCTGGTCGTCCCGCACCCCGTAGACGGCGCACTGGGCGATGGCGGGGTGGGTGAGGAGGAGTTCCTCGACCTCGGTCGGGTAGACGTGGCCGCCGACGACGACGATGAGGTCCTTGAGACGGTCGGCCAGGTAGAGGTAGCCGTCGGCGTCGAGGTAGCCGATGTCACCGGTGTCCAGCCAGCCGTCGCGCAGGACCTGGGCGGTGAGGTCGGGCCGCTTCCAGTAGCCGGCCATGATCGTCGCCGAGCGGACGTGGACCTCGCCCTGCTCGCCGGCCGGCAGGACGGTGCCGTCGGCGGCGCGGATCTGCACCTCGATGCCGGGCAGCGGGCGGCCGACCGGCAGCCGGCCGTCGTGACCGGTGCGGTCGTGCTCGTGGGGGCCGAGGATCGCGATGTTCTGCGCCTCCGACATGCCGTAGCCGCTGACCAGGACCGGCCCGAAGGCCTTGAGGGCCTCGCGGATGCGGGTCGGGGAGGAGGCACAGCCGCCGTAGGAGAGGCAGCGCAGGCTGGACAGGTCGGTGCGGGCGAGGTCCGGGTGGTCGAGGAGCCGGTAGAGCAGCGGGGGCAGCACCCACAGGTCGGTGATGCGTTCGCGTGCGATCGCGGCGAGGACCTCGCCGGGCTCGAAGGCGCGCTGGAGGACGACGGATCCGCCCGCGTGGAGCGTCAGGTCGGCGAGCACGCCGGCGAGGTGGGCGAGGGAGGTGGCGGCGAGGAAGCGGGGCTCCTCGCCGTCGGGGCGCCGGTCGCCGAAGGGGACGTCGAAAGCGCGGCGGTAGGGGCCGTGGAGGCTGAGGATGCCCTTGGGGATGCCGGTGGTGCCGCCGGTGTGGCGGATGCCGAGGTCGTCGTCGGGGCCGATCCGGACGTCGGGTTCCCCCGTGGGGCGGATCGCGGAGGCGGCGATCACGTCCTCGCCGACGGTGTGCGGCCCGGGGCCGAGGGTGAGGACGGCGGGGACCCGGAGCAGCGGCAGCAACTCGGGGGCGTCGGCGTAGCGTTCGGCGTCCACGAGGAGCACGGTGGTGTCCACGCTGGCGACGATCCGGGCCAGGACCGGGGCGCTCATCCCGTCGTACAGGTTGACCACCCGGGCGCCGGCCAGGCCGGCGGCGTAGCGGGCGCTGAGGGCCTCGGGGGTGTTGCCGGTCAGCAGGGTGACGGTCGAGCCGCGGGTGATGCCACGGGCGAGCAGCTCGTGGGCGAGACGGTAGGTGGCGGCCGCGAAGTCGCCGGCGGTGACCTCGACCCGGTCGGCGGTGGTGACGGCGCGCCGGTCCGGGCGGGCGGCGAGGGCCCGCAGGATCAGGGCGGGGACGCTGACGAACTCCCGGTCGGACATGGCCACTTCCTCCTCATAGGGTGCACCCCCACCCTAGTCGCGGGCCCGGCCGGGCGGGGCCGTACTCGGCGGGACCGTGGCCGGCGGGGCCGTACGCGGGGGGAGGGGCGAGGCGGGACCGTACGCGGGGGCGAGGCGGGACCGTGGTCGGGCGGGGCGGGAGCGTGGTCGGCCGGAGCGGGAAACCACGGTGCGGGCGGCGGGCGGCTTGGGCACACTGTCCCGGTGATCACCGACCACTGGCCGCTGAAGGGCCTGCGCCTGACCACGCCCCGGCTGGAGCTGCGGCTGCCCGCCGAGGCCGAGCTCGCCGAGGTCGCGGACCTCGCCGCGCGCGGCGTCCACCCGCCGGCCGTACGCCCCTTCCTCACCCCGTGGGGCGAACTGCCGCCCGCCGAACGGGCCCGGCACGTCCTGCAGATGCACTGGCGGCGGCTGGGGCGCTGGACGGCGCAGCACTGGGCGCTGGACCTGGTGGCCTTCCACCGGGGGCGTCCGGTGGGGGTGCAGGACATGCGGGCCCGGGAGTTCGCCGTACGGCGGGAGATCGCCTCCGGTTCGTGGGTCGGCCTGGAGTACCAGGGGCGGGGCTTCGGCACCGAGATGCGCGCCGCGATGCTCCACCTGGCCTTCGCGGAGCTGGGCGCGGCCTCGGCGACGTCGGTGTCCTTCAGTGACAACCACTCCTCGCTCGCGGTCTCCCGCAAGCTCGGCTACCGGCCCGACGGCATCAGCCGCGACGCCCTGGACGGCCGGGTCGTGGAGTCCCGGCGCCTGCGGCTGTCCCGCGAGCACTGGCAGGGCCCGCCCGTCCCGGTCACGGTCACCGGCCTGACCCCCGCCTGCCGCGCCCTCCTCGGCGCGGACACCCCGCCGGCGTAGGCAGCGGGCCCCGGGCGCGGGCGGGCGGGCCGCGCACCGCCCCGCCGGGCCGACTCCTCCCCCGCACCGGACGTCGCACCGGCCGACTTCCCGTGCCCCGGGCGAACTCCCCGCACCGGACGTCGCACCGGCCGACTTCCCGTGCACGAGCGGCTCCGCGGGCCGGGCGACTCCCCGCACGCTCAGGGCACCCGCACCTCGCGCGGGAACGTGGGCAGGGCCGACTTCCCTCGCGCGGCGAGGTGGGCAGGACCCTGGCGGCCAGGGCCTCGGCGAACCGGCAACTGCCCGCGTGCTCAAGGCCACCGGGCCCGTACCGGACGTCGGAGCGGCCGACTTCCCGTGCACGGGCCTTGCGGCCGGCCCTGGCGACTCCCGTCCGCCCCAGGCCAACCACATCCCCTACGTGAGAAGTCGCACCGGCCGGCTTCCTCCGCTGGGCAGCGTGCGCGGGTCCCCTGAGGGCTGTCCCGTAAGTGATCTTGCCGTGGGATGATCTCCGGCCGTGGCCGGCGCAGGCGTTTGCCACCGCAGCGACTGCAGGGCAGGGGAGGAATCCGGGGCCAGGGCCGCCGTCGGCCGGACAGCCACGATCGCCGACGGCGGCTGCCCCGGAACCGGCCTCGTCATCGCGCACCGCCGCCCCCGAGACGGCGAACTGACCGCCTGCCAGGCCGAACACCACCACGACCACAGACGGGTTCGCGCCCGCGTCGAGCACGCCTTCGCCCGGACGAAGACCCGGAAGATCCTGCGCGACTGCCGCCTGGGAGGCGACGGTGTGCGCCAGGCGACGCACGGCGTTGCCCGCCTGCGCAACCTCGCTCTCCCGCAATGACTCCCGCCGTAGGCGGGACCCGAGAGGCCCCCGGGAGACTGCCCCCGCCTCGCGGCCCCGGAGGAGAATCAGGCGAGGCAGAACTCGTTGCCCTCGATGTCCTGCATCGTGATGCACGACTCGTTGACGCCATCGGCGCGCTGCGTCAGCACGTGTGTCGCGCCGAGCGCCATCAGCCGTGCGCATTCGGCCTCGAGGGTGGCCAGGCGCTCGTCACCCACGAGCCCTGTGCCGACCCGCACATCAAGATGCACCCGGTTCTTGACGGCCTTGCCCTCGGGAACTCGCTGGAAGAGCAGGCGCGGGGCCACCCCCGAGGGATCGGTACACGCGAAGTAGATCTCGTCCTCGGGCGGCAGCGAGCGGTGGTACTCCCCCCACGTGGCAAAGCCCTCCGGGACCGTCGGCACGACGTACCCCAGCACCTCACACCAGAAGGCGGCGAGGCGCGCCGGCTCCGCGCAGTCGAAGGTCACTTGGAACTGTCTGATCGTTGACATCGGCGCACAATAACAGGGGCCCTGCGCATCTCCCCAGGTCGGGACGTCCGCACGTGATCGGGAGGAGGCACCTGCTACCCGCTGGCGTGTCGTGCGGTCGCAGGGGTGCACCGAGGTCAGCGCCTCCCCGAAGGGAACCTGGGACGCGATCCCGGCCGGCCACTCTCGTGCTGCCAACGACCGGCTACGGGACAACCCTTGGCGAACCGGCCGCTGCCCACGCGCCCCGGGCCGGCCCCTCCCCCGCACCAGAAGTCGGCCGGCCCGACGTGCCCCGCACGGGACTGCCGGCCAACTCCCGCCCATGACAGGCCGACACCACCCCCGCGCAGGACGTCGGACCGGCCGGCTTCCGGCGCCCATGGGCCAACGAAACGCCTGCGGCCAGGACACCACTGCGCCCCCTGGGCCGACGCCCCCGCGCCGGGAGCCGGCGAGGCCGGCTTCCGGCGCACGGGCCAGC
The DNA here is from genome assembly GCF_055560495.1 of Kitasatospora sp. NPDC023176. Lineage (NCBI taxonomy): Bacteria > Bacillati > Actinomycetota > Actinomycetes > Kitasatosporales > Streptomycetaceae > Kitasatospora > Kitasatospora sp. NPDC023176. Next base: position 23,005 of record NZ_JBVHIP010000011.1, on the reverse strand, counting down.
GCAAGCGGGCCCACCGGGAACAGCGCTGCGGCCGGACAACTCCCGCACGCCCAAGGCAACCACGCCCGCACGAGAAGCCGGCGCGACCGACTTCCGGCGCACAGGCCAGCGCAAGCGGGCCCACCGGGAACAACGCTGCGGGCCGGACAACTCCCGCACGCCCAGGGCAACCACGCCCGCACGAGAAGCCGGCGGGACCGACTTTCGACACAGAGCAACGCGAGCGAGCCCTCCCGCGAACAGGACACCGGCGAACCAACCACTTCCCCCACGCCCCGCCCGGCCCCTCCCCCGCACGAGAAGCCGGCCTCGCCGACTTCCGGCGCACGGGCCTCCCGGCTGGGACGGCCGGCTTCAGCGGGGGCGCACCGCCCCCGGCGTACTCGTGGGCGCCGGCCTGGTGGGGGGCGGGGCGGAGGTGCTCTGACGGCAGCCGAAGATCAGCCCGGGAGCGGATGGGCGGGCAAGGGCGGGGCCGGGGCAGGGGCAGGAACCGGGATGGGGGTGGGGGTGGGACGACGGCCGGGGTCGTGCGCGGGCCGGCGGTGGGTCAGGTGACGCCCGAGGGCGGGACAGGGGGCGGATGGGGCACCGCCGGAGCGCAGGCGCCGCGTCGAGGGGTGGGAGCGGGCCGACGGTGGGC
>NZ_JBVHIP010000011.1:17494-22263 GCF_055560495.1 Kitasatospora sp. NPDC023176 | reverse complement strand
GGGGCGGATGGGGCACCGCCGGAGCGCAGGCGCCGCGTCGAGGGGTGGGAGCGGGCCGACGGTGGGCCCGGCAGCGACCGGCGGCGGGGGTGGGGTCGGGGGCGGGTCTGGTGACGGCCGGGGGTGGTGAGGGTGGAACGACGGGCGGCGGCCGGGAGCGGGGCCGGCAGTGGGGCCGGCGGTGAACGGGAGGGGGCCAGGGTCGGGCCAGGGCCGGGCCGGCGGTGAGTCAGGTGGCGGCCGGGAGCGGGGCCGGGAAGGGATCTGGCGGTGAGCCTGACGGCAGCCGGGGTGGGGGGCGGGCCGGGGCCAGGGGGCGGGCCTGACGGCAGCCGGGGTGGGGGGCGGGCCGGGGCCAGGGGGCGGGCCTGACGGCAGCCGGGGCGGGGTCAGGGGGTGAGGGCCTGAGGGAGGGTGGTGAGGGTGTGGAGGACGTGGATGCCCTCGCCGGCCGGGGTGGCGGTGGCGGCGCGGTCGAGCCAGAAGGCGTGGAGGCCGGCGTCGCGGGCGCCTTCGGCGTCGTGGGTGTACTTGTCGCCGACGTAGGCGACTTCGTGCGGGGGCAGGCCCAGGGCGGCGCAGCCGGCGTGGAAGATGCCGGCGGCGGGTTTGGCTTCGCCGTGCTGGTCGGAGCAGACGATGGCGTCGCCGAGGTGGTCGAGCAGGCCGATGGCGCGCAGTTTGCGGCGTTGGTGGTCGGTGTCGGAGTTGGAGACGACGCCGAGGCGGTAGTGGGGGGCGAGTGCGAGGAGGGTCGGTTCGGCGTCGGGGAAGGCGTTCCAGGCGGCGTCGCGGTGGGCGGCGTAGCCGGCGAACCAGGCGGCGGCCTGTTCGTCGGTGAGGTCTTCGGCGCCGTCCTGGCCGAGTTCGGCGAGGAACTGGCGGGTGCGGGCGTACTGCTGGCCTTGCAGGGTGAGTTCGCGGGCGAGGTAGCGGGCGTACTGGTACTCCATGACGTCGCGCCACAGGGTGAGTGCGGCCTGCGGGGTGGGGAAGCGCTCGAGCAGGCCGACGTCCCGCAGGTGGGCGAGGATGCCCGTCTGCTCGGAGCCCGTGTAGTCGAACAAGGTGTCGTCGACGTCGAAGAGCACGCCCCTGATCGGCATGAGCCGTCCTTCCCGGTGGTCCCTGCGCTGTGCTGCGGTGTGCTGCGGTACGGACCCTACGCGTCGCCCGTGCGGGCGCCGGCGGCGAGGCGGTCGGCGAGGGCGGTGACGAGGCCGCGCAGTTCGTCGGGGCGTTCGATGGTGAACGGCCGGTCGAGTGCGGCCAGGAGCGGGGGCAGCCAGTCGAGGCGTTGTGCCCGCAGGTCGACGCGCAGCCAGCCCCCGCCCGTCCCGCCCGTCCCGTCCGTCCCGCCTGTCCCGTCCGTGCCGTCCGTGCTGCCCGTCCCGTCCGTCCCGCCCGTCCTGTCCGTCCTGCCTGTCCCGCCTGTCCCGCCCGTGCCGCCCGTGCCGCCCGTGCCGCCCGTGCCGCCCGTCCCGTCCGTCCCGTCCGTGCTGCCCGTCCCGCCCGTCCTGTCCGTCCTGCCTGTCCCGTCCGTGCCGTCCGTGCCGTCCGTCCCGTCCGTGCCGTCCGTCCCGTCGGGGCCTGTGGCGGGTTCGAGTTCGTGCAACCGGGCGACGGTGGCGGGCAGGTGGGCGCGGACGTGTTCGGCGCTCGCCTGGATGCGCAGGGTGACGTGGTGGCGGTAGTCGGCGGTGGCGAAGCCCGTCAGCACGCGCTGGGCGGGGTCGGGGCCGGCGGGTTCGTCGAAGGTGCCGGGCAGGGTCCTGGCATCGGTGACGCGGTCGAGCCGCAGGGTGCGGTCCTGGTCGGCGCGGGTGTCCTTGCCGGTGACGTACCAGCGGCCGCCGTGGGCGACGATGCCGTGGGCGTGCAGGGTGCGTTCGCTGGGCCGGCCGTCGCGGTCGGTGTAGCGGATGGCGAGCGGGCGGCGGTGGCGTACCGCGTCGGCGAGGGTGAGGAGCAGGGCGGTGTCGGGGGTGGGGGGTTCGTCGAGTGCGGGGTGGCCGGTGAAGGTGAGGGAGTCCTGGAGGGTGTCGAGCCGGTGGGCGAGGTGGCGGGGCAGGACGCGCCGGATCTTCGCCGTCGCGGTCTCGTTGGCGGTGCGCTGGGCGGTCGTCGGTGTGGTGCGGCGGGCGGTGAGCAGGGCGAGGAGCACGGCCAGGGCCTCGTCGTCGTCGAGCATGAGCGGGGGCAGGCGGTAGCCGGGGGCGAGGCGGTAGCCGCCGTGGCGGCCGCGTACCGATTCCACGGGGATGTCCAGTTCGGCGAGCCGTTGCACGTAGCGCCGTACGGTGCGGTCCTGGACGCCGAGGCGGTCGGCGAGTTCGGCGACGGTGCGGGTGCCGCCGGACTGCAGCAGTTCCAGGAGGGTCAGCACGCGGGCGGTGGGTCGGGGCACGGGGACCAACCTACGTCCGCCAGGGGGCCGGTTCTGTCCTCTGTCGCCCCTGGCCTGCTGTCACTCCTGGCCTGCTGTCGCTCCTGGTCTGCGGGGCGGGGGAACGTCGGTGGGCGTTCGGCACGATCTGGGGGATTCCCCTGGCTTCGTCTCGTTCCGCGTCGTCACCGGTGATGTCGCGCGTCTCGTCGCCCTTCTGCGAGCGGGCCGCCGGGGTGCGGGCGGTGTGGGCCGGCGGGGACTTCGCCGGGTTCCGGACGGCGGGGCGGGCCTGGCGCTCGCCGGTGGCGCCACCGTGGCGCTCTTCGCCCCGGGGCCGGCCCGGGTGGCGGACCGCCGCCGTGTGATCGCCGCTTTCCTGGCCGGGGAGGTGGAGCGGGTGTACGGGGGCCGGCGGACTTCGTCGGCGAGGTGGTGGCCGGGCCCGCCACGAGGCCGTGGGGCGAGCGGTCGCTGCTGCTGCGCGACCCGGCCGGCCGTTCCCGTCGGCTTCCTCGCGCCGGTCGGCCCCGGCGGCCGTCGCGAAGGACGCGCGCTGACAGCGGTGCCGCTCGGCTTTCAGAGGGGGGCGGCGGCGAGGAGGGCGTCCAGCAGGCCGGGGAAGCGGGCGTCCAGGTCGGTGCGGCGCAGGCGGACGAAGCGGTTGCGGCCGGCGACGCGGGTGGTGGTGACGCCGGCTTCGCGCAGGACGCGCATGTGGTGGGAGACGGTCGACTTGTGGAGGTGGTCCAGGCCCAGGTCGCGGGGGGCGCAGGAGTGTTCGGCGCCGTCGGCGTAGCTGAGCAGCAGGCGCATGCGGACGGGGTCGCCGAGGGCGTGCAGGACGGTGACGAGGTCGATGTCGGCGGTGGGGGGCTGGGGAAGCCGTTCGTCGTCGGTCATGGGGTCGGCTCCGGTCCTCGGGTCCCGTGGGGGGACGGACTGCGGCGGGATGGTTTGACAATCATCCACCCATCCCCAATTGTTTGGCGAGCATCAAACCGTTGCATGTTCGTCCAACAATCACTCCGGGGGGCTCTCCGTGCCCGTACGCCTGCTCCTGCTCGCCCTCGGCACCTTCGCCATGGGCACCGACTCGATGGTGGTGGCCGGCATCCTGGGCCCGGTCTCCGCCGACCTGGACGTGTCGGTGGGCGCCGCCGGCCAGCTGGTCACCGTCTTCGCCCTCGGCTACGCCCTGCTGGCCCCGCCGCTGGCCGCCGCCACCGCCCGCTGGCCGCGCCGGCGCCTGCTGCTGAGCGCCCTCGCCGTCTTCAGCGCCGCCAACGCCCTCAGCGCCCTCGCCCCCGACTACGAACTGCTGCTCGCCACCCGGGTGCTGGCCGCCGCCGGCGCCGCCCTCTACACCCCCACCGCCAACGCGGTGGCCACCACCCTGGTCGCCCCCCAACGGCGCGGACGGGCCCTGGCCACCGTGCTCGGCGGCATGACCGTCGCCACCGCGCTGGGCGTGCCGCTGGGCACCTGGGTCGGGCGCACCGACTGGCGGCTGACGATGTGGCTGGTCACCGCGCTCGGCCTGGCGGCCCTGGCCGGACTCGCCGTCCTGCTGCGCGACCTGCCCGCCCCCGCCGCCGCCCCCACCCTCACCGCCCGCCTCGCCCCGCTGGGCCGGCGCCGGGTGCTGGGCGCCGCCGCCACCACACTCGCCTTCTTCCTCGCCTTCCAGAGCGTCTACATCTACCTCGCCACCGCCGTCCACGGCGCCACCGGCGGCGACGCCGGCCGGCTCGGCCTCATCCTGCTCACCACCGGCGTGATGTCGGTGGCCGGCAGCTGGCTGGGCGGGCGCCTGGTCGACCGCATCGGGGTACGCACCGTCCTGCTGGCCGGCTCCGCCGTCGCCGCCGGCGCCTTCGCGGCACTGCCCTGGCTGGGGCGCGGCATGCCCGGGGCGTTGGCGTACGCGGCGGTGGTACCGCTGGCGGGCTGGGCGGTGTCGGTCGCGCTGCCACACCGGCTGGCCTCGCTCGACCCGGCGAACGCGCCACTGCTGATCTCGCTCAACAGCAGCGCCCTCTACCTCGGCACCGCGGCCGGCGGCGTGGCGGGCTCGGCGGCCATCACGCTGCTGGGCACCCGGTGGTTCCCGCTGGCGGCGGCGGTGCTGGCGCTGGCCGCCTGCGCGACAGCCGCGGCCACCACCCACGACCAGCGCCGCAGCACCCGTACAGCCCCAGCCCAGGCTCCGGCTCGGGTACGGGGCTGACCGCCCGCACCGGGGCCGGGGACACCTCCCCGCGCCCCAGCCCCAGCCCCAGGCTCCGGCCCCGGCCCCGGCTCGGGGACGGGCCTGACCGCCCGCACCGGGGCCGGTAGGGGCGTTCGCGCCGGCCGGGCCCGCGCCGCGCAAACCCATCCC
>NZ_JBVHIP010000011.1:0-17396 GCF_055560495.1 Kitasatospora sp. NPDC023176 | reverse complement strand
CCCGACGCGGGCCCGCACCGCTCAGACCCCGAGGACCTCGCCCACCAGGGCACGGGCCTCCTCCTGCACCCGGCCCAGGTGCCCGGCCCCAGCCCAGGCCCCGGCTCCGGCTCCGGCCCCGGCTCGGGGACGGGGCTGACCGCCCGCACCGGGGCCGGTAGGGGCGTTCGCGCCGGCCGGGCCCGCGCCGCGCAAACCCATCCCCGACGCGGGCCCGCACCGCTCAGACCCCGAGGACCTCGCCCACCAGGGCACGGGCCTCCTCCTGCACCCGGCCCAGGTGCCCGGCCCCAGCCCCAGGCTCCGGCCCAGGCCCAGGCCCCGGCTCGGGTACGGGTACGGGCCTGACCGCCCGCACCGGGGCCGGGGACACCTCCCCGCGCCCCGCCCCCGCCCCCAGCCCCAGCCCCAGCCCCAGGCTCCGGCCCCGGCCCCGGCCCCGGCTCGGGTACGGGCTCGGGTACGGGCTCGGGTACGGGGCTGACCGCCCGAGCCGGGGCCGGTAGGGGCGTTCGCGCCGGCCGGGCCCGCGCCGCGCAAACCCATCCCCGGCGCGGGCCCGCACCGCTCAGGCCCCGAGGACCTCGCCCACCAGGGCGCGGGCCTCCTCCTGCACCCGGCCCAGGTGCCCGGCGCCCAGGAACGACTCCGCGTAGATCTTGTACACGTCCTCCGTGCCCGAGGGCCGGGCGGCGAACCAGGCGTTGTCGGTGCACACCTTCAGGCCGCCGATGGCCGCCCCGTTGCCGGGGGCGTGGGAGAGCACCGCGGTGATCTTCTCGCCGGCGAGCTGCCCCGCGCTGACCTGCTCGGGGGCCAGGCGGGCCAGACGGGCCTTCTGCTCACGGTCGGCGGGAGCGTCGACGCGGGCGTAGGCGGGCGCGCCGTGACGCTCGGTCAGTTCACGGTAACGGGCGCTGGGAGTGGCGCCGGTGACAGCGGTGATCTCGGCGGCGAGCAGGGCCAGCAGGATGCCGTCCTTGTCGGTGGTCCACACCCCGCCGTCGCGGCGCAGGAAGGAAGCACCGGCGCTCTCCTCCCCACCGAAGGCGATCGAGCCCTCCAACAGGCCGTCGACGAACCACTTGAAGCCGACCGGGACCTCCACCAGGGTGCGGCCCAGCCCCGCGGCGACACGGTCGAGCATCGAGGAGGAGACCAGCGTCTTGCCGACAGCGGCATCGGCGGGCCAGTCGGCACGGTGACGGTAGAGGTAGTCGACAGCCACCGCCAGGTAGTGGTTGGGGTTCATCAGGCCCCCGTCGGGAGTGACGATGCCGTGCCGGTCGGCATCGGCGTCGTTGCCCGTGGCGATCCGGTACTCGTCCTTGCGGCCGATGAGCGAGGCCATCGCCGCCGGCGAGGAACAGTCCATACGGATCTTGCCGTCCCAGTCCAGCGTCATGAACCGCCAGGTCGGATCGGTCACCGGGTTGACCACGGTCAGGTCCAGGCGGTAGGCCTCGGCGATACGCCCCCAGTAGGCCACCGAGGCACCGCCCAGCGGGTCCGCACCGATACGCAGACCCGCCGCCCGCACCGCGTCCAGGTCCAGCACCGAGGGCAGGTCCTCGACATAGCCGCCCAGGAAGTCGTACCGCCCGGTGGTGGCCGCGGCCAACGCCCGCGCGTACGGAACCTTCCTCACCCCGCGCAGGCCCTCACGGATCAGCTCGTTGGCACGGTCCTGGACCCAGCCCGTGGCCTCGGAACCAGCCGGACCGCCACTGGGCGGGTTGTACTTGAAGCCCCCGTCACGCGGCGGGTTGTGCGAAGGAGTGACCACAATGCCGTCAGCCAGCGCCCGGGGACTGCGCCGGTTGTGCGCCAGGATGGCATGCGAGACCGCCGGAGTGGGCGTGTAACCGTCCACCGCGTCGATCAGCACCTGCACACCATTGGCCGCCAGCACCTCCAGCGCCGTCGCCTTCGCCGGCTCCGACAACGCATGCGTGTCCGCACCCAGGAACAACGGACCCCCCACACCCTGCTCGGCCCGGTACTCACAGATCGCCTGCGTGGTCGCCGCGATATGGTCCTCATTGAACGCCGCATCCAACGACGAACCCCGGTGCCCCGAAGTCCCGAACGCCACCCGCTGCCCCACCTCCTGCGGATCCGGCCGCAACGCGTAATAAGCCGTCACCAGCCGCGCCACGTCCACCAGATCCCCCGGCTGCGCCGGCTGCCCGGCCCGTACGTGTGCCATCCGTCTTCTCCCGCCGAATCCACGAAACCCGCGTTACGTCCTCGCCCCGCGCTCACCGATCGTAGCCAGAACACGACCCTGCCCCGAACCGCGCGGGCCCGTCCGGAGCACACGGCGAAGCCCGAACCACCCGGACAGGCAACACGGGCCCGGACAGGCAACCCAGGCCCGTGCGGGCGGGCGGCCCGGACAGGCAACCCGGGCCCGGGCGGGCGGCCCGGTCCAGAGCGGGCAACCCGGGCCCGGGCGGGCGGCCCGGTCCAGAGCGGGCAACACGGGCCCGGCCAGGCAGTCCGGGCCCGTGCGGGCGGGCGGGCCGGGCTCAGGCGGGCAGCTGCTGGCGGTAGGCCTCCAGCGCGGGGGCGGTGACGGTGGCCAGGAACTCCGTCACCCGGTACTCGGCCAGCCCCAGCCGCACGAACGGGTCGGTGGCCACCAGCGCCTCGATCGCACCCCGGTCCTGCCCGGCCGCCAGGATCACCCCGCCGTCGCGCGGCACCTTGCGCCCGGAGGCCAGGAAGGTACCCGCCGCGTAATGGCCCTTCAGCCACCGCACGTGCTGCGCGAGCGCCTCGTCGATCCGCTCCATCGGGGCGGTGTACGTCAACTCCAGTACGAACATGCCGTCAGGCTAACGCCACGGCACCCGGCCCCCCGAGGAACCGGCGGCGCTCCCGGGGTTCACCGCGAGGCCCACCAGGTCGAGGGCGTCACAGCGGTGTAGCCCAGCGACTCGTACAACGGCCGGCCCAACTTCGAGGCAGTAAGGGTGAGCGGCAGGTCCGCCAGACCGGCGAGGGAAGCGAGCATGACGGCCCGGCCCACGCCGCGCGAACGAAAAGCCGGCGACGCGGCGACCCAGTAATGGCTGCCGACACCCTCGCGCACCACCCGCACACACGCTCCCGCAGCCACACCATCACACCAGGCGAGGAACACATCCACGCCCGGCTGCGCGACCAACGCCGCCGGGAACAGCTCCCCACGGCGATACGGCTCGAAACCGGTCAACTCGAAGCCCTCGATCACCACCCGCTCAGCCGCCTGGAGGTCCTCAGGCCGCTCAACCCGAACCACATCCGCCACCGATACACCGACAGGCCCCGGCAAGCGCAGCATGATCGGCATCTGCCAACTGCGCAGACCCAACCGACCCAGATCGGTGGCACCGAACGGGTCCTCGACGTTGACCGGGCCCGCCGCCCGGCGAGCCAGCTCACCCAGCTCGGCCAGCTCACCCCCATCCAGGCCAGGCCCCTGGATCAGGACCCGCAGACCGGCACGCCGGCCACCGTCGACCGCGACGAAACCGGAGCGCCGGATCACCTCATGCCCCCGGGCCCGGCCCGTGGCACTCCAGAAAGCAGCAGAGTTACAGGCCTGGAGCGCCGGCACCCGAGCCAGGACGGCACTGCGGTCGGCAGCGGTGGTTCCGGTTGTCATGATGCCCACCGTAACCCGGAATTGACCCACCACCACACACCAATTCAACACAAGGCGACTAGGCCACCCCCCAAAGGCGCCAGAGCAACTCCGCTTCCACGCCATCCCCTGCACTACCGGACCCCAGGAGTGACACCCAGGACCCGCGGCAGAAACGGACCAAGACGGATTCGAACCACCACAACCACAACCGGCACTCGACAGACCCTTCGCCTCCCCAACACCCAGCCCACCCCCAGGGACACATCAACACCCATACCCACACCGCGAATCCCTCCCCGCCCAGGGAAAGACCCACGGAAAGCGGAAAGGACCCGCAGAAAGCACCCGCAGGCAGGCCCCGCAGAAAGGACCCGCAGGGAAGGACCCGCAGGCAGGACCCGCGGGCAGGACGCGCGGGCAGGCCCCGCGGGGAAAGGGCCCGTGGGGAAGGGCCCGCGGGGAGGACGCGCGGGGAAGGGCCCGCGGGGAGGACGGGGACGCTCAGCGCGCCGGGCGACAGCCGAAACAGCAGCCGAACGCGCGCGGGCGGGGGCGTTGACGACTGCCGCTGGTGGCCACGGCCCGCCCCCCGCTCCCGCCGCACCGCGCCGGCGTGATCCGCGGCCGGCGCGCCACGCGGGACCCCGGGGGCGCAACAGGTCTTCCCGCCCCGGCCCCGGGAGGGTGCCGACCCCAATCCTGCCAGGTCAGGCAACGGTTGCGGTAGGACCCAGCACACCCTTCCTCCGCCTTGCCCAGGCCCCCGCATACACCCCACACTCGTGCGACACCCCACTCCCCCCTCCACGGCCCACGCGCCGGCGCCCGCTCGACCGGGCGGCCGGCGCGCGGCCCGTCGCGCCCTGACGCCGGCACGAAGGGGGACGGGGCGCGGGAGAGACAACGACGAAGGAGGACACCGGAGATGAGCGTGCACACAGACCTGGTACTGAAGGCGCGGGTACGGCTGATGAGCCACAACGAACGGATCCTCGACGGCGAAGAAGGCCTGACGGTATACCGGATCCTCTTCACGGTCAGCCCCCACATCCACGCCTACAAACTCGCCTACGTGCTGCGGAGCCTGAGCGAGAACAGCCCGCAGACGACCCGGACACCCGGAGCACAGCAAGCCCTCCTGGAAGAAGCAAGGGCCGCCAGCACCCGCATCCCGGCCGACGCCCCCACCCACCAACGCCGAATATGGGACCACACCGTGGCCGAACTCCGCGAGATCGAGCGCCGGCTCGGCCAGGCGAGCCGGTGACGCCCCGCCCGCACGAGGACCTGGTGCTGTGGGCGCGGGTGCGGCTGCTGAGCCGCAACCGGTGGGAACTGGAGGGCGAGGAGGCGATGCGGGTCTACCGGATCCTGTTCGCCGTCACCCCGCACGTCCACGCCTCCAAGCTCACCCAGGCCCTGCTGGGCCTCAGTTACCAGCCACGCCTGGCCCACCTGCCCGAGGCGCGGCGCGCGCTGCTGCGCGAGGCCCTGGAGGCGGCGGCGCACATCCCCCCGGGCGGGCCCTGGTACCAGGACCGGTACGCGGAGTACGCGCTGAGCGCACTGCGGCGCCTGGACGAACAGGACGAGCAGGAGGGGCAGAACGCGCAGGAGGGCTAGGGGGACGGGAGGGCCAGGGGGGGACAGCAGCGGCGGGAGGGGCATGCGGTGCGGTAGGCGTCCGCGGGATGGTTGCGGTACAACAATCCCTATTTGACGACTGATCGGAGAAACCCCGAGATGAGCAGGTCAGGCCTGTCCCGTCGCGCCCTGATCGCCGGCGCCGGCGCCGCCGTCGTCGGCTGGAACACCGCCGCCCGTGCCTGGGCCGCCGAGCCGGGCGCCGGCGTCGCCGAACTGCCCGCGATGGAGGGCACGGTGACGCTCGCGGGAGAGGGCCTGGAACGGTTCTCCGGCGACTTCGGGCACCTGGTCACCGCCGCGCCGCGCGCCGTGCTGCGCCCCGCCTCGGTGCGCGACGTGCAGAAGACGGTGGCCTTCGCCGCCCGTCACCGCATCCCGGTTGCCGTCAACGGGCAGAGCGGGGACGCGGCGGCGCTGGGCGCGGCCGGGCTGGAGTCGCACTCCAGCTACGGCCAGGCCAACCCCCGCGGCGGCATCGCGATCGACGCCCGCGGCCTGGCCGCAGTCGTCTCCCTCACGCCCGGCCGGGCCGTGGTGGAGGCCGGCGCGACCTGGGCGCAGCTGGTGGAGGCGGGCCTGGCCATCGGCTGGGTGCCGCCGGTGCTGACGGACTACCTGCACCTGTCGGTGGGCGGGACGCTGAGCGTGGGCGGCATCGGCGCGGCGGTGCAGCATTACGGCCTGCAGACGGACACGGTGCGGGAGGTGGAGGTGGTGACCGGTACGGGTGAGCTGGTGACGGCCTCGCGCGAGCGCGACCGGGAGCTGTTCGAGGCGGTGCTGGGCGGCGGCGGGCAGGCGGGGATCATCGTGCGGGCCACCCTGGCGCTGGTGCCGGCGCCGGAGCGCTCCACCGTGTTCACCCTGGCCTACGACGACCTGGACGCCTACCTGGTGGACCAGCAGAGGGTGCTGGCCACGGGCCGGTTCGACCTCCAGGTCGGCAACGTGGTGCGCAGCGCGGACGGCGGGCGGTGGCGGTACACGGCGGAGCTGGTCGCGTACGGGGCCGCGGGGCGGGCGGTGGACCGGGAGGCGCTGCTGGCGGGGCTGAGCCCGGTGGCGGGCGAGACGCGGGTGGTGGAGCAGGGCTGGCGGGAGTACGCGTTCCGGGTGGACGCCTTCGCCGGGTACCTGCGCTCGGCCGGGTTGTGGGGGCTGCCCAAGCCGTGGCTGAGCCTGTTCCTGCCGGCGTCGACGGCGGGGGTGTTCATGCGGGAGGCGGCCGCGCTGCTGACGGCCGAGGACCTGGGGGCGGGGCTGCTGCTGTTCTACCCGTACGCACGGGAGCGGGTGCGCACCCCGCTGGCGGTGCTGCCGGGGGAGCGGGTGGGCTGGCACTTCGACCTGCTGGCCTTCCCCTCGCCGGGCGCGGACGTCGCGGGGATGCTGGAGCGCAACCGGCGGCTGTACGAGCGGGCGGTCCAGCTGGGCGGCAAGCGGTACCTGATCGGGGCGGTGCCGGGGATGACGGGCGCGGACTGGGCGCGGCACTACGGGGGGCTGTGGGAGCGGGTGCAGCGGGCCAAGCGGCGTTTCGACCCGGCGGGGATCCTGGCGCCCGGGCAGGGCATCCACACCTCCTGACGCCCGCCCGATCGGCTGGGGGCCGGTGGGCGGGCCGGGCCCCCGGGGGATGGGGCCGCCGCCGGCCAGGCGCGGGCAGGCGGCGGCGCCCTCCCTCACATCCCCCGCCACCGCCCGGCCCCTCCCCCATAGCCACCGCCACCGCCTGGCCCCTCCCCCATAGCCACCGCCACCGCCTGGCCCCCTCCTCCACAGCCCCCTCCCGCGGGGGGTGGCCGGGGCCCGGGTTGCGCGCGTCCCCTTTCCAGCGCGGGACCGTGCGGGGCGCCCGGCGGGCGGCGGGCCGCTCAGGTGTAGAGGGCGGCGGCGCGGCGGGTGGCCTCGGCGAGGCGGGCGCGCAGGTGGGGCGGTTGGAGGACTTCGGCTTCGGGGCCCAAGCGCAGGAGTTCGTGGTAGCCGATGTCCCAGGTCTCCAGCGCCAGGGTGACGGTGATCCAGCCGTCGGCGTCCGGGGGGCCGGCGGTGGCGAGGGCGTCGGCGGCGGCGGTGGGCTCCAGCAGGACGGCCAGGTGTTCGACGGCCGGCGGGCTCAGCCGTACCAGGGCGCGTTCGCGCAGCAGGGCGCGGGTGAACGCGCGGGCCGCCTCCTCCCAGTACCGGGCGAGGTCGAACTGCGGGTCGCGGTCGAAGTGTTCGTCGCTCGCCTCGGCGCTCTCGAAGCGGTCGACGCGGTAGGAGGCGATGCGGCCGCCGGGCCCGCGCGCCGCGAGGTACCACTGGCCGGCCTTGAGGACCAGGCCGTACGGTTCCAGGCGCCGGCGGCGGGTGGAGCCGCGGGAGGCGTAGCGGGCGTCCAGGACGCGGTCCTGCCACACGGCGCGGGAGACCTCGGCGAGCAGCGGCGGGGTGGGGGCGTCGCGGAACCAGGCCGGGGCGTCGAGGTGGAAGCGCTGGACGGCGGCCGCGGGGGCCTCGCCCAGGGCGGCGGCGACCTTGAGCCGGGCGGCCAGGGCCTGCCCGGCCAGGCCCATCTCGCGCAGCGGGCCGGGCAGTCCGGCCAGGTGCAGGACGGCGGCCTCGGCGCGCTCCAGGCCGGTGAGGCGGGTGCGGTAGCCGTCGACGAGGCGGTAGCCGCCGGCGCGCCCGCGCTCCGCGTACACCGGCACCCCGGCCTCGGCCAGGGCGGCGATGTCGCGCTGCACGGTGCGTTCGGAGACCTCCAGTTCGGCCGCGAGTGCGGCGGCGGTCATGGTGCGCCGGGTCTGCAGGAGCAGCAGCAGCGCGATGGCCCGGCTCGCCCGCACCCGCTCCTCCTTCCTCGCGTCCCTCTGTCGGCAGCCGCCATTGTCGCCGCACGCCGGCCGTGGGCGTCAGCCGGTGCGTCAGCCGGTGCGTCAGCCGGTGGCGTGCGGCGCGCTCACGCCTGGTGGGCCGCCGAGCCGAGTGCGGCCGGGTCGGCGGCGAAGGCGGCCATCCAGTGCGGGTGCAGCCGGTAGTAGACGACGTCGTGGTCCCAGTCGAAGGCGTCCGCGCCGTAGAAGTCCCGGAAGTGGGCGAGCAGTTCGGGCCAGTCGGCGGCCGGCTTCCCGCCGTGCGGGTTGAGGGTCTCCACCGTGCCGTGGGTGAACACGCCCAGGTCCTCCCCGCGCAGGTGCGCGGCGCTGACGGCGGGCCGGGCGGCGAGGTGGCGGGCCTTGGCGGCGGTGCGCGCGGTGCCGAAGTGCCAGCGGCCGTGCAGGAAGTGCCCGTCCACGCCGCTGATCCGCGGCTCGCCGGTGGCCGTGACGGTGGACAGCGCGAGCGTGCACATCCCGGTGAGCACGCCGGTGAGCTGTCCGGCGGTGAGGGCGCGCTCGCCGCTGATGATCGAGCGCAGGTGCGCCGTGGAGCGGGCGAGGGAGGCGTCCAGGAGGGCCTGGAGGCGCCGCAGGTCGTCGGGGGTTTCGCGCATGAGGGGGTCCTTTGCCGGTGCGTGGTCCGGGCCGGCGCCACCGCGGCGCCGGCCGGTCGCCCTCACTGTCCCGCCGGAACCCGACACCTTCTGTCGTCTTTCGCCGTCGCTGTTCGCCGGGCGGGTCTCAGCGGGCCAGGCGTCCCAGCAGGGCGGAGGCCGCCGCGATGCCCGCGACCGTGGCGGCGGCCAGGACGGCGAAGTCCAGCGGCAGGTGGGAGGGGGTGCCGATGAGCAGGCCGCGCAGCGCGTCGACCTGGTAGCTGAGCGGGTTGGCCTTGCTGACGGCCTGCAGCCAGCCCGGCATGAGGTCGACCGGGTAGAGGGCGTTGGAGCCGAAGAACAGCGGCATGGTGATCGCCTGGCCGATGCCCATCAGCCGGTCGCGGGTGAGCACGATCCCGGCGATGGCCATCGAGAGGCAGGAGAAGAACGCCGAGCCGAGCAGTACCGCGACCACCACCCCGAGCAGGCGCAGCGGGTTCCAGGTCATCGCGACGCCCAGGACGGCGGCGATCAGCACCACGACGACGGCCTGCAGGACGGCTTTGACGCCGGCGGCGAAGGCCTTGCCGGTGACCAGGGCGGCGCGCGGGGTGGGGGTGACCAGCAGTTTGGTGAGGACTCCGGAGTCCCGCTCCCAGATGATCATGATGCCGTAGAAGATCGCGATGAACATCGCGGACTGGGCGATGATGCCCGGCGCCAGGTAGTCGAGGTAGGGGATGCCGCCGGTGGGTATCGCCTTGAGGCGGGTGAAGGTCTCGCCGAAGATCAGCAGCCACAGGGCGGGCTGGACGGCGCGGGTGTAGAGCTCGGTGCGGTCGTGGCGCAGCTTCTGCAGTTCCACCGCGCACATCGCGCCGACCCGGGCGGGCACCAGGCGCCAGCCGGTGCGGGCGCGCGGGGGCACCAGCAGCAGGTCGAGGTCGGGGGTGGGCCCGGGGGTGTCGGCGGGGGGTTCAGCCGACGCGGTTGGCCGTGCGGCGGGTACGGCGGACATCGCCGAAGTCTCCTTCCGTGGCGTCGGCCAGGTCGCGGCCGGCGAAGTGGCGGAACACGTCGTCCAGGGTGGGCTCGTCCCGGCCCTCTTCCCGTACCCGGGCCTTGAGTTCGGCGGGGGTGCCGAGCGCGCGGATGCGGCCGCGGTCCATCAGGGCGATGCGGTCGCAGTGGCGGTCGGCCTCGTCCATGTAGTGGGTGGTGACCAGGACGGTCATGCCGGTGGCCCGGCGCACGGCGTCGACGCGCTCCCACACGCCGGTGCGGGCGATCGGGTCCAGGCCGATGGTGGGTTCGTCCAGGACCAGCAGGCGCGGGGCGCTGACCAGGGCCTGGGCGAGTTCGAGGCGGCGCACCATGCCGCCGGAGTAGGTGGCGG
The DNA here is from genome assembly GCF_055560495.1 of Kitasatospora sp. NPDC023176. Lineage (NCBI taxonomy): Bacteria > Bacillati > Actinomycetota > Actinomycetes > Kitasatosporales > Streptomycetaceae > Kitasatospora > Kitasatospora sp. NPDC023176. Next base: position 7,256 of record NZ_JBVHIP010000011.1, on the reverse strand, counting down.
CCATCCGGTCGGCGGCGTCGGTGAGGTCGACGGCGGCCAGGGCCTGGGCGACGCGCCGGGCGCGTTCGGCGCGGGGCACGTCGAAGACCCGGGCGAACAGGGCGACGTTCTCGCGTCCGGTCAGCCCGGCCTCGGCGGACAGCTGCTGGGGCACGTAGCCGAGCAGGCGGCGCACCTCCATCGGGCGGCGGGCGGCGTCGTGGCCGAAGACACGCACCATGCCGGCGCCGGCCGGCAGCAGGGTGGTGATCGCGCGGATCGTGGTGGTCTTGCCCGCGCCGTTGGGCCCGAGCAGGCCGAACACCTCGCCGGTGCGCACGGTCAGGTCGATGCCGTCCACGGCCCGGGTGGTCCTGCCGCGGCCGTGGGTGAAGCTGTACTCCAGGCCCTGGCACACCACGGCCTGCTCCTGGCTCGTCACGCTTCCTCCTCGGGGCTCGTCACGCTTCCTCCTCGGGCAGGGCGCGCAGGCCCTCGGCGACCTTCTGCAGGGCGGGCAGGGCGGCCGCCAGCGCGGCCCGGTCCGGCTCGGGCAGGCCCGCGACCAGCTCGCCCATCAGGGCGCGGCGCCGCGCGCGCCAGGCCTCGATCCGCTGCCCGGCGGCCTCGGTCGCGTACAGCAGCGCGGCCCGGCGGTCGGCGGGGTCCGGTTCGCGGCGCAGCAGGTCCTGGGCGACGAGCTGGTTGACCAGGGTGGAGACGGAGTTGCCGGCCAGGCACAGTTCCTCGGCGGCCTCGGAGATCCGCAGGCCGGGGGTGTGGGTGACCAGGCGCAGCAGTTCCACCTGGGCGCCGCGCAGCCGGGGCTGTTCGAGGCGGCGGCGCAGGCGGCGGCGCAGCAGGCGCTGGATGCCGACGAGGAGGGCGGAGAACTCGTCGGCGAGGGCCGCGTCGGGGGTGTCGTCGTCGCGTCTTTCGGGGGCTCGTGCCGTTCCCGTGGCCATGCCCCAATTTTAGCTCTCAGTGAGAGGTATCTGTCGAGGGGGCGGACACCGGCAGTGGACGCGCGGGAGGATCGGGGCCCGGGCGGTAAACGCCCGGGCCCGCTGACGCCACTTCCGGGCAGCCGCCCAGGCGCCCGGACCGGGAGCCCGCCGAGGGCGGGAGCCCACCGGAAGGCCCACCCCATGACGGACCCCGTGACCCTGGCGCCGCCCGGCGCCGCACCCGCCGCACCCGCCGTGCCGAAGGTCGCCGCCGCCCTCGCCCGGTGTTTGCCGCCACGCGCCCGCGCCCGGTCGGTACGGGCCGAGGCCGACGCCCGAGCGGCGCAGGCGGCCCGAGCGGCGCAGGCGGCCGGGGCGGCCGGGGCGGCGGGGGCGACCGGTGGTGCGCGGTGAGCGGGGAGGCCGCGATGGCGTTCGAGGAGGCGTACCGGCTGTACCGCGGGCGGCTGCTGCGCGCGGCGCGCCGCCAGGCCGGCGAGCTGGGGCTGTCCGGGCGTGACGCCGACGTGGAGGCGATCGTGCAGGACACCTTCGAGGAGGCGCTGCGGGTCTGGGAGAGTGTCAGGTCGCCGTGGGCGTGGCTGCACACCGTGGTCCGGCGCCGGGTGGCCCGCTGCGTCCCGGCGGCGGCACGCCGGGCGCACGGGGAGCCGGCGCTCCACGCCGAGCAGGGCGCGGTGCGCTGGAGCACGGCCGCACCGGCGGCCGGGGCCGAGGACTTCGCCGCCGCACGGGAGGTCACCGCGTTCATCCGGCGGATGCCGCAGCGGCGCCGGCAGCAGGTGGCCTACCTGCGGTACGTGCTGGGCTGGGACTTCACCGAGATCGCCGAGCAGTTGGGCTGCCGCCCGGCGACCGCCCGCGTCCACGCCCTGCGAGCGCGCAGGTGCGTCGCCGAACTGGCCGCGCTGGGCTGCGCCGTGGACGAGGCGACGGTGGTGGCCGACGACCCGGAAGGCGGCTGCACGACCGTGGGGACCGCCCTGGTGGCACCCGTCGTCCCGCTGCTCCTCGCCGCCGCCTTCCGGGTCGGACCGCCGTACGTCCTGGCGGCCCTGGCAGGGGTGTTGACGGCCTGCTGGTGGCTGGCCGGCCGGTCCGTCGGGGCGCCGGCCGTGGAGGAGGAGGGGCAGGGCCCGGCCGGTCAGGGCCTCGGCGGTGCGGGCGGTCTGGGAGGGGGCCATGTGCCGCGCGAGTTCGCCCACGGGGACGAAGCGGGCGCCGCGCAGGCGGCTGCGCTTCCGGGCGGGGACGGTGAGGGGGGCGGTGTCGCGCACGGCGCCGCCGTCGAAGACCAGGCTGAGGCGCTCCAGGTAGCGGTCACAGGGCGCGTGGGCGGCCGGTGACCCCGCCGGTGCGCCGCCGCGCGCGGGACCCCGGCCCCGCCGGCTTCCCGCTCCCCCGCCCCTATCCCCGCTCCCGACGCCAGGACCCGCCGTCGGCCCCTCGGCCCGGGGCCCGGGGGGGGGGTGGCGGAGAGCGCGGGCGTGTGGTTCGTCTCCGGGGCGTCGCGGGGTCCCGGCGCGCAGATCACCCGTGCGGCGCCCCAGGCCGCGCACCGCGTGACCGCCACCGCCGGGCACGTCTGCGCGATCCGCGGGACATCACGGCACACGCCGGGCGAACTGCCGGCGGCGCCGGCGGATGCCACCGGCCCCGGGCAGCCGGCGGTCCGGGCGGGGCCGGTCCGGGCGGGGCCCGCCCGGATATCCGGCGCCGCCGGCGGAACGGCGCAAGCCCTCCAGAGTGGTGAGGGCGACGTCCAGGCGGGCGCAGCGGTGGCCGCCGGACGCGCTCAGCCCACTGGCCCCGGCGTCGGCGTCGGCGTCGGCGTCGGCGGGGACGACGTACGGGCCGTGGTCGCAGTGGCGGGTGGCCATGTTTTCGTGGGCGCGGGAGCGTTGGAGGACGAGAGCGGCGACGGCCGGGCCGCGCTCGCCCCGGCCACAAAGGCCTCGAAGGCCCCGGAAGGCGCGGAAGTCTCGAAGTGCGGTGTCAGGGAAGGGGTTTGCGCATCAGTGTGCACATCGTCTCGTGGCGGTGGAGCGTGCCGTCCGCGTCCTCCACGTCCCAGGAGTCGGGTGCGCGGCCGAAGGCCCCGTAGCCCAGGCGTTCGTAGAGCGCGCGGGCACGCGGGTTGTCCTCCTCGACGGCGAGCTCGGCGCGGCCCAGGCCCCGGGCGGCGATCCGCCGCTCGGCGGCGCGGATCAGCAGGGTACCGATCCCGCGGGAGCGTAGGTCCGGGTGGACGCCGAGCTGCCACAGGATGCCGGCGCCGGGCGCGGACGCGTAGTCGATGCCACACAGCGCCACCGGGTGCCCGTCCGGGGTGCACGCCGCCAGGTAGTCGATCTCGCCGCTCTCGGCGCGGCGGACCTGGCGGACGAGGTCGCGCACGTGCTTCGCGGAGCCGGACCAGCCGCAGGAGGGCAGGTCCGCGTCGGTGAGGGCGCGTACCGTCAGCGCCGGCCTGATCCCGGTCATCGCCGCACCCCCTGCGCATCGTCTCCGGCCGTGGCCCTGCGCCTATTCCAGCAAGCCGCTCCCCGTGCCGTCCAAGGGGTTTCGCCCTGCCGGCCGGGGCCGTGTCCGCCCGGCGGGCGGGCGCCGCGGGGATACGGGCCCCGGACGCAGGGGCACGGCCACACTGCGGCGCGGCGCGGGCTCAAGATCCGCTCAGATGCCCGCCGCCCGGAAATGTTCCGTGCAAGGATCTGCGCACGGCCCCCGACCGGGGCCCTCGCCGCTCCCGAACGGAGCCGTCCTGGGGGGACACATGGGCACCGTCATCTTCCTGCCGGCCGTGCTGGCCGGCGCCATCGTGGTCATCAGCGTCCACCTGGCCCGCCGGGAACGGGCCCGCGGCTCCCACTGCGAGGACGCGGGCCTGCTGGTCGAGCTGGAACGCACCCGCCAGGCCGCCCAGCTGCGCACGACCTACTCCAGCCGCGCCGTCCACCACGCCACCGGCATGGCCTGCGACGACCTGCACAAGTACTACTCCTAGCCCGCGCCGGAGCACGGGCCGAGCGTGCCACCGGCGCTCAGGGGCTCCCCCGCGGGCAGGCCCAGGCGCGCCGCCCAGGACAGCGCCCGCGCCCGGGAGACGTCGCGCTCGGCCAGACGCGCGGCCGCCAGCGCGGGCGGCACCGCGTCCCGCTCCAGCAGCACGTCCCACTGGCGGGCGGTCAGCGCCAGGCAGCGCAGGCCCGGCAGCTGCGCGAGGACGGCCGGGTCCCGTATCCCGGCCCGGGAGAGGTCCAGGGCGCGCAGTGCGGGGGCGGTGGCGAGCGGGGTGAGGTCGGTGGGGGTGTCGGTGGCCAGTTCGAGGGCCGTGACCCGCCCGGGCCCGCCGGGCGGCGGTTTGTCAGCCAGGCTCCCGGGCGTCCGCGAGGGCGCCCAGGGGGAAGTGCCGGGCCGGCGGGTGCGCTTCGGTGAGGAAGTCCAGCAGGAGCCGGTTGACCAGGTCGGGCTTTTCCAGCGGCGCGGTGTGGGAGGTGCCGGGCAGCACGGCGAGCTGGCCGTGGGGGACGGCGGCGGCCATCGCCGCGCTGTGGGAGATACGCACGCCGTCGTCATCGCCCTGCATGACCAGGACGGGCATCGGCAAAGCGGCCAGCGCCGCGAGGCCGATGTCGGGCTCCTCGCGCCACATCGTCAGCCACTTGGCGAAGACGACAGGGAAATGGCCAGGGCCGTCCGGGCAGAGCCGCTCGTGCTGGGAGCGGAACATCGCCTCCAGACGTTCGGTGTCCTCCAGGATCGCGAGGTCGGCCGCGGTGGCCCCGTCACGGCTGACGCCACCGCTGATCAGGACGAGCCGGCGCACCAGATCAGGACGGCGCAACGCCGTGTGCAGGGCGACGGTGACACCGGCGCTCCAGCCGACCAGATGGACCGGGCCCGTGGCGAGGGTCTCCAGGAGGGCGATGGTGTCCTGGGCCATCAGATCGCCGGTGACGGGGCCCTCGACATCGGGGGTGCGACCGTGGCCGCGGCGTTCGGGGGCGTGGACGCGGAAGCGGGCAGCCAGCGCGGGAATCTGGGCATACCAGCTGTCGGCGCTCACCCCCGCGCCGTGGAGCAGGACGACGGGGTCGCCCTCGCCCTGGATCTCACAGTAGGTGCGCAGCCCGTTCACCCTCACGTACTCGCCCATGTCCCATCCCCCCGGTGTGTGTCGTGGCAGCGGTGAACAGCCCGGCCCGGCAGCCGGGTCCGGCGTACTTGAGCAATGCTCGGGTCGATCATAGGCAGATGACCTGAGCTAAGCTCAAGTCCCATGGCACTGCATCGTGATGACGTCATCCGCGCCGCTCTGGACCTGCTGGACGAGGTGGGGCTGGAACGGCTGACGACCCGGGCGCTGACCGAGCGCCTGGGGGTGGCACCCGGGGCTTTGTACTGGCACGTGCGCAGCAAACGGGAGTTGCTGGCGGCGATGGCGGACGCCGTGGTGGCGCCGGCGTTCACCACAACCGGCAACAACAGGCCCGACGGCGACGGGCCCGACGGCGAGACGGACACGGACGCGGACTGGGCGGAGAAAGGCTGGACGGAGGAAGGCTGGGCGGGGCACACGCAGGCGTTCGCGCACCGGCTGCGGGCGGCACTGCTGGGACGCCGGGACGGGGCACGGCTGGTCTCGGGGTACCTGGTGCCGGGGACGGCGACGCTGGGGGCAGTGGAGGAAGGGCTTGCACTGATGCGCTCCCAGGGGCTGACACTGGGACAAGCGGCCGTACTGGGACACGCGGTGACCAGCTACGTGATCGGGTTCGTCCTCCAGGAACAGACCGGAAACCAGAACGGCGACAGGGACACGGACGGCGACGGGGACGGCGGCGGGATGCCGGGCATCGACCCGGCCCGCTACCCCAACCTCGTCCAGTGGCAGACCGAACAGACCGAACAGACCGAACAGGCTGGGCAGGCCGGACAGGGCGCGGGCCCCGGGGGACCGTTCGCCGCCGGGCTGGCACTGCTGACCGCCGGGCTGGCCGCCGGGCTCGACTGAGCCCGTGGACCCGCCGCACCGCCAGACACCCGCCGGAACCGGGGCCGCTACGGCCGCCACGGCGGGCGCGGGCACGGCGCGGCGGCGGGTACGGCAGCCGTCGTGAAGACCCGGGGCGCGCAGGTGGCAGGACCGGGCAGCGTGGCCCGACGACAGACTGTGGCCGGCCGCGCGGGCGGCGACCAGAACGGCCAAGCCGGGGGCAGCACGGCGGGCGGGGCGGTGGGCGGTGACCAGGCGCCACCCCGCCCCACGGCCGGCCAGGGTGAGGCGTACGGACACGCGCGCGGCCGGCCAGAGCGGCGAAACGGGCAGCCCCGGCGGCGACTTCACCGGACACGGGCCGGGGACGAGGGCGAGCGGAGCCCGAGCGGCATGGAACGCCGGGCGGACAGAAGCCGGGCGGGCAGAAGGCCAGGGCCCCGGTCGGGACGACCGCCGCCCGCCGCGCCGCCGTCCTCTCCCGCACGCGTTCGCGGGCCGCTCCCGTACGCCCTCCGCCGGACGCCCCGTACATCCTCCGCAGGGCATTCCGGGGGCGTTCGCGGGCGCCTTCGTGCGCGTCGGGTGCGCGGTTCGTGTTGCGGAGGTGTTGCGGCCGGCGTGGCAGGACCCCGTCCCGTAGTAGCGTCGGGCGTGAAGTCGCGCGTGGTGCGCGGCCGTTGACGATGATCTACGCGGGACGGGGGCCAGGCTTGGGAAGGGGTGGTGGGTGTGGGACGGGCACGCGTTGCGGCGCGGATGATCGTGCACCCCGGTGTGGAGGACGTGAACGTCCAGCAGGTACTGGAGGCCCTCGCCGACCCGGCGAGGCGCTCGGTGGTGCGCACCCTGGCACACTCGGGCGCCGACCTGAGCTGTGGCTCCTTCGACCTGCCGGTCGGGCGCTCCACCTCCAGCCACCACTTCTCCGTGCTGCGCGCGGCCGGGGTACTGCGCCAGTACTACGTGGGCACCACCAAGATGAACACACTGCGCACCGAGGAACTGGAGGAACGGTTCCCAGGACTACTGTCCGCAGTCGTGGCCGCCGCCGACGCCGAGGCCCACGACTGCCCCTGACACCCCCGACACCCCCGAAGCCCTGACGCCCCGAACCTCCAGGGCCTCAGGGCTCCCGGGCCTTAGGTGGATAGGGCCTTGGGTGGCCGGGGGTCAGCCGGTGACGCTGACGACGATCCTGCCGGCCCGGGCGCCGCCCTCCAGGCAGCGGTAAGCCCGGGCAGCGGAATCCAGACCCTCGAAGACCCGGCCGACAACGGCCGGAACGAGCCGCCCGCCACGCCCGCGGT
>NZ_JBVHIP010000010.1:0-244709 GCF_055560495.1 Kitasatospora sp. NPDC023176 | reverse complement strand
AATTGCCCCGGCGCCTTTCCACCCTGCTTGCCTACCACTTCAGGCGCGCATACTGGGTGTCGCGGGCTTCCTCGCCGGGGTGGGGGGCCCCCCCCCCGGGGGGGGGGCCCCACCGCCGCAACCTTGAAGCGCCCTCGGCACTGCCGGGCGAGACCACCGCAGCGCCCGCCGGCTCGGCGCAGCACCCGTTCCGAACACCGTGGAAGGAATCCGACCGTGGGACTCAAGCACCCCCGCCACCCGCGGCGCCCGCAGACCGAGGGAGCCGCCCATCCCCTGTTCAGCCGGGAGCCGCGCACCGTGCCGCGGCACAAGCTGCCGCAGGGCGAGATGGACCCGACCCGGATACCGCCTAACTGATGCTCGACGGCAATGCCCGCCTCAACCTGGCCACCTTCGTCTCCCACCTGGGCCGAGCCCCAGGCCGCCACGGCTTCTCCGACGGGGCCTGCGCGTTCTTCGACTTCTTCGCCCAGCCGGCGACCGGGCTGGAGCAGCAGGCCGCCGACGCCCTCGGGCCGCACCCGCTGGACGACCACACCCTGGCCACCGCCCGGGAGTACGGTCTGCTGCTCCAGGCCTACGAGCACCTGTTCTGGGACACCCTGGGCTGAGCCGGGCCTCAGGCCTGCCAGTGCGGCTTTCCGCTGACCATCCGGCAGTAGATCACCCGTCCGCCCGCGTCGTGGGTGCTCCGGCCCAGGTCAGCGTCGCGGCAGAACTGCCCGGCCGCGTAGCAGTTGCCCGCGGCGGAGCGGATCTCGCACCCCGAACCGCCGGCCGCCGCCTGGGTGTGCTGCGGTTCGGGGTCGGTCGGCGGCTGCGCGGTGGTCACCTTGGGCTGCGGCGTGGCGGCCGACGTCTGCGGATGCCCGGCGGGCGGGGCGGACGGCGGGGCCGCGGGCGGCGCGGACTGTGACGAGGCGGACTGCGGCGCGGCCGACGGCGGCGGGGCGGCCGGCGAGGACGGCGCCGAGGAGACGGCGCCGGTCGGCGAGGCCGTCGCCTTGCCGTCCGCCGCCGACGGGTCGCAACCGGTCAGCGCCAGGCCGACGGTGAGGACGAGTCCGGCGAATCCGGCCAGGCCGGCCGCCCGGCGACGCCCGGGTATCGGTGAAGCCATGAGGGGAGAACGCTCCGTTCCGTATGGGTGAGGCGTGCGATTCAAGCAGAGCCCGCACACGTGGTGACCACGGTTTCCCCACTCGTTGGCAGATCGAGATCTTCCGACTACCGAACGCGACGACAACGGACGGGCCGCCGGGGCATCCGGGGGTATAGCGCGGGAGCGCGGGGCGCTATGACATGTTCCGGACACCACAGGCGGATCGCTACGGTTCCGGCAACCCCCACGCCGAACGAGGAGACCCCATGCTCCGATTCCGTGCGCTCGCCGTCGCCGCAGCCTTCGCGACCGTCGCGCTCACCGCAGCCCCCGCCGTCAGCGCCCCCGCTGACGACCCGTCCATAGCCGCCGCCCTGGCCGCCCCCGCCCCCGCCCGCACCGCCGCCGTCCCGCCCGCCCTGCTGCACGCGATGCAGCGCGACCTCGGGCTGGCCCCGCAGGCCGCCGCCGACCGGATCGCCCGGGAGGGCCGGGCCGCCGCGGTCCGCAGCTCCCTGAGCCGGGCGCTCGGCGACCGCTGGGCCGGCGCCTGGGTCGACGGTCCGCAGGCCGAGCTGGTGGTCGCCACCACGGACGCCGCCGCCGCCCGGACCATCACCGCCGACGGCGGCCGGGCCACCGTCGTCCGGCACTCGCTGACGTCACTGGACCGGGCCAAGGACGCGCTCGACCGGGCCGCCGCGTCCGCCGCGCCGGACGCCACCCCGGTCTGGTACGTGGACGTGCGCGCCAACACCGTCGTGGTGCGGTCCGCCGACGACGCCCGCACCGCGGCCTTCCTGGACCGGTCCGGGGTGGACCGCGCACTGGTCCGGGTCGAGCGGGCCACCGCCGCGCCCCGGCCGCTCGCCGACCTGCATGGCGGGGACGCCTACTACATCGACAACGCCGCCCGCTGTTCGATCGGCTTCCCGGTCACCCAGAACGGCCAGCCCGGCTTCGTCAGCGCCGGCCACTGCGGCCAGCCCGGCTCCAACGCGACGTCCTCCGACGGCAGTTCGATCGGCACCTTCCAGGGCTCGACCTTCCCGGGCAACGACTGGTCCTGGGTGGCGGCCGGGTCCGACTGGACCGCCCAGCCGCAGGTGAACGACTACCAGGGCGGCGCGGTGACAGTGGCCGGCTCGAACGAGCAGTCCGTCGGCGGCTCGGTCTGCCGCTCCGGCTCCACCACCGGCTGGCACTGCGGCACCGTCGAGGAGCAGAACGCCACCGTCAACTACCAGGAGGGCAGCGTCTACGGCGTCACCCGCACCAACGTGTGCGCCGAACCGGGCGACTCCGGCGGCTCGTTCATCTCCGGCGACCAGGCCCAGGGCGTGACCTCGGGCGGCTCCGGCGACTGCACCTCGGGCGGCGAGACCTACTTCCAGCCGGTCAACCCGATCCTCAGCACCTACGGGCTGACCCTGGCCACCGGCTGACCCGTCCGGGGCCGGTGGGCTCCGCGGAACCCACCGGCCCCGGCCTCACGACCCCGCCTCAGCCTCACAACCCACCGGCCCCTGGCCTCACAACCCCGCCGTCCGGCGCTCGAACACCTCGGGCCGGGCGGTCTCCAGCGCCGTGGACACGGCGCCGAGGAGCACCGCCTCCTCGCCCAGCAGGCTCGGTGCGAGCGTCGGACGCATCGGGGCGAAGCGGCCCAGGGCCCGCTCCAACGGTTCCAGCAGCAGGTCCGCGCTGCTGCCGATGCCGCCACCGAGCACCAGCAGGTCCGGGTCGAGCACCGCGGAGAGCACCGCGACGGCGTAGGCGAGCCGGTCCGCTTCCCACTCCACCGCCCGCAGCGCCGCGCCGTCCCCGGCCCGGGCCCGCTCGAAGACCTGCTTGGCCGTCAGCCGCCGGCCGCCCTTGCCCTCCAGCCCGAACTCCCGGGCGGCCCGCACCACCGCGTCCGCCGCGGCCTCCTGCTCCAGGGTCGTCGCGACCGACTCGCCCGGGCGGGCGGGCAGTGGCACCAGGCCGATCTCGCCCAGCGCGCCGTGGGCGCCGACCAGCAGCTCACCGTCCTTGACCACCCCCACCCCGATCCCGGTGCCGACCAGCAGGTAGGCGAACATCCGGCTGCCCCGCCCGGCGCCCAGGGTGTACTCGCCGAGCGCGGCGAGGTTGGCGTCGTTGGCCACGGTCACGGCCGCGCCCAGCCCCTCGCCGATCCGGTCGAACAGCCCCGGCCGGCCCCAGTCGGGCAGGCTGGTGGCGTACCGCACCCCGCGCCGCTCCTCGTCCCACACCCCGGGCGTGCCGATCACCGCGTGCACGATGTCGGAGGGCAGCAGGCCCGCCTCGGCGGTGGCCTCGTGCGCGGCGGCGACCACGGCATCCGCGACGGCGTCCGCCGTCCGCCCCCGGTTGGCCACGTCCCGCCGGGCGACCACGGTGCCGGCGAGGTCCGCCACCGCGACCCGCAGCCGGGCCCGGCCGACGTCCACGCCGAGCACGTGCCCGGCCGTCGGGTCGACCTCGTAGAGGACCGCGGTACGGCCCCGCTCGGGGGCCACCCGCCCGGCCTCGCGGACCAGCCCGGCCTGTTCCAGGTCGGCCAGGGCGGCGGACACGGTGGGCTTGGACAGGCCGGTGTCCCGGGCCAGTTGGGCGCGCGAGGTGCCCCCGCCGGTGCGTAGCAGTTCCAGCAGCAGCCACTCGTTGTTGCTGCGCAGCCGCTGCCGGTTCCACGGCACCCCTGGGGCCCCGGCCGCCGGACGACTGGTCGGCTGGTGGGGGCTCATCGGTTCCTCCGGTCTGGGCTGCTGACGTGCCGCTCCTGGCGGTGCGTTGCCTGCGAACGGTGCCTGTGGCACCGTCAGCGGCACCCGGTGTCGGGCGCCGCCGCCCAAGTATGACCGGTGATCACCCGGCGCCCGGCGCGCGGACCCGCCCGGCGGCCGCCCCGTGTCAGGCGCCCTCGGAGCCGACCCAGCCGCCCGTCATCGTCCGCACCGCCGAACCGTCCAGGTCCGCCAGCTTGACCCCGGCGAAGGCCCGGGCCGCCTCGGAGGTCTGCACCCGCAGCGGCGGCCGCTCGGCGGTCAGCACCGCGACGATCGGCGCGGCCGCCTCCTCCGGGGTCTGGGCGTTGCCGAAGGCCTTCAGCGTGCGGTCGACGTACGCCTGCAGGGCCGGTCCGTACGGGCCGGCGGCGGCGACCAGCGCGGGCACGTCGAGGCCCTGGTTGCCGATGAACTCGCTGGCCACCGCGCCCGGTTCGACCACGGTGACGGCCACTCCGACGGTGGCGGCGACCGGCGCCAGCGACTCCATGAAGCCCTCGACGGCGAACTTGGCGGCGCAGTACGCCTCGTTGAAGGGCTGTCCGACCACACCGCCGACGCTGGTCACGGTGATCACCCGGCCGCCGGCGGCCCGCAGGTGCGGCAGCGCGGCCCGGGTCACCTCGACCACGCCGAAGTAGTTGACCTCCATCGCGGCGCGCACCGGCGCCAGGCCGTCCTGCTCGATCGTGCCGACGAAGCCCGCGCCCGCGTTGTTGACCACTGCGTCCAGCCGCCCGTGCCGTTCGAGGACGACGGCGAGGCAGTCCGCGACGGAGGTCGGGTCGGTGACGTCCAGCCGCTCGATCTCGATCAGTTCGGCGACGCCCGCCCGCTCCGCCTCGCGGAGCAGGTCTCCGGCCCGGCCGGTGTCGCGCATGGTGGCGACCACCCGCCAGCCGGCGCCGGCGGCGGCCACGGCCGCGGCGAGGCCGATCCCGGAGGAGGTGCCGGTGATCAGGACGATCCGGGTGCCGTTCATCGGGGTGACTGCCATGGGGCCCTCCTCCCGGCTTCCGGGCCGCTCCCGGAAGCCGAATGACTGTGTGCGTGTGCACGCACCCTACAAGTGTGTGCGCGCGCACGCAACTGCCCTCGCTTCGCTACAACAACGTCTCCGAGCAGTCAAGGTTTCACCCGGTTGTGGGCGTGCCGCGCCCCGGCGCGTGATCATGGACCTATGCACTTCCGGCACGGCAACCGAGCAGCGGGAACCCCGCCCCCGGGCGCCCGCTCCCTGGCGGCGACCGCGGCGGCCCTCGCCGCGCGCCTCGGCTCGATCACCGGTGGTGACGGCCCCGGCGGCGACCGCCCCAGCACTGACCACCCGGGCGCCGACCATCCCGGCGGCGACGGCCCCGACAACGACCCGGACCTGCTCCGCGACGTCCTCGCCGCCGCCCCGGTCGGCATCGCCCTGCTCGACGAACACCTGCGCTGGCGCTACCTCAACCCCGCCTTCAGCGCCGTCACCGGACTCCGCCGCGCCGACCTGCTCGGCCGCACCGCCGAGGCCACCGCCTTCGCCGGCGCCCTTGCCACCCTGCGCCGCGTCCTCGCCGACGGCCACGACCGCGAACACGTCACCGGCGGGCCCGAAGGCGCCGGCTCCCCCGTCCCGCCCGGCCTGCGGGTGCGCTACCGGCCGGTACGGCACGCCGGGCGGACCACCGCCGTGATCGTCGTCGTCCTGGACGACCCGGACCCGGCCCGCGAGCAACTGCGCGAACTCGAACAGGCCCGCGCCCGGCTCGCCCTGCTGGACGCCGCCGCCGAACGGATCGGCACCACCCTCGACATCGGCACCACCTGCGCCGAACTCGCCGCCTTCACCGTCCCCGGCCTCGCCGACCTCGCCACCGTCGACGTGCTGCCGCCCGAGGCCGAACCCGCCCGCCCCGGCCGCAGCGGCGCCCAGCGGCTGCACCGCGCCGCCGTCCGTGCCGTGCCCGAACTGGACGCCGCCCTCGCCGAACTGGCCCGCCCCGGCGAGTCCATCCGCCACCGCGAGGGCTCGGCCGCCGCCCGCAGCCTGGCCACCGGCGTCGCCGTGCTCGGCGGACCCGGCCCTACCGACGCCTGCCCGGCCGGCACCGCCTCCCTGCTCGTCCTGCCGCTCGCCGCCCGCAGCCGGCTGGTCGGGCTGCTCACCCTCGGCCGCACCGCCGCCACCCCGGCCTTCACCCCCGACGAGGCCGCCCTGCTCGGCGACCTCGCAGCCCGCGCCGCCACCGGCATCGACAACGCCCGCAGCTACACGCGCTCCCAGGGCATCGCGCTGGAGCTCCAGCGGGCCCTGCTGAGCGAGCCCGGCAGCCCGCACCAGAACCTCTCCCTCGCCTCCCGCTACCTGCCCTCCGGCAGCAGCTCGGTGGTCGGCGGCGACTGGTACGAGACCGTCCGGCTGCCCTTCGGCCGCACCCTGCTGGCCATGGGCGACGTCATGGGACACGGCGTCGAGGCCGCCGTCGACATGAGCCACTACCGCTCGGCACTGCGCGACATCGCCGGCATGGACCTGCCCCCGCACCGCATCCTGCGCCAGCTCGACAACGTCATCTCCGCCAACGACACCGCCCGCCCCGCCACCTGCCTGTTGGTCCTCGCCGACCCCGGCCGTACCCGCTGGACCCTCTCCAGCGCCGGCCACCTGCCGCCCGCCCTCATCACCCCGGACCACCCCACCGAACTGCTGCGCGTCCCCACCGGCCCACCGCTGGGCACCGGCCTCGGCGGCTACGAGCAGTCCACCCACCCGCTCGACCCCGGACAGACCCTGCTCCTCTACACCGACGGCCTGGTCGAGCGCCGCCACGAGGACATCGACACCTCACTGGCGCGCCTCGCCGCCCTCCGGCTCCCCGCCACCGGCGACCTCGACGAGCTCCTCGACGCCGTCCTGCACTCCCTCGCGCCACCCCCGGCCCCCGCCGCCGAGGACGACATCGCCCTCCTCGCCGCCCGCCCCAGGGCCCGCTGACGGGCCGTCCCGACGGCCCACGAATCCTGGTGCCGAACAATCGCCCGAACGGCACCCCGGCCCGGCGATGGGAACGCCCGGCGACGCTGGTGTTCCGCTGCGTCTCCTGCGGCCGCGAGCGCGTCGCTGCTCTCGACGGCGAACAGGTGGCCCTGGTGCGGCGGGACGCCCATCGGCCGGCCACCGCCGAGCCCGACCTGCGGCGGGTGGACGATCCGGCTCTCGGGGCGCAGCCCGGCGGGCTTCGGGGGGTGGTCGCTCGGGCCGCCCACCCTGGGGCGGCCCGGCCGGCCGGGACAGGGCCGATCACGGCCGAGTGGCCCGCCCCGGGCGCTGCTTCAGCTCCCGGGGCGGCCGCAGCGGCTCAGCCGCTCACGGGCTCGTCGACTGAGTGGCTCGCCGGCTCAGTGGCTCAGCGGCTCAGTGACCGAATGACTCCGTGGCTCACCGGCGGCGGAACATCTTGCGCACCAGGTGAACGATCCCCCAGATCACCAGAATGATGAACAGGATGATCAGAATGACGACGACCAGCAGGAACTTGCCGAGCTTGGCGAAGAAGCCGGACTTCTTCTTCTCCTGCTTGGCCGCGAGGTGCTGGGCCGCGGCGCCCTTCACCTCGGCCTGCCGCACCCCGACGGGGGCGCCGGCGGCAGCAGTTCCGGCGGCAGGGGCGGCAGCCGCGGTCGCGACGGTCCGGGGTGCGGCCACCGCCGTCGCGCTCGACGCCACGGCGCCGAGGCCGACGGCGGCCAGCAGTGCCACCAGGGCGCCGGCTATCGAACGTGCGATCCGGTGAGTCATCGTGCTCCTCGTGCGGGTACGGAGCGACGGAGATGAGACCCGGCCGACCTTCTCTCATGGTCTGACCAGTATTTTTCTCATCTGCGCCTAGTATGCTCCTCTGAAAGTTCTACAGCGGTGTAAAAGTTTAGCGACGGGCCGACCCGGATCGAATCCAACCCAGGACCACGCAAGCCACCGCTCCGACGGGGGTTCCGTGGCAACTGTGGAGGATGACGCCGTGTCGGGTCGCAGGGGTTCCACCGAGACCGAGAATTCGTCGCACCGGGCCGGCGGACGCAGAGCGGCGAACCGCAAGTCCGGTACGGACCAGGGCGGTTCCGACAAGGGCGCTTCCGGCAAGGGCGGTTCGGGTGCGGACATAGCCGACACCCGCCCCGCCGGCCGGGCCAAGCCGAAGCCCAAGCGCAGCACCAAGCAGAAGGTGCTCTGGGTGACGGCCGGCTGCACCGCCCTGCTGGTGCTCGCCGGCGGCGCCGTCTACTACCGGCTGAACAGCAACATCACCACCTTCGACGGCGACGCCCTCAGCAAGGACCGCCCCGAGGCGGCCGCACCGGACGCCCAGGGCCGCACCCCGGTGAACGTCCTGCTGATCGGTTCGGACAGCCGCGGCAACGGCAACAGCGACCTCGGCGGCGGCGGGGACGCCGGCGCCCGCTCGGACACCGCGATCCTGCTGCACATCTACGCCGACCACAAGCACGCCGTCGGCATCTCGATCCCCCGCGACTCCCTGGTCACCATCCCGCCGTGCAAGCTCCCCAACGGCAAGTGGACCAAGGAGCAGAACAATGTGATGTTCAACAGCGCCTTCTCGGTGGGCAACACCGACCAGGGCAACCCGGCCTGCACCCAGAACGCCGTCGAGAAGCTCACCAACCTGCGCGTCGACCACACCATCGTGGTGGACTTCAGCGGCTTCGCCTCGATGACCTCGGCGGTCGGCGGCGTCGAGGTCTGCCTGCCGAACAACGTCTACGAGGGGGACCTCAACCCCAACCTCGGCCACAAGGGCAAGCAGGTCTTCGCCAAGGGCAAGCAGAAGGTCGAGGGCCAGTCCGCGCTGGACTACGTCCGGGTCCGGCACGGCATCGGCGACGGCTCCGACATCGGCCGCACCAAGCGCCAGCAGGCCTTCCTGTCCTCCCTCATCAAGGAGGTCAAGTCGCGCGGCATGGACCCGACCACCCTGCTGCCGCTCGCCGACGCCGCGACCAAGTCGCTGACCGTCGACCCCGACCTCGGCTCGGCCGCCAAGCTGATGTCCTTCGCCATGTCGGTCAAGGACGTCAACCTGCACGACGTCAAGTTCCTGACGGCACCCTGGCGTTACGAGGGCCCCCGGGTCGCCCTGGTCCACCCCGACGTGGACCAGCTCTGGGCCGCGCTCAAGGCCGACCGCACCATCGACGGCCAGGACGCCAGCGCCCAGAGCCCGGCAGCCACCGACTCCGCCGCCCCCAGCACCACGCCCGCCGCCGAGGCCACGCCCTCCCCCACCGCAGCCGCCAAGAACGACATCAAGGTCGCCGTGCTCAACGGCACCGGCGAGAGCGGCGTCGGCAGCAAGGCGGCCGAGGCCGTCAAGGGCGCCGGCTACACCGTCACCACCATCGGCAACGCGACCGGAAAGCCCCGCAGCACCACCGTGGTCGAGTACGGCACCGGCGAGCGCACCGCCGCCGAGGCGGTCGCCAAGCTCTTCCCGGGGGCGACCGTCGAGCCCGGCGGCAGGGGCCTGAACGTGGTCGTCGGCCGGGACTTCGCCGCCGACCCGGCCTCCGCCGCCACCCCCGCACCCGGCGCCCCGAACACCCCGGCACCACTGCCGAGCAGCGTCAGCGGCACCGCCCGCTCGGCGGACGACGACCCGTGCGCCAACGTGTCGTACGGCTGAGCCGCCCACCGCGGAGCGGACGTACGGGCGGGGGCGCCCACCGCGGACCTCGTGCCCGCGGGCGCCCCGCCCGTACTGGATGCCGGCTACCGGCCGTTCAGCGCCGCGCCCCGCAGGACGGGCAGAACGCGGCCCCCTCCGGCACGTCCTGGTGGCACTGCCCGCACTGGACGGGCTGGGCCAGTTTGAAGCCGCAACCGGGGCAGAACGGCGTGCCGTGGGTCTCCGTCCGGCACTGCGGGCAGACCAGTTGGCGTGGCGTGCGGACGTCGAACTCCGTACCGGACTGCTGGCCGACCTGGTAGGCCCGGTCCGTCACCATGTCGTTGAGGCCGCGCCGCTGCGCCGCCGCCGCCTCGGCCGCGGTGTCCGGGGCGCAGCTGAAGCACAGGCCCTGCTCCGGGTTGAAGCAGCGGCCGCAGACGTAGTGGGTGCACCGGGCGCAACGGTTGAAGTGCGACTGGGCGGTGTCGATCGCGCGCTGGAAGGCGGCGTCTCGCGAGGTGCCCCAGGTCTGGCCGGCCAGGCCGTCCGCGGCGTTGCTGATGGTGTTGGCGTTGCCGCCGAACATGTTCCAGGCCGCGCTGACGCCCTTGCCTATCCAGCCGGCCACCTGCCCCGTGGTGAACCGTTCGAACGGCGAGCGCCAGGTGTCGGAGCAGCGGTAGCAGGAGAACTCGAACTGGAAGCCCGCGCCGGTACCGTGCTGTTCGCACAGGTCGCGGTAGTTGTTGCTGAAGTTGATCTCGGAACTCACGTCGTCCCCGGTTGCTGAAAGTGGCCTCGTCGGCGTTCGCTCCCAGGGACGACAGGGGCCTTCGAACGGTTCCGCCAAGAACTCCTGACACTCTCTTCACAACCCGGCTTCACGACGTGGCTTCACGACGTGGCTTCACAACCCGGAGACCGGCAGCAGTCGTACCCGCTCGGGGTCGAACGGCCGCCAGTCGGCGGGCTGTCCGCCACGGCAGACCCGCAGCCGGCACCAACTCCGCCCGGCGGGGTCCTGCCACCAGCCGCTGATCCGGCCGGGCGCCCAGGCGCCGTCGCCGGCGTCGACCTCGACCGGCTGGTAGACCCACCGGACCTCGGAGTCGGCCGGTTCCGTCGTCGGCACCGGCGGCCCGCCCGGATGCTCCACCACGGCTCCGCCTCCCGACGCCTCCGACGTCTCCCAGCCCGACCGGCCCCATCGGCCCAACCGGCCCCACCGGCCCGGCGGCCCGACCGATCCGCCCGGCCCGACCGCACCCGGCACCGCGGCCCGGCGCCGGAACTCTACAGCCGTGTAGCACACGGCGACCGGAGTTCCGGCGAAACCGTCCGGCTCAGTCCGCGGCGCGCCGCGACCGCCGGCGCCGCCACAGCGCGATCGGCATGACCCCCGCGAAGGCGAGCGCCGCCGGTGCCGGAGGCGTCTCCGACGGGGTGCCCGCCGCCCTGGAGGGCACCTTGTCGAAGGTGTCCGGGACGGGCAGGGTCGACCAGTTCGAGAGCGGCCAGGCCACCACGAAGGCCCGGCCGACCACGTCGTCCACCGGTACGAAGCCGTCCCCGGTGAGGATGTGGTGCGGGCGGGAGTCCCGGGAGTTGTTGCGGTGGTCGCCCATCACCCAGAGCTTGCCCTTGGGCACGGTGACGGTGCCGACCGGGTCGTTGTCGCAGGGCGCCGCCCCGGGGAACACGTACGGCTCGTCCAGCGCCACGCCGTTCACCTTGACCGGGCTGCCCGCGTTGCACTCGACGGTGTCCCCGCCGACCGCGATCACCCGCTTGATCAGGTCCTTCTCGTCCGCCGAGGGCATCAGGCCGACGGTGCTCAGCGCCTTCTGGACGGTGCTCATGACGCCGCCGGAGCTGGTCGTCGGCCCGTCCTCCAGCCAGCCGCCCGGATCGTGGAAGACCACCACCTCGCCGCGCTCCGGCTCGGCGCCGAACCACGGGGTGAGTTTGTCCACGAGCACCCGGTCGCCGATCTGGAGGGTGTTCTCCATCGAGCCGGAGGGGATCGAGAAGGCCTGCACGAAGAAGGTCTTGATGCCGAGCGAGAGCAGCAGGGCGATCACCAGCAGGATCGGCAGCTCCTGCCAGAACGGGCGCTTCTTGCGCGCCGGCTTCGCGGGTGCCTCGGGCGACCCGGGCGCTTCGGAGGGCTCGGGCGTCTCCGACGACCCGCCCTTCGCGGCCGCCTCGGGCGTCGCGCCGGCCTCCGCCGCCCCCTCCGGCCCGGTCCCCGGCCTCTCCTCGGATCCGCCGCTCTCGCCGGACTCCGTGCTCTGCTGCACACTCATGTGATCGGCCCCTCCCGATGGCCTGGTGGGAGCCCTAAGCGGAGACCCCCTGTCAGGGAACGAACCTACCGAACAGAGGTTCCCGGGCGCGCCCTGATGTGGATCCGCTCCCCCTGCGGGCCGAACAGACTGAGGAACTCCACCGGCTGCGGACCGGCGTTGCCGAAGGCGTGCGGGGTCCGGGTGTCGAACTCGGCGGCCTCACCGGCCGTCAGCTCCAGGTCGTGCGGGCCGAGCACCAGCCGCAGCCGCCCGGACAGCACGTACAGCCACTCGTAGCCCTCGTGGACCTTCAACTCCAGCTCGGGACCGCTGTTCCGGCCGGGCGGCACGATGTGCTTGTACGCGTGCAGGCCGCCGAGGTGGCGGGTGAGCGGCACGATGGTCTGGCCGTTCCTGGTCACCGGGCGCGGGTGGATCCGCGGGTCGCCGGTGGCCGGGGCGCCGACCAGTTCGTCCAGCTGCACCCGGTACTCCCGGGCCAGCGGCAGCAGCAGTTCCAGGGTCGGCTTGCGCTGCCCGGACTCCAGCCGGGACAGCGTGCTGAGTGAAATGCCCGTCGCGGCGGCCAGTTTGGCGAGCGTGGTGCCGCGCTCCCGGCGCAGGGCGCGCAGCCGGGGGCCCACCGTGGTGAGGACGTTCTCGGACTCTTCGTCGGCCATGCCTGCTATTCGCCGGGACGGCAAGGGTGTTTGTCAATCCGGCACACCGTTGAGGACGTGCCCGGTGACTTCCGCCGGGGAGGCGGACGGCGGGGGCCCGGTGACGATCCGCCGATCGCCACCGGGCCCCCGCCTCCGGCTTCCCGGATTCCGGCCTCCCACTCACCGGACCCGCCAGTCACCGGGCCTGCTCCTCACCGGACCCGCCAGTCACCGGGCCTGCTCCTCACCGGACCCGCCGGTCACCGGCCCGCCCGGGCGCCGCTCCGCGCTCCGTGCTAGCGGTACTCACGCAGCCGGGGCCGCACCCCCAGCGCGGTCAGGCCCAGCGCCGCCAGCAGGGCGACCCCGCCCAGGGCCGCCGTGGTGCCGTCGAGGTCGCCGTCGGTCGCCGCGAGTGCCGAGTCCATCGCCGTCTGGTTGACCGTGATGGTGTCCCCCATGGCCGTGCTCAACTGCTCGAACTGGTAGTTGGACTGACCCTTGGCGAGCCCGGTGTTGAGCGTGATCGCGTCCTTGAGCTGCCCCGCGGCGCGCAGGTCGCGCATCCGGTGGTCGATCGCCTGGTACTCCTGGAAGGCCCCCAGGACCCGGTCGGCGGCGTCCTGTTCACCGGGGAAGGTGATGTTGTGCAGCTCGCTGCCCAGGAAGCCGCCGAAGGGCACGACGGAGTGGTCCGCCCGGTGCCGGTCGGCGGCGTCCTGCACCCGGGTGCGGTAGCTCGACAGGGTCACGCCGTCGAAGTGGGCGATCGCCTGGCTCTGGTCCAGGTAGGCCTGCTCCCAGACGGCCGCGCGGCCCGGGTCGATCAGGTAGCGGCTCTCGTCGGCGTTCATGTCGTACGCGACGGCGCGGGCCCGGCTGAGCGCTATCACCGAGTCGTAGGCGTTGCTCTTGGCGGTCACCAGGTGGTCCTCGGTGCGGCCGACCAGGGTCAGACCGGTCACCAGCACCACGCCGGTCAGCAGGGTGACGGCCGCCAGCGCCGGGTTGATCACCCGGCGGTAGCGCACGGCCAGCGCGCGCTGGAGCCCGAACAGCGCCGCGAGGGCGAGCAGGCCGACCACGAACAGCCACCACCAGCCGCTGTCGAGGGCGCCGCGCTGCTGGGCGTAGACGTGGTCGACGGTCGCCTCGTTGGCGGCGGTGACCTGGTCCGCGGCGGGCAGCAGCTGGCTGCGCAGCAGGTCGGAGGCCTGCCGGTAGGCGTCCAGGGCGGCGGGCGAAGGCTGGCCAGCCGGGGCCTTCGCCTGCTCCTCCAGCAGCTGGGCGCGGGCCACCAGGGCCTCGTAGCTGCCGAGCCGGCCGAGCACCAGCTGGACGGCGCGCTGCCCGGACGGGTCGCCGGCGGCGGACTGGGCGGCCCGCTGGAGGTCGTCGTCGGCCTGGTTGCGGCGCTGCTCGTAGGTGTCCAGGGTCTGCTTGCGCAGCGTGGCGTAGTCCTGGTCGTCGCCGACCAGCAGCAGGTTGGCGGCCTGGGCGTCCATGTCGCTGAGCGCGAAGTAGAGGTCGGCGGCGCGGGTGGCCTGCGGGGCGGCCTGGTGGCCGATGGTGTCGGTGCCGTCGCGGGCGCCGCCGAGCACGGCGGTGGCGGTGGCGCCGAGGCCGATCAGCGCGGCCAGGCTCAGCGCGGTGAGGCCGCGGACCAGGCGCGGGGTGGTCCAGTAGGAGCGGCTGCCGACCGTCCGGAAGCCCCGGCCGAACCGGGCCAGGGGGCCGGGCGGAATGCCCGGTCCGGCCGGCGCGGGACCGTCGTCCCCTCCGTCGGTCTCCTCCTCCGAGGTGGTCGCCCTGCCCGCTGTCGAGGTGGTCATGACCGCACGTTCCTTTCCCCCGTGACACGGTCCGCCGGGGCTCCCGGTGGGACCCGAACGCGGAACCGTTTCTCTCCGCCGCGCGACGCTAATGCCGCACCACCGGCGATGAGACGTTTCCTGACGCCTCCTTGACACCGCTCGACGGCGTTCTTGACACTTCCTTAGCGTGGGGGGCCCGCCAGGGGGCCAGAGCCAGTCACGCCGCGTGCGGACCACGGACAACCTGGGGCGGGCCGACCGACGGGCGCGGTGGGACCCGGAGCGACGTCAACGGGCGCTTCCCCGCGGCGGGTTCGCCCAGCTGGACCGATTACGGACCGGCGCCGTCACCACTACGCTACGTCGCATGACTTCTTCGGAGACGACCCCCGGGCGGGGCACGGCGGTGGTGATCGGCGGCGGACTGGCCGGTGTGGTGGCGGCCTGGGCGTTGCGGGGCTTCGCCGAGCGGATCGTCGTGGTGGAGCGGGACCGCTACCCGGACGAGCCGGTGTTCCGGTCCGGGGTGCCGCAGGGCCGGCACGCGCACCTGGTGCTGGAGGCGGGCCACCGGGCGCTGGAGGAGCTGATGCCCGGCATCAACCAGGAGCTGGCGGCCGCGGGGGCGCACCGGGTGTCCACCTCGGGCGACCTCAGGTGGCTCAGCTCGGCCGGGTGGATGGTCGACTACCCGGCCCGGATGGCCTTCCTCTCCTGCACCCGACCGGTGCTGGACAAACTGGTGCTGGACCGGGTCCGCACCGAGCCGTCGATCGAGTTCCTGGAGGGCACCGACGTGGTCGACCTGCTCAGCTCGGGGCAGGCGGTGACCGGGGTGAAGGTCCGCACGCGCGGCTCGGGGCGGGGCCCGGAGGACGGCTCGGAGCCCAGCTCGGAGAGCAGCTCGGGGCACGGCTCGGGACGCGGCGAAGTCCGCGACATCCCGGCGGAGTTGGTGATCGACGCGTCCGGCCGCTCGACCTCCGTGCCGAAGTGGCTCACCGAACTGGGCTGCCGCGCGGTGCCCGAGGAGCGGGTGGACGCCGGTGTCGCCTACACCTCCCGGCTGTTCAACCGTCCGCCCGGTGTCAACCTCGGCTACCAGGCGATCTACCTCCAGACCAAGGCCCCGGACAAGCCGCGGATGGGCGTCCTGCTGCCGGTGGAGGGAGACCGCTGGATCGTCAGCCTGGCCGGAATGCGCGGCGCCGAACCCGAGCCCGGCGCCGAGGGCTTCACCAAGCACCTGTCGCAACTGCGCGACCCGGCCCTGCGGGAGATGCTGCGGGAGGCCGAACCGGCGGGCGAGGTGCGCGGCTTCCTCCCCGGCCCGGGCGTACGACGGCACTACGAACGCAGCGCCCCCGAGGGCCTGGTGGTGGTCGGCGACGCGGCGAGCACCTTCAACCCGGTGTACGGCCAGGGCGTGACCGTCTCGCTGTTCTGCGCCCAGGTGCTGCGCCGCACCGCCGCGCGGCACGGCGGCGTCGGACACGCCACGGCCCGCGACGCCCGGCGGGAGGTCGCCGCGGTGTCCAAGACGGCGTGGATGATGTCCAGCGCCGAGGACGTCCGCTTCACCGCCACCACCGGCGGCCCTTCCGGCGCGCTGGTCCGGCTGCAGCACCGCTACCTGGACAAGGTGCTGCGGGGCGCCACCCACAACCCCGAGGTCACGGCGGCGTTCCACGAGGTGCTGTCCCTGGTGGCGCCGCCGACCCGGCTGTTCCACCCCTCGGTGGTGGCCGCCGTGCTGCGCGGCTGACGGCCGCCGCGGCCGACCGGGCGCGCCCGGGCGCACTCAGGTGCGTCCGAGCGCGCCCGTCACCTCCGATGCGTCCATCGCGTCGGATGCATCCGTCACCCCGGCTGCGTCCATCGCTTCGGATGCATCCGTCACCCCGGCTGCGTGTCGGATGCGTCCGTGAATTCGCATGCGTCCGTTCCGACCGGCCGCTACTCTGACCCACATGTCTACGCCCCGAATCTCCTAGCTGACGGACCCGCCTCCACGCCACCCGTGTGTCCGCTAGCTGTTTCGGAGCGTTATCCCATGATCACCACCCGTGGTGTCGACCTGCGCGTCGGCGCCCGCCTGCTGCTGTCCGACGTCACCCTGCACATCGCCCCCGGCGACCGGATCGGCCTGGTCGGCCGCAACGGCGCCGGCAAGACCACCCTGCTCGCCACGCTCGCCGGGCAGCTGCCGCCCGCCGCCGGCACCGTCACCCGGACCGGCCCGGTCGGCTACCTCCCGCAGGACTCCCGCGCCGCCGACCCGGCCGTCACCGTCACCGACCGCATCCTGTCCGCCCGCGGCCTGGACGCCGCCGTACGCGCGCTGCGCACCGCCGAGCAGGCGATGGCGCGGGCCGCCTCCCCCGCCGAGGAACGCCGGGCGATGGACGCCTACGCGCGCGCCGACGCCGAGTTCCAGGCCCGCGGCGGCTACGCGGCGGAGGCCGAGGCCGCCCGGGTCGCGGCCGGGCTCGGGCTGCCCGCCCGGGTGATGGACTCCGCCGTCGGCACGCTCTCCGGCGGTCAGCGGCGCCGGGCCGAGCTGGCCCGCATCCTGTTCGCCGACCACGGCACCCTGCTGCTGGACGAGCCGACCAACCATCTGGACGCCGACTCGGTCGCCTGGCTTCGCGGCTTCCTCGCCGCCCACCAGGGCGGGCTGGTGCTGATCAGCCACGACCTCGGCCTGCTCGCGGAGACCGTCAACCGGGTCTTCCACCTGGACCCGCAGCGCGCCGCGATCGACGTCCACAACACCGGCTGGCAGGCCTACCTGGACCAGCGCGCGGCCGACGAGCGCCGCCGCACCCGGGAACGGGCCAACGCCGAACGCAAGGCCGCCGCGCTGCACGCCCAGGCCGACCGGATGCGGTCCCACGTCGCGACCGCGACCACCGCCCGCAGCATGGCCCGCCGCGCCGACCGGATGCTCGCCGAGCTGGAACCCGTCCGGCAGGCCGAGCGCACCGCCCGCATCCGGCTGCCCGAGCCCGCGCCCTGCGGCCGGATGCCGCTCGGCGCGGTCGGCCTCACCAAGGCCTACGGCGACCGGACGGTGCTGACCGGCCTGGACCTCGCCGTCGACCGCGGCGCCCGGCTGGTCGTGCTCGGCCTCAACGGCGCCGGCAAGACCACCCTGCTGCGCGTCCTGGCCGGCCACGAGCGACCGGACTCCGGCCGGGTCGTCCCCGGCACCGGCCTGCGGATCGGCTACTTCGCCCAGGAGCACGACACCCTGGACCCGGCGCGCAGCGTCCGGGACAACCTGGCCGCCGCCGCGCCCGACCTGACCGACGGTGAGCTGCGGACCGTCCTCGGCGCGTTCCTGTTCCGCGGCGACGACGCCGACAAGCCGGCCGGCGTGCTGTCCGGCGGCGAGAAGACCCGGCTGGCGCTGGCCGGCCTGGTCCACTCCGGCGCCAATGTGCTGCTGCTGGACGAGCCGACCAACAACCTCGACCCGGCGTCCCGGGCGGACGTGCTGGCCGCGGTCGGCACCTACCCGGGGGCGATCGTGATGGTCACCCACGACCCGGGCGCCATCGAGGCGCTGCGCCCGGACCGCGTGCTGCTCCTGCCGGACGGCGACGAGGACCTCTGGCACGACGCCTACCTGGACCTGGTCACCCAGGCCTGAGGCGCCACCCCCAGCCGTAGCGGCCCGTCGGCCCGAGACAGGTACGACCGCCGGGCCGCTACGGCGTGCGCGGGCTGGGGCCGTGGTGACGGCCCGAACTGTCTTCGAGCACGGCAGGACCGGGTTTCTCGGCGTCGGCGCCTACGCCGACGGACGCCGCTGCCAGGAGTGAGCCGCCGGCACGTCGTCGTGCCGCGTACGGCAGCCGGGCGCCCCGCCGCAGGCGTGCGAGCCGACCCGCGCCCGGTATCGATCACCGTGACTTCTCGACGCGCCGGCGCAGTCGGGGCAGGCGCGCCAGGGCGTCGTCGCCGGCGCGCCGTTGTACCTCGTAGAGCACGCCGTAGGCGAACACGTGCCGACGGTCGGCGTCCGCCTGCGCGCCGAGGTCGACCAGAGTTCGGCGGGCCACCACGCTGTCGTGCTGGTTGCCCAGTACCTTGTGCAGCTTCTTCATCCGGGCCGCGTACGTGGCCAGGCGCTTCGCGGTGGTCCGGCCGGCGGCCGGCTGCGCGCACTCGGCGGTGTAGCGGGCGCGCTTGGCGGCCTTGCGGGCGCTGTGCAGTGCCTCGTCCTGTGGGGGGCCGGCCGGCGTGCCGAGCGCCGTGTCGAGTCGGTGCAGAGTCCGGCGCTGCTCGCGCCGCAGGGCGCCGGCCAGGTAGTCGCCGACGTCGCGGCGGGCCCGGCGTCGCAGTGGCGGGTGCGCGAGGAAGTCCTCGAGGTCGTCGAGCAGGGTGAAGTACCGGGCTCCGTCGAGTTCGTCGACCGCCCGCTGCCAGGCGGCCTGGTAGCCGCGGGCGTAGCGTTCGGTGATCCGGGCCCGCAGGGCGCCCTCGCGCATGGCTGCAGGGACGGAGTCCAAGGCGTCCGTCAGCTGGCCGGCGAGTACCTCCTGGTCGCGGGCTTCACCCAGAAGCCTTGCGAGCCAGCGCAGTTGATCGGCCAGCGGTGTGGACCGGCGAGTGTCGAGCAACCGTCGGTGAGCCTTCAGCAGGCTCCGCAGCCGACGCGCCGTGATCCGCATCTGATGCACGGAGTCCTCCTCCCCGCAGCGCACCGCCCCGTCCACCTCCAGCAGCCTCTCGTACTGGGTCCGGATGCCGCGCATGACGAGTTCGCCGGCGGTTCGTGCCTCGCCCGTGTCCCGTGGCGCGGTGGGTCCGGCCTGGGCGGTGCAGGTGGAGCCGAGTGCGTGGGCGAGCTTGGACGGCCACGGGGAGCGGGTGAGGCCCGCTGCGGCGAACACGGCGTCGATGCCATCGAGCAGCGACCGCGTGCCGTGCTTCAGCTCGACTTCGAACTCGGTCCATCCGCTGGCCCGCACCGTGGCGCCGCCGGCCGAGTCCGCAGCGGTCGAGGGCACGCTCCTCCCCCGCCGGCCGGGGGCGCTTGGCGCCGGCGCGGGGTCGAATGCCTGGGCTGCCACCCGGTCCTCGGTGACCTCCGCCAGTATCCGGCCCTTGTCGTCGAGCAGCTGCCGCCGGGACCGGTGGGTGCGTAGCTGGGCCACGGGGAGGAGCGGCGCGCCGCGCGTGAAGGCCGCGAGCCGGTAGACGAACTGCGCAGGCACCTCGTGTGGGTCTCCTGGGCCGAGAGGGAGGTGCACTTCCCGCCGCGAGTCGGCGTCGAGCGGCAGCTTGACGTGCCAGCCGGCGTCGCTGCCGCCGCTTCTGCGGCGAGCCGTGATCCTTCGGAGCAGAAGACGCAGGTCCGGGGTGTCGTAGTAGACGGCGTCGAGGTCCTGCGGCTCGGCACGGCGGATTGC
Source organism: Kitasatospora sp. NPDC023176 (assembly GCF_055560495.1). Lineage (NCBI taxonomy): Bacteria > Bacillati > Actinomycetota > Actinomycetes > Kitasatosporales > Streptomycetaceae > Kitasatospora > Kitasatospora sp. NPDC023176. The sequence continues at coordinate 224,956 of NZ_JBVHIP010000010.1, read as the reverse complement.
CGCCACGCCGGGCAGGTCCTCCAGGTCCGTCGGCGGCAGTGCGAGCCCGTCGTACTTGCGTTCGATCTCCTTCAGTTCCCTGGCCATGCTTCAGCGCCTTCCCGCGCCGGCCCCGACCACACCCTGATGGCGGGACGGCCTCGGCGGCCGCGAAGCGCAGGGCATGCTCCCCCAGGGCGGGGGCAGACGGCTGTTGATCGCCGCTCGCCGGGCGCGGGGTGTGTCGAGCCGGGCCGGGTGCCTCCCACCGGGATAGTCGTTCGTACAGCATCAGCGGGTGTGGGGCGCCGGTTCGGCGACTCGCGCCCTCACGTGCCCCACCCGACACCGGAGGACTGATGGACGACAAACAGCCGGGCCCCGTGAAGAAGATCTTGGACGCCGTCACGGAGGTGGTACGCGATGACGACCGGCCGTCGGCCCGAGTGCCCGGTGCGCCGAGCAGCGAGTCCCCGCAGCTGGCGGAGCCGACCGAGCCGAAAGCTCCGCTGGCCGCGAAGCCGGACCAGCAGGCGCCCCTCCCGCTGTCGCCCACCGGCCGCGACACCGGCGCCCCCGCGGACGCGGCGGCGCAGAACGGCGGCTACCTCACCACCGCCCAGGGTGTGCGACTGCCGGACTCCGATCACTCGCTGAAGGCCGGACCACGCGGCCCCGTGCTATTGCAGGACCATCACCTGCGCGAGAAGATCACCCATTTCGACCACGAGCGGATCCCCGAGCGGGTGGTGCACGCGCGCGGCGCCGCAGCGCACGGTGTGTTCCGCGGCTACGGCACCGCGGCCGGCGTCTGCAAGGCGGCGTTCCTGGCCGAGGACGTCGAGACGCCGGTGTTCGTGCGGTTCTCCACCGTGCTGGGGTCGCGCGGTTCGGCGGACACGGTGCGTGACACCCGCGGGTTCGCCACCAAGTTCTACACCGCCCAGGGGGTGTTCGACCTGGTCGGCAACAACATCCCGGTGTTCTTCATCCAGGACGCGATCAAGTTCCCGGACGTCATCCACGCGGGCAAGCCGCACCCGGACCGGGAGATCCCGCAGGCGCAGAGCGCGCACGACACGTTCTGGGACTTCGTGTCGCTGCACACCGAGGCCACCCACCACACCCTGTGGAACATGTCCGACCGGGGCATCCCGCGCTCCTACCGGATGATGGAGGGCTTCGGGATCCACACCTTCCGCCTGGTCAACGCCGACGGTGTGAGCACCTTGGTCAAGTTCCACTGGAAGCCCAAGCTCGGCGTGCACTCCCTCGTCTGGGAGGAAGCCCAGCTGATCGGCGGCATGGACCCGGACTTCCACCGGCGCGACCTCGCCGATGCCATCGAGGCGGGCAACTTCCCGCAGTGGGAACTCGGCATCCAGACCTTCCCCGACACCCCGGACCAGGCCTTCGAGGGCATCGACCTGCTCGACCCGACCAAGATCGTCCCCGAGGAGCTCGCCCCCGTCCAGCCGATCGGCCTGATGACGCTCAACGCCAACCCCACCAACTACTTCGCCGAGACCGAGCAGGTCGCCTTCCACCCCGGCCACCTCGTTCCCGGCGTCGACATCACCGACGACCCCCTGCTCTCCGGCCGGCTCTTCTCCTACCTCGACACCCAGATCACCCGCCTGGGCGGGCCGAACTTCGCACAGATCCCGATCAACCGCACCCATGCCCCGGTCAACGACATGCTCCGCGACGGATTCCACCAGGACGCCGTCCACAGCGGCGTCGCACCGTACAAGCCGAACTCGCTGGACGGCGGCTGCCCGTTCTTCGCCAAAACCGCGGAGCACGCCCTCGTGGAGTACCCGACCCCGATCGCCGCGAGCGCCAAGGTACGTGAGGCGCCCGCCTCGTTCGACGACCACTTCAGCCAGCCCCGCCTGTTCTGGCTGAGCCTGAGCCCGGTGGAGCGCGAGCACGTCATCGCCGCCTACACCTTCGAGTTGTCGAAGGTGTACGAGCAGGCGATCAAGGAGCGCGTGCTGGCCGTGCTGGCGCGGGTCGACGACGGGCTGTGCCGCGAGGTCGCCACCGGCCTGGGCCTGCCCGCACCGACCGCCAAGGCGCACGCCGACGTCACCGCCAGTGCGGCCCTGTCCCAGCTGGGGCAGCGCTGGCCGGCGACCGGCCGCGTGCTCGGCATCATCGCCGGCACCGGCAGCGACCCCGGCGCGGCGCGCGAGATGCGTGAAGCCGCCCTGGCCGCAGGGCTGTTGCCGCTGGTCATCGGACCCACCGGCGCCCCGCTGGCCGAGGGTCTCGCCGTTCAGCGGACCTTCGGCGCCGCCCGGTCCGTCGAGTTCGACGCGCTGCTGGTGGCCGACGCTCCCGCCCCCGGGGCCGACGACCGCGGCGCGCGTGACGCCAAGTCCGGCGCCGTCGCGGGCGGGCAGCCGGCAATCGACTCCCGGATCGTCCTGCTGGTCAACGAGGCCTACCGGCACGCCAAGCCGATCGCCGGCCTCGCGGACGCCCGCGCGCTGTGGGCCGCTGCGGGGGTCGACCCGCAGGCACCCGGCGTGTTCACCGAGACCGACGCCGCGCGGGCCGTCGCGGCCCTGGTGGGGCAGCTGGGCACGCACCGGGTCTGGGAACGCTTCCCGGCCCGGGCGCACTGAGCCCGCCGGCCGCCGGGCCGAAGCCTCGGGCCGGCTGAAGCGGTCGCTTCGGCGGGCCCCGGGCCGGCGTCTGCTGCTGCGACGTGCAGCCGACATGTCCGTTCCGCACATCGCGACGTGGGACACACCCGCACCGCGGTGACCGTCGCGTCGGTCGGTGGCCGGCGGCTCGCAGGCTGCGCGCGAGCAGGCCGAGGCCGGAGTCGTCCGCGAGGTGGCGAACTACCTGGGCAGCACCCCGGCCGTACGCCGCGCCTCGTACGTCGATCCGCGGCTCATCGCACTCCTCGACGAAGGGGCCACGATCGCCCCTGCCCTCGGTGAGCTCGGCGCGGACGGCGCACCGGTCGCCACGCACGGCCCGGTCGAGGACGCCGTCCGCGCCCTGCTCTCCTGATTCCGCGGCTGAGCCGCGCGTATGCGACGGGGTGGCGGTCCAGCCACCGCGTTCCCCCTCCCAGGACAACGGGAGCGCGTAGCCCATGGATCAAGAGAAGGCCCCGGAACTGGAGGCCTGCGGCGCTCCGAATGACCGGCCCGGCCGCACACAGGAGACACCGCACGCGGGCCAGGGCGCCCTGGCCCGCGAACCGGCTTGACCTGCCCTCACCGACTGGACGAAGCCTTCGGCTGGGCCGCCCTCGCGGTGTCAGTGGCCGAGCGCGTTGGCGAGTTCCTTCTTGTTCATCGTGGAGCGGCCGTGGATGTTGCGCCTCTTGGCCTCGTTGTACAGCTGCTCCTTCGTCGGGCCCTGGGAGACGGGGTGCGAGCGCCGCCCGCCGCGCCGGGAGGACGTGTCGTGGAGGGAGGAGCGGCTGGCGGTCTTCGACTCGCCGTGGCGGGCGCGTTCCTTGTTCACGGTGCGCGCGGCGATCTCCTTGGCCCGCCTCTCGCTCTCGCCGCGGTCCAGGGCGCTGTCCTTGATGTGCTCGTACTGGCGTTCACGCTTCTTGCTCGAACCGGCGGGCATGGTCTTCTCCTCGATTGATGGGGTGCGCCACGGCGCTTGCCCCGAACGTAGGGCTCGACGCGGCTCCCTGCCGCACGGGTACGCCCGGCGGGGGTCGTCACCGTCGCCGATCGGGTGAGGACCGCCCCTCCCGCTCACTTGTGCTCGTCTTCGCGGGGATCACTGCCGGCCGGACCGGGACCGACCCGGGACACACACGATGAAAGGTGGAGACGCGATGGGGCACGGCGGCAATGTGATCCAGGAGCTGATGACCGACCACCGCGAGGTGGAGAAGATGTTCGCCCGGATCCAGGCGATGACCGGCGGCGGGCAGCAGCTGCGGGACATGGTGGACGAGGTCACCATCGAGCTGGTGCGGCACTCGGTCGCAGAAGAGCAGTACCTCTACCCGGCGGTACGCGAACACATCCAGGGCGGCGACGAACTCGCGGACAAGGAGATCGCCGACCACGGCCGCGTCGAGAAGCTCCTCAAGCAGCTGGAGAAGATGGACACCGACGACCAGCAGATGAACCCGATGCTCCAGCAGCTGATGAACGAGGTCGCCGCCCACGTCCAGGACGAGGAGAACAACCTCTTCCCCAAGCTGGCCCAGGCCTGTACGGCCGAGCAGCTGGACGACCTCGGCGACAGGATCCGCCGGGCCAAGTCCATGGCGCCCACCCGCCCGCACCCCTCGGCGCCGAGCACCCCGCTGGCCAGCAAACTGCTCGCCCCGGGCGCCGGCCTGGTAGACCGGGCCCGCGACTTCGTCACCGGCCGCGGCAAATCCTGAACCGGATACGGCTGGTGCCCGGGGGACGAAGCATCGCCGCCTCTCGCCCCGGGCACCCCTGGCCGCGCCTGCCGGGCCTGACATGGGTCATCCCGCCGACCAGAGCAGGCAGCCTGGACTGGTCGGCCACGAAGGGGCCCCGCCATACGCTTCGGGCGCGACGCCGAGCGCAACGCAGTCCGGCTCGAACCGTCCCGCCGAATCGCACGACCATGAGCACGAGCGCCACCCCAGCGTTGGGATCGTCTGCTGCTGACCGTTCCCGCGGTGCTGCTGCTCAGCTTCGCCCCGCCCGCGCCCGGCTCCTTCACCGCCTCCTGGGACGGCGCGGACGCGACCGTGGAGAAGACCGACTACGCCGCCGCGGTGGACGTGGTGGCGCTCCCCCACCGGGCACGACGGGCAGGTGCTTGCGGCTGGCGCCGGTTCGGCGGGGACGCCGTGCCGACGCCGGCCGTTCTCATGGCCTCCTGATCCACGCGCGGACCGCGTCCTGTTGACCTTTCGACGGGGTGGCCCGGGGGTCCGGGGTCGGTCAGCCTCCGCTGAGGCGGATGGCTTTGACGAGGAGCAGGACGGCGCTCAGGACGAGGTAACCGCGCAGCGCGAGCATGCCGAGGCGTAGGCCCGGTGACCACTGGACGGGCTTGAGCAGGGCCAGTGGTGGCATGCGCCAGGCCAGCTTCTCGGCGTGCGGCATCACGTGTGGCGCCGGCCTTGCCGTGCCCCTGCGGCGCTGGGCGATCCGCAGGCCGATCGCCGCCGCGAGCAGGCCCGCGACCAGGATTCCGGCCAGCCAGATGGTGAGGCCCTTGATGTCGACGGACGGGAAGAGCGTGGCAACCATCAACGTGCCGGAAAGCAGCAGCAGGACGGCGATGATGACGGTGGCGAGCAGGTTGAGCCAGCGCGGGTTGACCCAGGGGCCAAGGACCTCGGGGTCGTTGCAGAGCAGCAGCAGGAAGACGCTGGCGGAGGGCAGGAGGAGGCCGGCGAGGGCCTGGACGGCTTCGGTGATGACGCCGAGTGGTGCGCCGGGGATAAGGACGATGGCGGCGGCGACCAGCACCATGAGGCTGTAGGAGGCGTAGAACTGCTTGGCCTCGCCGAAGCCGCGGTGCAGGGAGTGGCGGAGGTTGAAGACGTCGCCGAAGGCGTAGCTGGTGGCGAGGGTGACGGCGGCGGCGCCGATGATGCTGGCGTCCATGAGGACGATGGCGAACATCACCGCCATGGCGTGGCTGTGCTGGTCGAGAGCCTGGGCGATGCCGCCGGCGTCGGTGAAGTGCCCTTCGAACGGAGTACCCCGGACCGCGTAGTCGGCGATGATGACCAGGGCTGCCGCTCCGACGACGACCACGATGGAGCCGATGACGGTGTCGGCGCGTTCGTAGCCGATGAAGCGCGGGGTGATGCGTTTGTCGATGACGTTGGACTGCTGGAAGAACAGTTGCCAAGGGGCGACGGTGGTGCCGACGATCGCGATGATCAGCAGGACGGCGTCGCTGGTGATACCACCCTGAATGCTCGGGACGACGAAGTCGTGCGCAGCGCGGCCCCATTGGGGCTGTGACATGAGGGTGAGCGGGATGAGCAGCAGGCTGACCGCGATGAGGGCGAACATCGCTCGTTCCCAGCGGCGGAAGGAGCCGCTGCTGGTGACGGCGATCAGCAGCAGGGCGGAGATCGGTACGACCAGGTACTTGGAAACGCCGAGGAAGTCGGCGGCGAGCGCGATGCCGATGAACTCCGTGACGATGGTGAGGAAGTTGAGGATGAAGAGGTCCCCGACGCTGAACCAGCCCCAGAACCGGCCGAACCGTTCGTTGATCAGCCGGGCATGGCCCACGCCGGTGACCGCGCCGAGGCGGACGACCATCTCCTGATTGACGATCAGCACCGGGATGAGCAGCAGCAGTACCCACAGCAGGCTGTAGCCGTGGTTCTGGCCGGCCTGGGCGTAGGTGGAGACGCCGCCGGCGTCGTTGTCGCCGACCATGACGATAATGCCGGGCCCGACGATGGCCAGCAGGGTCAGCAGGCGGGCCTTGAGGCCGGGGCGTTCCTCGGCGTGTTCGCGGGGAATCCGTCCGAAGGCGCCCTCGATGTCGCCGAGATGGGCCTCATCCAGGACGGCGCTGGGACGGGACGGCGTCGTTGGAGGAGGCGTGGGCCGGGGCGCGGGCGCGGTCTTCGGGGTGGGCGACGGCTCAGGGCGGGCCTCGGGTTTCGGGGGCTTCTCGTCCTTCGGAGGCTGGGCCGGATGCTGTCCCTCCTGCCGTCGGCCGGGTTGGTCGGGCGGCTGCTGGGGGGCGGTCATGCGCCCTGGCCCGTCGTGTCGTTGGGCCGTCCGCCCGGCTGGGTCTCCTCCACGCGATGGGCCGGGTGCGGGGCCGGCTCGCGGCGTCGCCAGTCCTCCGGGATGACCGTCTCCAGGATGTCGTCGACGGTGATGACGCCGAGGATCCGGTCCTGCTCGTCGACGACGGGGACGGTGAGCAGGTTGTAGTCGGTCATCAGCAGGGCGACGTCCTCGACGTCGGTGTCCGGGAGCACCCGGACGGGGTCGGTGACCATGATCTGGTCGAGGTCGGCATGCGGGTCGGCCTGGAGCAGGGCCACCAGGGTGGCGGTGCCGATCAGGCGGGGATCGGGCTCCTCGACCACATAGACGCTGGTGATCGCCTCGGGCTGCAGCGTCTGGGCGGCGCGGACCAGATCCAGGGCTCGGGCGACGGTGGCGCTCGGAGGCGCGGTGAGGATGTCGAGGGCCATCAGGCCGCCAGCGCTGGAGGGATTGAAGCCCATCAGCGTGAGGACCTTGGTGCGCTGCCCGGCGGGCAGGGCGTCCAGGACCGGCTGGCGGCGGCGCTGCGGGAGGTCGTTGATGGCGTCGGCGGCGTCGTCCGCGTGCATCCGGGTCAAGACGGCCGCGATCTCGGCGTCGCCCCGCTCGGCGAGCAGGCGGGTCTGCGAATCGGGTTCCAGTTCTTCGAAGACGTCCGCCTCCAGTTCGGGGTCCGCGTGGACGGTCTCCAGGATCTCGTCGGATTCCCTACGGTTCGCGTCCTCCAGCAGGTCTGCCAGGTCGGCCGCCTTGAGGTGGCCCAGGCGCCCGAACGGGCCGCGTGCCCGGGCCGACTGAGCGTGGCCGATCAGCGGTTCGAACGCCTTCCAGTCCCGCCAGTGCGGCTCGGATCTTCCCCCGAGCGCGAACAGGCGGGGCCGGTGCGGCTGGGTGTCCAGGCGGTCGACCACCCAGCCGTCGGGCCGCTCGCGCAGCTCGATGTCGTGGGCCTTGACGAGCTCGACATCGGCGACGTCGATCACCCGGTGGCCGAGTACATCGGCGCGCAGCAGAACCTCGCCCTCGCGCCGCTCGAACGGGCGCAGGTCCACCACCTCGCGGGTGAGCCGGATACGGTCGCCGTCGAAGTCCGCCACCTGCTCGGCGGGCAGGAACACCTCACGCTTCTCGATCTGCGCGACGAGGCCGGTCACCAGCGGGTAGTCGCGACCGCGCAGGCGGACGATCACGTCGGCGAGGCGGCCCACCACCTCACCGCCGCGCCCCACCAGCGGGCGACGAAGCAACCGGGACAACAACACGACACGGTCCACGCCCCGAAGCTAACCGAGCTCACACCTGTGTGCCTGTCCTCAACGAGCAGGCGGTGGCGAAGCACCCCGAGCGGGCTAGTCACCACCCCAGCCGGCCTGCGCCGCAGCAGGCGCCCACGAGCGGCTCGCTGCCGGGCGGTGCGAGCTGGATGTGGTCGAGGGCCGTGATCACGTGACGGACTCCGTCCGGTTCAACAGGCGTACGGGATGGACGTGGCCTCGCTGCTCACCCGGCCCGGGTCCGGTCAGCCCCCGCGCTCTGCCGGTGGGCGGCGTCGACAAGCAGGTGGGTGACATCGGCGGGCAGGTCGAGATGGTGGATGATCCAGACGGCGTCATGGCCGTGGGTGGCGAGTACCCAGGCGGCGTAGAGGCGGTTCAGGCTGGGGGCGTGCGGGCCCAGCAGCATGGGCCGGACGGCTTCCATCGGGAATCCCTCCAGGGCTTGGCCGTCGAACCAGTTACTGTCCGTGACTGGGGGCAGGCTCTGGCGGGCGTGCCGTTCACGGTTGTGTCGGCTGTGCAGCAGGGCCGCGACGATGACGAACGCCGCCGTGCCGGCGCCGATCAGGGTGCCGCCGATCACCGCCCGGTCCCCGGCCGGAGCGGTGGTGAGGGCGACCAGCTCCAGAACGATCAGGAGCAGGACGCCGAGCAGCGCCATGCCCTCCCCGGTGCGGGGCCGCAACCTGGTCCTCATCGTGCTCTTCTTTCTCGTCTCGTACTTCCATCGTGGCCCTGGTGCGGCCTCGCTGCGCTGGGCTGGTCGGACCCGTTTCGGGCCGTGTGGCACTGTGCGGGCCAGGCCAGTGCCTCGTGCTCGGTGCGGTCGTCCTCCTCGTCCAGGTGCCGGTGGAGGTCCCGCACACCTGCCGCAGGAGGTGCTGAACGGCACGGAAACCCGCTGGCCCGCCCTTGGTCTTTCCCGGCCGGCCTCAGACCCGGTGGGCGGCGACGTAGCGGGCCGGGTCCCGGCCGAACTCGCCGTGCCAGCGCCCCAGGCACTGCTCGGCGAAGGTGCGGCCGGTGGCGACGATCTCGTCCAGCGGGTCCAGGTAGCCGGGGACGTGCGGCGGTTCGAGGCCGGCCGCGACGCGGGCGGACAGGCCGGTCCGGGCCAGGCGCAGCAGTTCGGCGGCCAGCGGGCGGACGGGGTCGCCGCCGAGGCGGGTGGCCAGGCCCCGGACGGGCAGTTCGGCGAGCGCGGCGCGGTGCTGCGCGAGGGTGTAGTGGCCGAGCAGGTCCCAGGCGGCGGCGAGGGATCCGGGGTGGTAGCTGAGGCCGGCCCACAGCGCGGGGACGGCGGCGGAGAAGGGGTGCGGCGGGCCGTCCGCGCCGCGCATTTCGAGGGTGCCGCGGACCCTGGTGTCGGTCCAGAGCTGGTTCAGGTGGGCGCTCCAATGGGTGGGGGTGGGCCTGCCGCCGTCCGGGTAGCCGTGCCGGAGGAGTTCGGCGAAGGTGCGGTCGGGTGCCGGGTGGTAGCGGCCGGCCGGGTCGCGGTAGTGGATCAGCGGGATGTCCAGCGCCCAGTCGATCACGTCGTCCACGGTGACGCCGGGCCGCAGCGCGGGCGGCAGCACGCCGCTGCGTCGCGGGTCCATCCGCAGCCAGGACCAGCACCGGTGGGACAGCAGGCCCTCCGAACGACCCTCCTGGAGTGGGGAGTTGACCAGTAGGGCGGAGACCACCGGTGCGGCGGCCACCTGGGTGCGCAGCTTGCGGGTGAAGTCCTCGGGAGAGAGGTAGTCCAGGGTGACCTGGGTGGACAGCGACAGCGCCATGACATTGCGGGCCCGGCTGCCCGACTCGCCCAGCCCGGCGAAGTGCTCCCGCATCAGGGCGCCCCTGGTCATCGGCACCCACTCCATGTCCGCCGGGCGGTCGAAGGGCAGGTAGCCGCCGGGCAGCAGGGCCAGGCCGAAGCGGTCGGCCAGTTCGGCGAGTTGCTCCAGCGCCGCCCGCAGGTCGTCGACCGCCTTGCCGACGCCGGGGGCGGGCGCGGAGGAGTACTCGATCTGCCCGCCGTGCTCCAGGGTGATCTGGCTGCCGTCCGGGCGCAGCACCCCGGTCAGCCGGCCGGTGTCCTCCTGCCGCTCACCGCCCCACCGGGCCAGCACCGCCTCCAGGACGGCCTGGACGCCGCGCTCCCCGGAGTAGCGGGCGGCCAGCCCGGTGGCCGGGTCGACCAGGCCGCACTCGACCTCGATGCCGACCTGCTCGCGGCGGGCCGGGCGGAACGGGGCCCGGAGATCCGCGCGGGTGAGCTCGCGGTCCGTCACGCGGTGCCCACCCGGGTGGCGATCCGGGGGTGGCCGGCGCGGTCGAGCAGGGCACCCACGGCGTCCAGGGCGGACCGGGCGGCGCCCTGGCACCAGGCGTGGGCGCCGGACAGGTGCTCGCCGGCGAAGAAGATCCGCGGGCCGTCGACCGGGTGCGGGGCGCCGAGCACGGACAGGTAGCGGGTGTGCTCGCCGGGCGTGAGGTGGGCGAAGGCACCGCCGCCCATGCCGGTCTGCACGTCCCAGTCGCAGTGCAGGATGTCGTCGACGTCCGCGGTGATGCCGGGGTGGAGCCGCTCCAGACAGGCCAGGACGAGGGCGTCCCGGTCGGCTGGCGGCAGCGCGGTGAAGCGCCGGGCGTTGGCGCCCCACAGGTAGGCGCCGAGCAGGGCGGTCGGTTCGGCCGAGCGCAGCGGGTCGCGGGCGGCCCAGTGCGGACCGGGGCCGCCGTTGACGCCGTCCTCGACCCACACCGCGTTGTCCGAGGGGTACCAGCACTGTTGGATCGGCAGGTCGGTGAAGCTCCCGCCGCCGTGGATGCCGTCCGCCAGCTCCCACCGGCGGCGGGTGAGGTGCAGCACGGTCTTGGTGCTGCTGGCGTAGCTGATGCCGCGCACGGCGTGCCGCTGCGGGTGGGGTAGGCCGGGGGTGACGCTGATCCGGTCCAGTGCGGGAGCCGGGACGCAGCACACCACGTAGTCGGCGCGGTCGTGCAGCGGGGCGCCGAGCCGGGCGCCGATCAGCCGGACGCCGTCCGGGGTCAGGGCGAGTTCGTCGATCCGGGCGGACAGCCGGACGCTGCCGGGGCGCAGGGCGTGGACGAAGGCGCGGATCAGCGCGTCCAGGCCGTCCACCAGCTCGACCTGCCCGCGGTGGAACAGGCCGAAGTAGTCGACCAGGACCTCCAGCAGGGAGGACTGCTCGTAGTGGGCGAGGCCACTGGCGTGGCCGGCGAGGTCCCAGGCGTCCTGGGACAGGTGCTCGTGGACGAACTGCCAGAGCGAGACGGAGGCGGGCCGCTCCAGCGCGGGGTCGTCCCAGTGTCCGGCCAGCGTGCGGTGCTGCTGCTCGGGGGTCAGGGTGCTCCACACCGCGCCGAGCAGCCGGTCCAGCAGCGACCCGGGGGCCTGCCGCTCGGCGGGGCGCAGCGCGTACGCGGGGAACAGCGCCGCCACGTCCTGTACCCGCACCCGCCGGCCGCGCAGGTGGTAGTAGGCGCGCGGGTTGGCGTTGACGAACGGGCGGGTCTCCAGGCGGAACCGGGAGACGTAGTGCAGCACGCAGTGGTGGTTGCCGGGGATGCGCATGGCGCCCAGGTCGATGTGGGTGCCGTCCCAGAAGCGGTGGGTGCGGACCCGCCCGCCGGGCCGGTTCGCCTGCTCGTAGACCACGACGTCGAAGCCGCGCCGCTGCAGCTCGTACGCACTCACCAGGCCGGCCATACCGGCGCCGATGACGGCGATCCGGCCGCGGGCGCCGGTCACCGGGTCCAGCAGGGAGGGCGGGAACGCAAAGCTCGCATCGAACATCGACACCGCACCCCTCTGGTGACCCGGACTTCCGCCCAGCCTCGGCCAGGGCTCATTCGCGCGCTACTCGCCGACGGCGATTCGAGTGACCGTTCGGTGCGGGCGCTGACAAGTGGCATGCGCACGGGCGATCACCCTGGCGAGCATGGTCGGTGCCGGGCTTGTGGATACGGTCTTCGACCCCGTCCATCGCCGAGCCCTTCCACATGCGCGCTTGAAGCGTCCCTCGCAGCGACCGCGTCTCAAGGTGAACTTCCCCGTTTCAACGGAGCCTTTCACTGATGGGCTGGTCGAGCGGCGGCGAGTGACCGGCGTCATGCCGTCGGTGGCCTGGGCCTGCCTACACTGGCGGCCACGAGCGGGGCAGCGCGGCCTCGCATCCAGCAGCTCGCACCGCCGCACCACCGATCTACCGGAGGCCGGCGAGCCCGCCCCGAGGGACCGATCGCCGTGCCCACCGACCTCACCGCTGTCATAGCCGCCTGCACACGCTGGCTCCTGGCGGCATACCCTCCGCCACCGGGCCCGGTCAACGCCGCGCTGGCCGAGGCCCAGGCCCGGCAGGCCGCCACCCTCGCGGCCGCCCTGCGCTACCCCACCGACCTCGACGCCCAGCTGCTGCACGTGCTCGCGCCCAGCGGATCGGGGCGGCTGGACTGGCTCGCCGGCAACGAACCCGAGGACGCGCCGTGGCGGACCTGGGTCGAGGAGGTCGTTGTCAGCTGGGCCGCCTGCCTGCTGGCTGACCCCGCCCTCGCTGCCCGCGCCCGCCGAGCGTCGACCGCCGCCGGTCCTCACGGCCTCGTCGGCGGCCTGGAGCGGCTGACCAGCCCGGGCGCCTTCGACGCCGAAGCCGGCGCCCTGCTGCGCCATCCCGATCTCCTCGAAGGCGTCGCCTTCTTGCACCGCGACGAACTGGTCGAGTTGCTGGACAGCGAGGGCGTCACGCTGGCGTAGCAACGGCACGCCGGAAGCACCCGTCGCCTCACGAGGCTCTCGCGGGGCCCGGGCGCACAGTCGACGCCGGGACAGCCGGATGGGCGGCAGCCAGCGGTCAGGGTGCCTGGGTGTCGGCTGCCGGGGGCTCGTCATCCCCGTCCTCGTCCCTGTCGTCGGCCTCATCCTTGTCGTCGGCCTTGGCCCGGACGTCCGGGGTGGGAGCGGTGATGTCGCGCTGCTCTGCGGAGCGCTCCCGTGTCGCGTCGTCCACCGTCGATTAACCGCACGCGCCGCACGACCCCGCCATCGCGTCCCTGACCACCCGCACAACGGCCTTTCCCCCGGCGGGGCCGGTGGCGGTGCGAACCCCACCTGAGCACGCATGAGGGCTTCGAATGGGTCTACGTCCTCGCAGGCCGCCTGCGCCTGCTGCTCGGCGACGAGACCGTGATCCTCAAACCCGGCGAAGCCGCTGAATTCGACACCCATGTCCCGCACTGGCTCGGCCCCGACGACGCGCGCACCGTGGAACTCCTCATCCTGTTCGGCGCCCAGGGAGAGCGGGCCCACCTCAAGGCCCGCCGCACCACCTGACCACCAGACCCCCGCACCACCTGATCCCCGCCTCCCGCCGACCGGCCCACGGCGCTCAGCCTTCGTGCGGCAGTCCCTCCAGCCCGTGCACACGGGTGCCCAGCACCCGCCGCGACACCTCGGCCTCCATGCCCCCTCTGAAAGCGCCGGAGCCGGGGACCGCAGTACGGGACTCCGCCGCACGGCCCGCGTCGTCCAGCAGCAGATTCCTGTTGATCGCCACCGCCGCCCCGACCCCGGCCGCCATGGCCTGCGGAACGCCGGCCAGCACGTCGCTGACATTGCCCGCCGCCCAGACCCCGGCGACCCCGGTGAAGCCAGAACCGTCCGCCTTCACCTGCTCGCCGAGTCCCATGGGGTGCTCCTGCACCGTCAGGCCCAGTCCGTCGAGGAACCCGGCCCGTGCCACGAACCGCGGCGCCACCACCAGTTCCTGAACCGGCACCGTCACACCCGACACCAGACGCACCCCCGTCAGCCGGTCCTACTCCTCGTCGATGACCAGGCCGCCGACCTGCCCCTCGACCACCCCGACGCCCAACCCGGCCAACTGCTCCCACTGCTCCTCCGTCAGCTCCGCTCCCCCGTGCGGGAACAGGGTGACGTCCTCGGACAGCTGCCGGAACAGCAGCGCCTGGTGGAAACTGCCGAGGACGCCGATCGCCCGGTCACGCACCTCCCAGCCGTGGCAGTACACGCAGTGCAGGACGTCGCGCCCCCACCGCGCGGCCAACCCGGGCACGTCCGGCAGCTCGTCGACCAGTCCCGTGGTCACCAGCACCCGCCGCGCCCGCACCCGCTGCCAGTCCTCGGTCACCACCGAGAACTCCTCGCCGTCCCGATGCACCTGAGCCACCCGGCCCGCGAGGCATGTTCGCATGCCCAACCCGGATACAGGACCGATTCTGTCCACTATTTCTCCTAGCCTGCGACGTGCACGCCTTCAGCACAGCCAAGGAGATTCCCATGGACTTCGTCTCGATCCGCATCATCACCAGCGACGTAGCGCGCCTCGTCGACTTCTACGAGCGAGTCACCGGGGCGCAGGCGACGTGGGCCAACGAAGACTTCGCCGAACTCAGGACCGCGGGCGCCACCCTGGCGATCGGCAGCACCCGCACCGTCCCGCTGTTCGCCCCGGGCTCTGCCCGCCCAGCGGACAACCACAGCGTGATCACCGAGTTCCTCGTCGACGACGTGGACCGCGTTCACCAGAACCTGACCGGCTTCGTCACGGACTTCGTCACCGAGCCCACCACGATGCCCTGGGGCAACCGGTCGCTGCTGTTCCGCGACCCCGATGGCAATCTCGTCAACTTCTTCACCCCCGTCACCCCGGCGGCCATCGAGAAGTTCGCCCGCTGACGCCACCCACAGCCGCTCACCCGGGAGCCCCGTTCGCCGCGCCCCGGGGCACCGATACCGTAGGCGTCTTCACGATCCGCTCCAGCGCGGCGGAGGCCCGGCGCACCTCTGCCGCGCCTCGCAGGCGAGATCTTGTCCGGGCGGGCGGGCGCGCTGCGGCTCTGGCAACGACGCGGCGGCTGGGGTCGGCGCCCCTTCAGGGGGCACGCATGAGTTCGGCGCAGCCGGGCACCCGCAGCACAAGGAGGTCGATGACCATGGTTGCTCTGCTGTTGGTGCTTCTGCTGGTGGTGGTCCTGGCCGGTGTCGGATTCGCCATCCACATCCTGTGGTGGGTAGCCGTCGTGCTGCTGGTGCTGTGGCTGCTGGGTTTCGTGTTCCGCGGGGCTGGGGCCGGCGGCTCGCGCGGCCGTTGGTATCGCTGGTGAGCCAGCGCCGAGTGGCGGGTTCCTCCAGCAGCACGACATGCAGCAACTCCTCCCCTCGTGCCGTCGGCCGCGAAGTTCCGATTCTTGGGAGATCGTGATGTCGAAACAGCAGATGGAGGAACCGTTGGGCGTCTACCTCAACGACCACCTCACCGGCGCGTTCGGCGGTACCGCGCTCGCGCGCCGGATGGCGGACACGCACGCCGACAGCCAGCGCGCGGCGGACCTGCGTGGCCTCGCCATGGAGGTCCGACGGGATCGCGACGACCTGGTGCGCATCATGAACCGACTCGGCGTGCCCGTACACCGCTACCGCACCTGGCTCGGTCTCGCCGGCGAGCGGGTCGGCCGGCTGAAGCCGAACGGCACTCTGCTGCGTCGGTCCCCTCTCAGCGACCTGGTCGAGTTGGAGGCGCTGCGCGCCGGTGTCGAGGGAAAGGCGGCGCTGTGGCACGCCCTTCGCGCCATCGCCGACGACGACCCGCGCCTTGATCCGGACCAGCTCGACCGCCTGGCCGAGCGTGCGCGTGAGCAGGCCAGCACCCTGAGCCGGTGGCACCGCGTCGTCAGCGCCGAGGTGCTGAGCCGGCCGAGGTGCTGAGCCGCTCGGCCACCTGCGGAAGCCGCGAGAGCGACGTGCCACCGCCCCTGTGACACCGCCCCGTGACAAGGCAGCCTGGCGGCCTGAGCCGGCCGGGGCAGCGCAGTGCTGAGGGCCTAGCCACGGACAAGCCGCGGGCGACCCGGGACCCGCCGACATCCGGGGCCGCCGGCTTGCTTTCAGAGCTCCCGGGCTTTCAGAGCTCCCGGAGGGCCGGAAGCAGGGACTTCTCGGCCCAGCCGAGAAACGGCCCCTGCGCATCCCCGCCGATCTGCACCAAGGCGACCTCGGTGAACCCGGCGTCGGCGAAGGCGCGCACCGCGTCCACGAAAGGTTCCACATCGGCACCGCAGGGGATGGACGCCGATACGTCCTCGGGGCGCACGAACCGGCTTGCGGCATCGAAGGCGGCCGGACCGGGGAGTTCGGCGTTGACCTTCCACCCGCCGCCGAACCAGCGGAACTGCGCGTGGGCGCGGGCCACAGCGGCCTCCCGGTCGGGGTCGTAGCAGACCGGCAGCTGCCCCACCTTCGGCTTGCCCGCCCCACCGTGGCTGTCGAAGGCGTCCAGCAGCGCCCGCTCGGGTTCCACCGCGATCACCAGGTCGGCGAGTTCCCCGGCGATCCGGCACGACTGTGCCCCGGAGACGGCGATGCCGATCGGCGGTGCCTGCTCCGGTAGGTCCCACAGCTTCGCCGACTCCACCTGGAAGTACTCGCCCCGGTGGTTGACGTAGCCGCCGGCGAACAGGGCCCTGATGATCTCGACCGCCTCGACCAGCATCTGCTGGCGCACATCGGCCGCGGGCCAGCCCCCTCCCACAATGTGCTCGTTGAGGTTCTCCCCCGAGCCCAGGCCGAGCCGGAACCGGCCGTCGGAGAGCAACTGGACGGTGGCCGCCTTCTGCGCCACCACCGCCGGGTGGTACCGCATGGTCGGACAGGTCACATAGGTCATCAGGGGAATCCGCTCGGTCGCCTGCGCCGCCGCGCCCAGCACGCTCCACACGTACGGGGAGTGTCCCTGCTCGTCCAGCCAGGGGAAGTAGTGGTCGGACGCCACCGAGAAGTCGAACCCGACCTGTTCGGCCCGCACCACGTCCTGCACCAGCTGCCGCGGACCTCGCTGCTCACTCATCATCGTGTAACCGATACGAACCATACTGAGCGCCTCCCCGGGAAGCAGCGGGCGAAACGGCGGCGGCCACACGCGTGCAAGGCGGCGACCTGAGGTCGCATGGTCCCCCGCCAGGAGCGCGGCACGGAAGCGGTCGCGCGTCAGGGCGCCCCACCGTACTGTCGGTGCTCTGGTCCCCGTTACGCGAAGGCAGGTTGGCCCATGGCGCCGGCAGCTCTGTTCGATGTCGACGGAACGCTGCTCGACACGAACTATCTGCACACCGTGGCCTGGGCGGAGGCACTGGCGCAGTACGACCACCACCCCGCCATGGCCCGAATCCACCGCGCGATCGGCATGGGCGGCGACCAACTGCTCGACGAGCTGCTCGGCCCCGACCGGGACCCCAGCCAGGACGAGGAGATCAGCGCCGCGCAGAAGGCTCTCTACGGACGCTTCTGGCCTCGGCTGCGGGCCTTCGACGGTGCGGCGGCCCTGCTGCGGGCGGTGACGGCCCGCGGGTGGACGGTTGTCCTGGCGAGCTCGGCCTCCGGCCGTGACCTGGAGGTCATGCGGCGCGCCCTCGGCGCGGACGATGCGATCACGGAGGCGACCAGCGCGGACGACGTGCGCCAGAGCAAGCCCGCGCCGGACCTGGTCCACGCGGCGCTCGACAAGGCCGGTGCCCGCACCGACGAGGCGGTGTTCGTCGGCGACACCCTCTGGGACGTGCAGGCGGCCGCCGAGGCGGGCGTGCCGTGCATCGCCGTCCTGTCGGGTGGCTGGAGTGCCCGCGATCTGCGAGCCGCCGGCGCGTTGGAGGTCCACCGGGACGTCGCCGCGCTGCTGGCCGATCTGTCGAACAGCGCGCTGGGGCGCCCCCTGGCCCAGCCCCGGGGAGAGTAGACGCCGCACGGCGACCGCAGACGGCACCTTCACCATCCCCGCAGACGCCCGCCGCGTCTGCGTCAGTCGTCAAGGCGTCCCGCCTGATACGGACCCTGGAGAAGGCGTTCTTCGAGAAGGGCCGCCTCGCCGCGCACAAGCACAAGTGGCCCTCACCGTGCCCTGGTTAAGGTGCCAGAAGCTGGTTAGACGAGCGACTGTGCAGTGTTTGTCGACACCGGAAAGGTACCTGCCGTGACGGACATATCCCGCTTGCCCGGAGCTTTCGACCACCAGTGGAACTGGCAGATCCACGGTGCCTGCCGTCAAGCGGACACCAGCCTGTTCTTCCACCCCCCGGGTGAGCGTGGCTCTGCCCACGACGCACGTGAGGAGGCCGCGAAGGCCATCTGCGTCGACTGCCCGGTCATGATCGAATGCCGACGTCACGCCCTCTCGACGCGCGAGCCCTACGGTGTGTGGGGCGGCCTGACAGAGGACGAACGCCGACGCCTTCTCACCAGGCGGACGCCCATCCACCGCACCCAGCCGGCCGCCTGACCAGGACCCGCGGAACGCCACCGGCCCAGGTGTCGGCGGTCCGGGTGTCCGGGGTTCGGGGAACGCAGCCGCTGGTACCGCTGGCGAGGACTGTCGGGTCCTCAGCTGGTCAGAACGGAGAGCACGTCAGCGAAGGACATGCTCGTCTCAGGCTGGAGACGCAGGGTCTCGCCTCGGAAGGACCGCATCTCCAGCCAGCTCTGCGGCGATGCAGTCCGCAGCACGTCCATGAGCTTCTGAACGTCGGCCGGACGGAAGACCTTGAACTTCGGTGACGGTCGGTAGAACGACGGCTGGACGTCGAAGCGCAGGTCAACGGCGGGATACGGCGATCGTCCCCAGTCGCTGTAGGGCAGCGCGGCAGGACCGTGGATGCGGGCGTCGACCAGCACCTCCGGGTCCTCGTCCCCGATCTCGCAGTTGAACATCGGGAAGGCTGTCGCCACTCGCGCCGCCGCTGCCGGATAGGCCGCACAGGCCCGGCCAAGTGCCGGCGAGCAGAACAGCGCGTGATCGAAGGACCCGACCGGGCGCGGCAACGGCACCTTGTGGTGGGACCGGCCGTCGAAGGCGAGGTCACGTCTGGAGCAGAGGAAGTCCAGGAACTCGGCAACCATCGCGTCCTGGTGGCTGCCGGCTCGCACTGCGAATCGGACCGCGGTGCGTCCCTGCTCGCGCAGCACGTAGTACTCGAGGAAGCCCATCGGGTGATCGGGTGCGCTTGCGCGGCGGTAGACCTGGTCGAAGCCCTCGACCGGCAGGAACTCGGGGACCGGCGCGTAGGGGCCGGCCGCCCTGGTGATGACGTCCAGGACCGGTGACGCGGTCTCGGCTTCTGCCGGACCGGAGGGCGGTTCGACCTCGGTGAAGCCCTTGCGGAGACGCTCGTTGATCTTGCGTGCTGTGTGGCGTCGCGCCTGTTCCTCGTCGTGGAGGATGGTCGTGCTCCCCTTGCCCGAGGTGCGGTCGGAGCCCCAGCGGAGGAAGCAGCGGATCCCTTCCTGGCGGATCTCCCAGAATTCGCGCGCGTCCTCTTGGCGTTCGAACCGCCGCCATGTGGTCACTGGGCCTCCCTTGCCGCCTGCGGTGGGCCCGCCCCGGGGACCGCACCCGGGTGACCCTACCGCTCGCCTGGGAGCTTGCTTCTCCGCTGGTCAGAACGCCGGGACGCGCATCCTCCGCCCCAGCGGATGCCTTTCTCGCGGGGGATGCGGGCGTGGCCCACCTGGTCGGCTGCCCGGCCCTCGTCCTCGCCTACGAGACCGAGATCCTGGTCCCCGGCCAGGACCCGCCGCTTGTACGGCCTTCTGCGCTGTCCCAAGGAGCACATCCTGCTCACCACCGCCCAGGGCGCCGGCGACCGCTGCGCGCCGTGGCACCGCACCTGCGCGACACCGTCGTCCTCGACTGGCTGGAGCGCACCTGAGCTGTCCGGCGCGGGCGTCCTGGAGCAGGTGCCGCAGGCCCGGGCCGACGGGAGGGTGATAAATCGGTTGCGAACCGACCACGCCGCGTGACAGCGTACGAACCACCTCGCAGGGCAAGCCACTTCGCAGGACAAGGACGCTCAGGAAGGAGGCCCGACATGACGGACGGTATACGACCCACGGCCTGCCGGGCCCCGCGCCGGCCGGCCGCCTACTGACCGCTCCTTGACAACAGCATCGTGTCCCTGCGCCAACTCCTCGGCGTGATCGCCCGCCCACGGCCCGAAGCGGTCCCCCGCCCGCCGGGCGACGGGCTCCGTACTTCCCTAGCCTGGTAACCGAGAGGAGGCGAAACACCATGCTTGGAGACGGACCGCTGCAAGCGGTCATCCCCGCCACCGATCTCGCCCGCGCCAAGGCCTTCTACACCGACGTCCTCGGCCTCAAGGTCGTCGACGAGGGCGACGAGGAACTGACCTGCGAATGCGGCACGACCCAGTTCACCGTCTACCGCACTCCCAGCGGCGGACAGGCCGCCCACACCCTCGCCAGTTTCAAGGTCGCCGACCTCGACGGGGAGATGTCCGCCCTGGGCGAGCGCGGCATCACCTTCGAGGAGTACGACTTCCCCGGCCTCAAGACGGTCGACGGCGTCGCCGAGGGCGAGGGAATGCGCGCAGCCTGGTTCAAGGACAGCGAGGGCAACATCCTCTGCCTGGCCCAGCGCGTCGGCCAGTAGCCAGGCCCCACCGCGCACATCCACCGCGCACATCCACCGCGCCCGCCCGTTCATCGGACGCGGGGTGACCGGACGCGCCGGTGCCCGGCCCGCTCGTGGTGAGCGGGCCGGGCACCGGGACGAAGCGGACCGTCAGCCCTGGTTGTCGTCACCCTGGCTGTCGTTGTCCTGGGACAGCTGGTGCGGGTTGATCGACCAGATGCCGCGCCCGAAGGTGGCGGCGTACAGGCGGCCGTCGGGGCCGGTCTTGAGCTGCTGCACCGCGGTGGTGGGCAGGTTGCGGCCGAGCACCGAGAACCGGCTCTCGCCCGGCGCGCGGTAGAACGCGGCGAGGTCGGATCCCAGGGCGAGCCCGCCGTCGGACAGGATCTTCACCGAGGTCGCCGGGACGTCGGGCAGGTTGGCCGAGACGTCGGTCCAGGTCGCGCCGCCGTCGTGGGTCTCGAAGAGGTGGCCGGTGCCCGCGCCGGGGCCCTCGGTCCAGGTCCGGGAGAACCCGTTGAAGGCGACGATGACGTGCCGGGCGTCCTTCTCGTCCACCGCGAAGGAGGAGATGTAGCGGTTCGGCAGGGTGCCGTCGACGGGCAGGTCCAGCTGGTGCCAGCCGGTGCCGTCGATGTTGCCGACCGCGATGCCCCGGCTGAAGCCCTGGTTGTTGCACGGACCGCACCAGCCCGCGTACACCGTCCCGTTGACGGTGGCGACGGCGGTGGCGACGTGCCCGGCGCCCAGGTCGTACGCGCTGGTCCACTCACTGCCGCTGCGGATCGCGTAACCCTTGTGCTGCACCCAGACGTGCCGACCGCCCGCGATCCAGGTGTTGGTGTCCTTGGGGTCACTGGTGAGCGGCGCGATGAACCGGGCGGCGCTGGTGTCCTTGTCCGGCGGGGCGATCTCGAAGGACGTGGCCTTGCTCGGGTCCTTCGTCCAGCTGCCGTCGTTCACGGCGCAGTTCTGGGTGACCCACATGTCCAGGTAGACGTACTCCTGGGCGATGTTGCAGCCGTTGGCCGGGTCGACCAGGGTGTCGGCGCCGTCGCCGCCGAAGTTGGAGCCCATCACCTTGTCGTGGGCGCGCAGGATCGACTGGCCGTTGTCCTGCAGACCGCCGGTGACGATGACGCCCTTGCCGGAGCGGTCCGCCGGGTCCTTGCCGATGCCGACCGAGTAGTACTGGAGGGTGTCGATGGTGCCGTCGTTCAGCGGGGTCCAGTCCTTACCGTGACCCCAGGCGTCCAACTGCCCGTTACCGGGGCGCCGGTAGATGCCGCCGTCGTTGCCGACGTAGACGTTCACCTTGCCCTGGTAGCTGCCGAAGGCGACGGCGTGCTGGTCGGAGTGGACGGTGGGCGAGCAGTCACCGGTCTGCTTGCTCGGGTCGATGCTCCAGCACGGGAACCCGTTGTTCCAGTACGGCCCGACGGTTGCCCAGTTGCTGCCGCCGTCGGTGGTCTCGAAGACCTCCTCCAGGCCCGCGTAGACGTGGTCGGGGTTGGCCGGGTCGACCTGGAGCGACTGGTTGTACCAGGCCTGGATGCCGGGCTGGTAACCCGCGTCCTGGAGGGCGGAGCCGGAGCCCTTCAGCTTGTCCTTGTCCGCGATGAGCGTCCACGGGCCGTACGGCGAGCCCGACTTGGAGACGTAGATGCCCTTGAGGCCGGTGTCCGGGTTGTGCGCGGCGACATCCGGGGACTGGTCGATCGCGTAGTAGCGCGAGCCGTCCGCCGAACGCGCGAAGGTCACGTTGCCGACGTTCGCGGCGTCTGTCGGCAGGTCGCCCATCGAGGCGACGCGCTGCCAGCTGCCGTCGGCGGCCTTGCTGTAGAAGCCGTTGTAGGTGTCGCCGCCGCGCCAGCCGACCGCCAGGATGACCTTGGACGGGTCCTTGGGGTCGATCGCGATGTCATTGGCGATGTTCTTGTACGGCGCGCTCGGGTCCTTGTCCTTGGAACCGCCCGGCAGGTAGTCCGGATTGGGCGCGAACTCCAGCGTCCACGGCCCCGACAGGTCGGAGGTCGAGTGGCTCCACACACCCCGGCTGGTCGCCGCCCACACCTTGCCGCCGCCGAAGCGCAGCGCGTGGATGATGGTCGACTCCAGCTCCGCGCCACCCACCCGGTTGCCGGGCTGGAACTTCCCGTGCTGCGGGTCGGACAGCACGTACACACCCGTGCCCACGTACGAGGTGGCCCCGGTGTTGGACTCGCCGGTGGCGTACCAGAGCCGGCCGCCCTCGTCCAGGTTCAGCGTGCCCGTGGAGAGGGTCGGCAGCTTGTCCGCGATCGGCTGCCACTGCCCGCCGCCGGTGCGGGAGCGGTACACCCCGCCGTCGGCGCCGCCCGCGTACACATAGCCGTTGCTGTCGGCCGCGATGCCGGTGATCCGGCCGGTCACCAGACCGGCGCCGCCGCTGGAGTTGGAGTTGACGTCCCGGTAGCGCGGGTCGTCGGAGTTGTACGGCTTGTCGGTGACGTGCTTCCAGTTGCCGTCGGTGTGCGGCATCGACTGCAGCTGCGCCCAGGCCGCGCCGTAGGCGCCCGGCGCCACGACGCCCGGCGCGGTGCGCGCCTCGGTGTACTGGGCGACGCCCTCGGCGGAGTTCTCCGCCTCGTTGCCGCCGTCCCCGGCCGCAGGGTCGGCCTTGGGGCTGAAGGTCGAGGGGGCGGTGGCCTTCTTGGTCTGCGCGGCGTGCTGCTTCCCGACGTCCGCCTGGTGCCGCACCTGCCAGGGCTGCGCCGTGGGCGACGTCGACGGCGCGGCGAGCGCCTGAGTGGTGGTCAGTCCGAGGGCGGTGAGCGTGACAGCGCTCAACAGCAGCCGTCGGTGTTGCCTGATGGGCACGAGTGCGGTCCTCCCCTGAGGCCGGCCGCGCGGTCGCGCGGTCCCGGCGAAGCAGGGGGTAAGCCTGGTCGGTGGGCCCGGCGGAGGGAAGGCCCGTACGGTAAAGAACGGTTAAGAGCCCTACCGTTTCCAACAGTTGGCATTCACCGAATGCCCCGGCCCACCACACTCCGCAGGCCGGGCACCGATCTGGGCTCGCCGCGCACCGCCCGCCCCTCAGCGCTTGCGCAGCCACCCGCGCAACCGCCGCCCGACCGCACCCACGCAGGCGACCGGGTGGAAGGAGCCGGGCCGGTCCCGGGCGATCGGATAGCAGGCGAGCCCGATCAGCGCCGCGCTGAGGTGGCCGATGCTGGTGTAGTCCCGGCTCTGGTGGACGCCGTAGCCGTACACGGCCAGCACCCCCACCAGGTACACGTACCGCCAGGGCCGCACGATCAGGTAGGTGAGCACCCCGACCACCCCGGCGAGCGCGTAGCTCACCCCGTAGTCCAGGGTGTAGACGGCCTTCGGCGCGGCGATGCCGCGGTGGATCGCCCAGCCGAGGACGCCCTCGCTGAGGTACGTCGCGCCGACGTGCGCCAGCACCGCGACCGAGAGCCAGCGCAGTGTGCCCAGCCAGCGCTCGGCGGGCACGTGGAAGAGGTTGTACAGCACGAAGTAGCCGAGCCAGCCACCGCCCGCGATCCACAGCGCGCTGGTGGCCAACACCCGGACCGGCGAGACCTGCAAGTGGTGCAGGTTGGTGGAGCGCCGCTCCAGGATCCGGTCGGCGGTCGCCGGGTCGACGTGCCGGATCACCTGGGTGGTGACCAGCAGGATCGCCAGCCAGATGTAGGTGCCGGGAGCACGCCGGACGTACCGCCACACCGCCCGGGCCGCGCGCGTCCACCAGGGCCCCCGGTGCGCCCCCGGCACCCCGGTGGTGCTGCCGGTCATCGGCGCCTCCTCGACGGTCCCCCTCACCCTCGCCCGGCCCGGCCCCCACCCGCCGCCGCGACGGCCCGTTCGGGTGACCCCGCTCCGGCTCCGGCCTTCCTTCCCTCACGCACCGCCCGAGTCCCACCCGAGACCCGCCCGGCATCCGCCCGCGCACCGCACCCGCACCGCACCCACCGCTCGAGAACCTCCTGCGCACCGCCCCCGCACCGCCCGAGACCCCCCGGCCCCCAGAGGACGCCGGGCGTCACCCGTCCGAGAACCGTCGGCGGAGCGGACACCCCCGACTGCCGTAGGCTGGCTCTCCGGCCTCCCGTGGAGCCGCCGGCACCGGACACCGCAGAGCAAGGGCGCCAGGCACGATGACGGACCGCCTCGGGACGACGAAACCGACCGACCCCGACCCCGCCACCACCCGGCGAGCGGCGTCCAGAACGGCCGCCCTCCGCTCGACGGCCCGCAGAACCGCCCTCCGGCTGCGCCTCACCTCCGTCTACGTCGTCCTGCTGACCCTCACCGCCACCTGGCTCGCCAACGAGAGCCATGCCGCGCGGGCCCGGTTCGTCCGGCACAACAGCAGCAACGTCCACCACATGGAGGTGGGCAAGTGGTGGACGCTGTTCACCAGCGGCCTGGTGGTCGACGGGGTCCCGGCGTGGGCCGGCATCGCGGCCGTCGCCGTCGCCCTGGGCCTGGCCGAGTGGCGCTGGGGCCCGGCCCGCGCGGGCGCCGTGTTCGTCTTCGGCCACCTCGGCGCCACCCTGCTCACCGAGGGTGCCATGTGGGTCATGCTGACCGCCCGCATCCCGGGCGCACTCTCCCGCGCGAGGGACGTGGGGATCAGCTACGGGCTGGTCGCCACCGTCGGCTGCCTGCTCGCCCTGGGCCCGCGGGCGCTGCGCCGGTACGGCCTGCCGGCCCTGACCCTCGCACTGGCCGGCGCCTGGGCGACGGACCAGCAACTGGCCGACGCCGGACACCTGGTGGCCCTCGGGCTCGGCGTCCTCGCCGCCCGCACTCCCTGGCTGCGCGCCCGGGCCTCCGCCGCCGGTGGACCTCGCGGTGAACCCGACCCGGGGCGCTGATCGTCCTTCCAAGTGGGCCGGGTACGATGCAGAACCGATCAACCGGCTGGCTGCCAGCTTCTGATGACAGTTGATCAGGCCAAACGGAGGGGACGCGATGCCCGAGCTCGACAACGCCACGAACACGGCGGACGTGACCGACACGACGGGCTTCGTGGACCCGGTGATGTTGCAGACCCACCGGCCCCATCCGGCCCGGATCTACGACTACTGGCTGGGCGGCAAGGACAACTTCCCGCCCGACCGGGCCGCCGCCGAGCACGCGATCGCCGCCGCACCCGACATCCCGCAGGCGGCCCGGGAGAACCGCGCCTTCCTGCGCCGTGCCGTCCAGCTCTGCGTCGAGGCCGGCGTCCGCCAGTTCATCGACATCGGCTCCGGCCTGCCCGCCCAGGGCAATGTGCACGAGGTCGCGCAGGAGCTGGCCCCGGACTCCCGGGTGGTCTACATCGACAACGACCCGATCGTGCTCGCCCACGGCCGGGCGCTGCTCGCGAGCAACCACTCCACGACCGTGCTGACCGGCGATCTGCGCGACCTCGACGAGCTACTCGACCGGCCCGCGCTGCGCGAGCTGATCGACCTCTCCCGGCCGGTCGCCGTCATGCTGATGGCCGTCCTGCACTTCGTCGACGACGCCCAGGCCGCCGCGGCCGTCCGGGCGGTGCACCGCCGGCTCGCCCCGGGCAGCTTCCTGCTGCTCTCGCACAGCACCGCCGAGGGCAATCCGCAGCGGGCCGCCGAGGTCGTGAAGACCTGGGACGACACCGATTCGCGCATCCGGCTCCGGGGCCGCGCCGAGGTGGAGGCCTTCCTCACGGGCTGGGAGCCGGTGGAACCGGGCGTGGACTTCGTCCCGCTCTGGCGCCCGGACGGACCGACCGAGGGCTCCACCCGCTGGATGTACGCAGGCGTCGGCCGCAAGGCCTGACCTCCGCACCCCCGTCACCACTGCAGGGCCGGACTCCCCCTCGGGAGCCCGGCCCCTCGCTTTCCCGGCCACTCCCCTCCCCGGGCGACGTACCCGACCCACGCGACCGTCGGCCCCGTCAAACACCGGACCACCCAGCGGAGTTGACGCCCGGAGCGACGACCGGAAGCGACACTCGGGATCGACCACCCCGCCCGGCGCGTCCGTATGCTCTTGCGGTACTCTGCAAATCTATGCCAGAGTGCGGGCATCGGATCAATCAGGCCGAATCCCCTCACACGTCGCTAAATCAGGAGCCCGCGCCGCGCGGGTGGGTCAAGGGTGCATGCATGTCGAAGGTCTTGAGCAAGCTGCCGGTCGGTGAACGGATCGGCATCGCATTCTCGGGTGGGTTGGACACCTCCGTCGCGGTCGCGTGGATGCGCGAGCACGGTGCCGTCCCCTACGCCTACACGGCCGACATCGGCCAGTACGACGAGCCGAACCTCGCCGACGTCCCGGCCCGTGGCCGTGCCTACGGCGCCGAGCAGGCCCGCCTGATCGACTGCCGGGCCCCGCTGGTCGAGGAGGGCCTGGCCGCCCTGGCCTGCGGCGCCTTCCACATCCGCTCCGCCGGGCAGACCTACTTCAACACCACCCCGCTCGGCCGTGCCGTGACCGGCACCCTGCTGGTCCGGGCCATGCAGGAGGACGGCGTCTCCATCTGGGGCGACGGTTCCACCTACAAGGGCAACGACATCGAGCGGTTCTACCGCTACGGTCTGCTCGCCAACCCCAACCTGCGGATCTACAAGCCGTGGCTGGACCAGGACTTCGTCGATCAGCTCGGTGGCCGCAAGGAGATGTCCGAGTGGCTGGCCGAGCGCGACCTGCCCTACCGGGACTCCGCCGAGAAGGCCTACTCCACCGACGCCAACATCTGGGGCGCCACCCACGAGGCCAAGCGGCTGGAGTACCTGGACACCTCGATGGAGATCGTCGCCCCGATCATGGGCGTCGCCTTCTGGGACCCCTCCGTCGAGATCCAGACCGAGGACGTCACCGTCGACTTCGAGTTCGGCCGTCCGGTCCGGATCAACGGCCGCGCGTTCGACACCGCCGTGGAGCTGGTGCACGAGGCCAACCGGATCGGCGGCCGGCACGGTCTGGGCATGTCGGACCAGATCGAGAACCGGATCATCGAGGCCAAGAGCCGCGGTATCTACGAGGCCCCGGCCATGGCGCTGCTGCACATCGCCTACGAGCGGCTCCTGAACGCGATCCACAACGAGGACACCCTCGCCACCTACCACACGCAGGGCCGGCGCCTCGGTCGCCTGATGTACGAGGGCCGCTGGTTCGACCCGCAGGCGCTCATGCTCCGGGACAGCCTGCAGAAGTGGGTCGGCCAGGCCGTCACCGGCAGTGTCACCCTGCGGCTGCGGCGCGGCCAGGACTACTCGGTGATCGACACCCAGGGCCCGAACTTCAGCTACCACCCGGAGAAGCTGTCGATGGAGCGCAGCGTCGACGCCGCCTTCGTCCCGGACGACCGGATCGGCCAGCTGACCATGCGCAACCTGGACATCGCCGACTCCCGCAGCAAGCTGGAGCTGTACGCGGGTCACGGCCAGCTGGCACCGTGGAGCGGTCTGATCGGCGAGCTCGCCCCGGGCGGCGCGGCGCCGATCGCCGCCGGCAACGGCGACGAGGAGCGGCCGACCGCGCTCGACCACGCGGCGATCGAGTCCGGCACCGACTGACCGGGCGCCGCCCGGCCGGGCGACCGCTCCGATAGCCAGCCGGACGACCAGCCGACGCAGTCCGTCGCGGGGCCGTCGCACCACATCGGTGCGGCGGCCCCGCAGCCGTTCTCCCCGGCCGTTCCCCCGGCCGCTCCCGCAGCCGATCCCGGACAAGATCACCCGACCACCCGACAAGGTCACCACCCACCCACCCTCACCCGAACGGCGGCACCGGCCGTGCGCCCCGCCCCCGGCGGTAGCTGAATGGCGGACGGCGCCCGGCGACGGAAGGCAGGTCCGCGGATGGGTGAGGCGATCGGCCCGGTGCTGGCCTCGGCGGTGGCGGTCGCGCTCAGTCCGCTGCCGCTGATCGCTGTGCTGCTGATCCTCGCCTCACCGCGCGGCCGGGCCAACGGCTCGGCGTTCGCGGCCGGCTGGGTGCTCGGCCTGGCAGCGGTCGCGGCGCTCGTGGTGACGGCCGGCGGCGCACTGGCCCCGGACAGCGGCAGCCCGACCTGGTCGTCCTGGCTGAAGCTCGCCCTGGGCATCGCCCTGCTCGGGCTCGCGGCCGAACAGTGGCGCGACCGTCCACGGCCCGGGCACGTCACCGCGCCACCGACCTGGCTGCTGGGGATCGACCGCCTCACCCCGGCCAGGTCCGCCGCCCTCGCCGTGGTCCTGGTCGTATCCCGCCCCACGACGCTGATCCCGGCCGTCGGCGGCGCCGCCTCGGTAGCCGCAGCGCCGTCCGGCACCGGAGCGAGGACGGTGGCCGCCGCCCTGCTGGTGCTGATCGGCTCGCTGGGCACCCTGGTGCCGCTCGCCGTGCAGTTCCGCGGCGCCGACCGCTCGGTCCACGCCCTCGGCGAGTGGCGCGCCTGGATGGCGGCACACCACGCGGCGATCACGACCGCCGTCCCGATCGTGCTCGGCGCCGACTACCTCGGCAGCGCCCTCTCCGGACTCAGCTGACCCGCCCCGCCGGAGCCCCGGCCCACCGCCAAGGGCACCCGCCCCGTCACCGGATCCGTACCATCCCCCGCCCCCGCACCGCGCGCACGCCCAGCCGCCCGCCGTCGGCCGCCGGCGGTGCCGCCACGGCGTCCCGCAGGGTCAGCAGGATCTCCCCGTCGTAGCGCTCCGCCAGCAGCCGGGCCAGCTCGGCGGCGCAGCCCGGCCGGGCCTCCGGGGCGAGCACCGGCAGCCGCCCCGGGCCGCTGAGGTCCTCGGCCTCGGCGGCCCAGCGGGCCGCGTCGCGCCGTTCGCCCTCGGCGGCGTAGTGGACGGCCAGGCAGTGGACGGCCAGTTGGTCGCCGTACTGGGCGGCGATCCGCCACCAGAAGACCCCGTCCGCGGTGCGGCCCATGCCGTAGAGCAGGCAGCCGAGGGTGCGGAAGGCGGCCTTCTCGGCGAGTTCGAGGTCCAGGGCCAGCTCCCCCGGTTCCACCGCGCCCGCCACCCCGGCGCACAGGTGGCGCAGGTCGCGCCGCAGTTCGGACCGTCCGGCGGTGCCGGGGCGGTCCCAGGTCGCCGGGGCGTGCGGCGGCCGGGCGACGGCGGGCGGACGGGCGGGGCGCTCGCGCCCGGTCGGGGCGGCCCGGCGGGCGGCGGCGAGCCGTTCGGCCAGCCGGCGGGTGAAGGCCACCGGGTCGTGGTCGTGGAAGTCCTGGTCCAGCTCGGCGGCGTGGGCGCGCAGCAGCTCGGTGGCCTTCATGTCGCCTGCCCGTCGTCCGGGTGCTCCAGCAGGTACTCCAGGTGGCGCCGCCCGAGGCTGTAGTAGGTGCGGGCGGTGGTGTGCGCGATGCCGAGCGAGCGGCCGATGTCGGGGTAGGACAGGCCCGCCTGGCGCAGCCGGACGACGTCGGCCTGGACCGGCGCGGCGCGCGCGAGTTCGTCCATCGCCCAGTCCAGGGCGTCCAGTTCGGCGAGTTCCTCCAGCTCGTCCTGGCTGGTGTCGGGGCGGCGCTGGGCGATGACCCGCAGGCGTTTGCGTTCGGCGCGCCGGCGTTCGCGCAGGACGTCGACCACCGCGTCCTTGACGATCTTGAAGGCGAAGGCCTGCGGGTCCTCGCTGGCGAGGGCCCGGCACCAGTTCGTGTAGAGGGTGGTGCCGGCGTTCTGCACGGCGTCCTGGGCGTCCTCGCGGTGGCGCAGGCGCTGCTGGGCGTAGCGGAGGTAGCCGGTGTTCTCGCGGGTGAAGAACGCCTCGAAGTCGTTCGGCAGGTCGTCGAGCGGGTCCGCCCGCAGGCTCCGCTCCCCGCCCGGCCCGGGAGTGTTCACACGCGCCCCCTTTCCTCGGTCAGCTGGCCGGCCCACCGGGTGGCACGCCGACGGCCCGCTTTGGGGGCTCGTGGTGTAACCGTTCGGGAGACGCGGGATGTCGACCGGATCGGGCGGACAATTGGGAACGTTTCCGTTCATTTTCGAACAGCGCCGCTGACCTGCCCGTTTGGGTGCACGGACCACCGCCCGCCGACCTCGACGTGACTCAGATCACACTCCACTCGGGCCTCGGCTTGACAAGCCCGGCGGCACCTCGGCGCCACGACCGGCGGCAGCCCCGGTGGCAGTCCCGGCGGACTACGGCGCCGGCTCCACCTCCGCCGAGTCCAGCGCGACGGTCACCCGCTCCAGCAGGACGCGCAGCGCGGCCAGGTCCTCGACCGGCAGTCCGGTCGCCGTGAGCAGCCGGCGCGGCACCTGCCCGGCCCGCTCGCGCAGCGCCGATCCCTCGACGGTCAGGCTGACGGTGACCGATCGCTCGTCCTCCGGGCTGCGCTCACGGCGCACCAGCCCGGCTGCCTCCAGCCGCTTGAGCAGCGGGGAGAGGGTGCCGGAGTCGAGGCGCAGCCGCTCGCCGATCCGCTTGACGGGCAGTTCGCCGTCCTCCCAGAGCACCAGCATGACCAGGTACTGCGGATAGGTGAGCCCGAGGTCCCGGAGCAGGACCCGGTAGACGCCGCCGAAGGCGCGCGAGGCGGCGTTGAGCGAGAAGCAGATCTGCTGGTCGAGGCGGAGCAGTTCCTCGTCCGCCATGCCGGGGAGCGTGGTCATGACCCCATCGTACCGACCACAGCCACACGATTCAGTTGTGCGCAATTGAATGGTGTGCTCTAATTATTGAGCGGTCACCGGCCGGTCCTCCACCGAGGGCCCGGTGGCGGCCCCACGCACCACGACCCCGCATGCCTCCGCGCACCTCCACGCACCACGGACCGCGCATCACGAAGGGACCCACCATGGACGCGATCTACACCGCCGCCGCCACCGCCAACGGTCGCGAGGGCCGCGCCGTCAGCTCGGACGGCCAGCTGGACCTCGCCCTCGCGATGCCGCCCGCGCTCGGCGGCAGCGGCCAGGGCACCAACCCCGAGCAGCTCTTCGCGGCCGGCTACGCCGCCTGCTTCGCCAGCGCCCTCGGCCTGGTCGGCCGGCAGGCCGGGGTGGACACCGGCGAGGCCTCGGTGACCGCCGAGGTGTCCATCGGCAAGGACGACGCCGGCTTCGGCCTGTCCGTGGTGCTGCGGGTCGAGCTGCCCGAGTCGCTGGCGGGCGAGAGCGGCGAGCTGCTGGTCAAGCAGGCGCACGAGGTCTGCCCGTACTCCCGCGCCACCCGGGGCAACGTCCCGGTCGAGCTGGTCGTCGAGTAAGTCCCACCGCTCCGGAAGGCCCGGCGCCCCGCCGGCCCCGGCAGGGAGGCCCGCCGCACCCCGCGTGCGGCGGGCCTCACCCGTTCCCCCCGCCCCTCCATCCCCGGATCCCCCCGGTCAGCCGCCGCCCGGACCACCCGGCCCACCCGGACCGCCCGGCCCCTCCTGCCCGCCCGGCGAACGCAAGGTCTCCCATCGGTGCCGGTACTCCTCCGCGTCGATCTCGCCCCGCGCGAACCGATCCGCGAGCACCTGCTCCGGGGTCGGGCCGTGCGGCCCCCACCCCTGCGGGCCGCCGCCCGCCACCCCCGCGGCGCCCGGCCCGTGCGGGATCGGCTGCCGCGAGCGGGAGACGTAGCGGAACAGCGCGACGGCCAGGAGCACCAGCACCGCCAGGACGAGCAGCGAGACGATCACCATCACGGCGATGCCCCAGCCACCCGGTCCCTGGCCGGGCCCGTAGCCGTGCCAATGCCCGTGCCTCATCAGGTCCTCCTCCTCCGGCCCAGCGGGCCCGCCGAGGTGAGCGGCGCCATGACCACCCGAGCCACGGGGCTACCGGAGCCACCGTGACCACCCGGCTGTTCAGCGCCCTACCACCATCGTGCGCCCGCACCCGGTCAAAGCGCTGTGAAGAAAGCCTGAGAAAACGTTCCTGCGAAACCGGCCCCGCCCACCGGGGTAGCGTTTCCGCCCATGAGCCACCACCTGCCCGACGACCACCGCTCCCCCGAGCAACTCGTCGCGGCCGGCCTGCTCCGCCGCCACAGCGACCACCACCCCCACCCCGCGCTCAACCACTCCCCGATCGCCTATCTGTCCACCGCGCTCTGGGCCGAGCTCGCCGCCCTCGCCATCGCCCCCAGCGCCGCCGAGGCCACCGTGACCGCTCTGCTGCGCGCACTCGCCGACCGGGCCGTTGACGCCGCGCTGGCCCCCGGCAACGAGCGCGCCCCGCGCGACGACCTGTACGTCACCGACCCCGCACACATCGGCCCGCACCGCCGGGCGGTCTGGTTCCAGCGCTCCGGCCCGGGCGGCCCGATCACCGCCGCGTTCGCGCCGTAGACCGAACACCCGCCGCCGCGCAGTGCCGCACAGTGCCGCGAATGGTCGTGGACCCGCGGCAGGGCCGTCGGCCAGACTCGCCGCCAGGGCCGGGCGAAGGGCTTCCTGGTCCCGGTGTTCGACCTCGCCGCGCTGGACGCGCAGCGCCGGCTGTTCGAGGAGGACTTCGCCGGCGACTGAACGCGGGCCGAGGACAGGCTGAAAACGGGACGAAGGCGGTAATCTCCCGGCAGCCTCCCGGGCAGCCGGGTCAGCGCTCGACCGTCAGGCTCCGGCACACCCAGCTCAGCCGGTCCGGCCCGTCGACGGGCGGCCGGTCGTGGTACGTCCCGTCCGCCACCGAGAGGTTGACGATCAGGTAGGCGTGCCAGCCGGTCCCGACCCCGTGCAGGTCCGCGTAGACCAGCTCGTCCTCGACGTACCAGTCCACCGAGTGCGCGCCGAGCACCACCCGCAGTCCGACGCTCGCGCCCGGGGCGACTCCGACGCCGCCGCCGTGCCAGTACCGGAAGCCGCCACGGACGTGGTTGGAGATCTCCAGGAGGTCCGGGTTGTCCGGGTGGTACTCGAAGACGTCCACCTCGTTGCCGCCGTCCCGCCAGGTCCAGATCGCCGGCCAGGCGCCCAGTTGGGTGGGCAGGGTGAGCTGCGCCGACAGCACGTCCCCGGTACGGACCTGGAAGGCCTCCGGACTGCCCTCGGTGGTCAGCAGATTGCACGTCCAGAGCCCGCCGGTGCGCCGCCGCACCGCGCTGAACACCCCGCCGGGGCAGTACTCGTGGCTCAGGTAGTCGAGCTTGTGGTCGCTCCGGTTGGTCGGCCCCATCCGGGGGTACGCGCTGCTACGTCCGGCGATCCACTGCCTGGTCGAAGTGAAGTCCGCGTCGAATACGACTGCCACGGCCGCCTCCCCAAAGCTCTGGCGCCCCGGCAGTCCGAACCGCCGGGCACACAGAGTGAGTTACCCGATACGCTCCGCAGTATGCGAACCTGGGCGGCACAGCCCGCAGCGAGCCGGGCCCGGCCGATCAGCCGACCGGGGCGGTGGCACCCCCAGGCCGGAGCCGGTCGGTCACCGAGACCACCCCGTCCACCGAGCGGCACAGGTTCAGCACGATCGGCACCAGGTGCGCCTCGGGCACGGTGCCGCTGAGCACCACCCGGCCCTGGTCGACCTCCACCCCGATCTCCGCCGGGCTCACCCCGTCGATCCGGCCGAGCACCTCCTCGACGATCTCCCGCCGGATCACCCGGTCCTCGCGCAGGAACACCCGCAGCAGGTCCCCGCGGCTCACCATGCCGATGACCCGCCCCTCCTCGTCCAGCACCGGCAGCCGCTTCAGCCCGTGCCGGCTCATCAGCCGGGCCGCCGCGACCACGCTGCTGTCGGGGGTGGTGCAGACCGGCTGGGCCGTCATCAGGTCCGCCGCCGTGATCTCGCCGCCCGTCCCGACCCGCAGCGACTCGGGCGCGGGCAGCAGGCTGCCGGGGTCCTCCTGCGCGGCCAGCGTGCGCAGCAGGTCCGCCTCCGACACCAGGCCGAGCGGCCGCCCGTCCGGGTCCACCACCGGCACCCCGGTGATGTCGTACTCGGTCAGCAGCGCGACGATCTCCCGGAATCCGGTCTCGGGCGCGATCCGGACCACGGGGCTGGTCATCACAGATTCGACGGTGGCATGCGGCACGCCGGTTCACCTCGTCCAACGATGCTGGTCCGACCGGATGCGGATCGTCCCGGCCGGTACCGGCAGCATGGCGCCCGGCCGCTCGGATCGCCAGGGGCCAAGGGGCCGAATGGGTGGGACCAAGGGCCCTGACCTGTGAACACTCCTCCGAGGAACGGTGTCGGCGGCCGCTCGGATTGCCGCGCTCCGGGGCACGGCGACGGGCCGGAAGGACGAGGACCGTCCGCCGCCGACGCACTGTCCACCCCGGACGGCGCAACCATCACATGATCGACTCGTTGGACCGTCCACCACGACAGCACGCACGGCACCGGGAGGGCCCGTTGGCAGGACGGACGACGGGCGCGGCACCGGCGGCCCGGGGTGCGGCGCGCCCGGTGGCGGAGGCGGAGGCCGCGCTGGTGCGCCACTACCGCAGGCTGGTGCGGCTCGCCTACCTGGCCCTGCCCGCCGACCGGGACCGGCACAGCCGGGTGCTCGCCGCCCATGCGGCCGTCCAGCGCGCCCTGCCCTTCCGCTGGACTCGTCGCACCGAGCCCGCGGCAACCCGGCCCCCCAGCGCCCGACCCCACAGCACCCAGCCCCACAGCACCCAGCCCGACGCCACCGCCCCCGACCCGGTGTACGCGGCCCTGGGCCGACGGGTACTGCGCGCCGCGCTGCGGCCACGGCCCGGCGCCCGGCTGCTGACGCCCCGGGTCTGGGGCCTGCGGCTGTTCACCCCGCACGGCGGCGAGCGGGACGCGGCGCTGGACCACGCGCTCGGCGCACTCGACGCCCCGGCCCGGGCCGCGTTCGCGCTGCTGGTGGTGGAGGAGCTGGCCGGGCCGCAGGCGGTGGAGGTGCTGCGGGAGGCCGGGGTGGCCCAGCCGGAGGAGGCGGTCGCGACCGCCGCCGAAGTGCCGGCCGGACCGGAGCCGGAGCCGCTCGCGTTCGACCCCTGCGCGGTCCGGGTGCAGCCCACCGACCTGCTGCGCCGCCGCCGCACCCTGGCTGCCGCGCTGGCGGTCGGGGTGCTCGGGCTGACCACCACGGCGGCGGTGCTGGGCGGCGGTTCCGATCCGACGGGCACCCCGCGCAGGAGGCCGGCCGGGCCGCGACCACCGACCCGGCCCGGCTGGTCCGGGTGGCGCCGGACGCCTGGCAGCACACCGAGCGGGTGGACTTCACCGCCTGGCCCGCGCGCGGCGACCGGCGCGAGGACGGCGCGCTGCTGGGCCGGGCCCTGGCCGCCTGGGCGCAGCCGGGCCCGCAGACCCACGCCGAGCCGGGTACGGACACCGCCCCGCCCGCCGTCCCGCCGCAGCTGCTGTTCGCCGGGACGGTGGACGGCACCGGTGTGGCGGTGCTGTACGACGGCCGCCGGATCGCCCGGTTCACCGACGGACGCGGCGGGCTGGACCTCGCCCGGGCCGACGACGCGGACCCGACCACGGCGGGCGCGGTGGTGCTGAGCCGTCAGGGCACCGCCCTGCGGTACCTGCTGGCACCCTGGGTGGACACCGCCGAGACCCGCCGGATCGACCAGCCCGACGCCACCGCCCGCCTGCTGGACCATCCCGACGGGGTCACCGCCGCCGCGCCGGGCGGCGGGCCGGCGGGCTGCCGGGGCGCCACCGTGCTCCAGTTGCACTCCTCCCCGGTGATCGCCGAGAAGCACGCCTTCCTGCTGGCCGACCTGGGCGGTCTCCTCCCGGCGCACCTCACCTACACCCCGCCGCCGGACCGCGGCCAGCCCGCCCGCGAGCCGCGCGAGGCGGTCGCCCCGGAGGCCCTGCTGGCCTGGGCACGGGCCGGCTGCGCGGTGCCGGACGGCACACCGGGCGTCAAGCAGCTCGACCTGTGGGCGTTCGCGGTGCAGCCCTTGCCGCAGAACGGGGGCTCGGCCGCCTGGTTCTGTCTGCGGGCCGACCGCTGGACGGGCGAGGGCAGCGCGGCCACCGCCGTGCTGCTGCCGACCGCCCGAGGGCCCCAGCGCACCGGGGGCGGCCCGGGCCGCTCGTGCGGCCACTTCGAGCAGGACACCGTCGCGTGGACGTGGTGGCACTCCCCGCAGGGCGCGGACTACCTGCTCGCGGCGGGCAGCCGACGGGTCACCCGGCTGACCGTCAAGGGCCCGGACTGGTCGGCCCACCGCTCCGTCCCGGACCGCACCCTGGCGGTCGAGCGGCCCGCCAGGGGCGCCGTCCAGGTCGAGGCGGTCCTCGACAACGGCAACCGGATCAGCCCGCTTCACTGACCGGAGCGGCGGCCGGCAGCGCCGCGTAGTCGGGCAGTTCGACGCTGGACACCTGCTTTCCCAGCTCCAGCATCCGCTCCAGCACCCACCGCCGGTTGAGCAGTCCGTTGCGCAGCCGCAGCCCGGCCCTGGTGCGTGGCGCGAGGAACGGGCCGGTGCGGTCGCCGCCCTTCTGGCAGCCCTGGGCGTAGCCGCGCAGCAGCTGCTCGTACCGGGTGAAGGCGGCCCGGTGGTCGCCGCGGGCCAGGGCCAGTTCGCCCGCGAGGACGTAGGCGGCCACCACCGCCGTGCCGGTGCCCATCCCGCCGATGGTGGCGCCGCAGGCCGCGTCGCCGAGCAGGACGATCCGGCCACTGGACCAGCTGGGGACGTCGGCGCGGCTGATCGAGTCGAAGTACAGCTCGGGCGCGGCGTCCAGGCTCCGGAGCAGCTGCGGGACCAGCCAGCCGAGGCCGGCGAAGGCGTCCCGGATCAGTGCCTTCTGCTGCCGGATGTCGTGGCGGTCGTAGCGCAGTCCGGGCGAGGCGAAGAGGCAGAAGGCGCCCGCCCGGGCCGGGTCGCGGGGGTCGAGGCCGACGGACATCAGCCGGCCGGGGACGTTCAGGCCCGCTCCGCCGTCCGGCAGCCCACCGTCGTTCGGCAGCTGCCAGGTGGCCGCGTAGTAGCCGAGGTGGCGGACGAACCGCTGCTCGGGGCCGAAGGCGAGCCGCCGCACGGTGGAGTGCAGCCCGTCGGCGCCGACCACCAGGTCGAACTCGCGCGGTGCGCCGTGCCGGAAGGCGACCCGCACCCCGCTCGCCGTCTCCTCGAGGGCCTCGACGGTGTCGCCGAAGACGTACTCGGCGCGTGGCTCGCTGTGCCGGTACAGCACCTGGGCCAGTTCGCCGCGCGGGATCTCCAGCTCGCCGCCCGCGAACTCGGCGGGCAGGTGCAGCAGTCGGCGCCCGCGCTGGTCCACGAAGGTGATCGGGCTGCCGCCGGTGTCGAGGGCGCGCAGCTCGTCCAGCACACCCATCCGCTCCAGCACGGTGAGGTGGGTGCGCCCCCGGAAGTCGACGTTCTGCCCGCCGCCGCGCAGCGCGGGCGCGAGTTCGACCACGGTGACCTCGAAGCCGTACCGGCCCAGCCAGTGGGCCAGCGCGGGGCCGGCGATGCTCGCGCCCGAGACCAACACCCTGGTGCGCGCGGAAGCGCTCATGGGAACCACTCCGTCCGAGGATCAAAACTGTGTCCGGCGGACACTGTTCCTTGCTGTGTACGGTAGACGCAGTTACCGGGAGCAGGCAACCCCCAGGACGGGAGCGGACGATGGGCGAGGCGGCGAACGACACGGTGCGACTGCTCTGGGAACAGCCCGCCCGGCCGAGCCGCGGGCCCAAGCCGGCCCTCAGCCTGGAGCGGATCGCCGCCGCCGGCGTCGAGCTGGCGGACGCGGAGGGGCTCGGCGCGGTCTCCATGCAGAAGGTCGCCGGACTGCTCGACTTCACCAAGATGTCGCTCTACCGGTATGTCCCCGGCAAAGCCGAACTCGTCGCGCTGATGGCCGAGTCGGCCGTCGGCGAGCCCCCCGCCAGCCCGGACGGACCCGGCTGGCGGGAACAACTCACCGCCTGGGCACACCACTTGTCTGCCGCCTTCGCCCGGCACCCGTGGCTGCTGGACGCCACCCTCGGCCCCCGGGTGCTCGGCCCGAGGGAACTCGCCTGGCTGGAGCGGGTGGTGGCCGCGCTCGACGGCCACGGACTGACCGGCGCCGAGCGGATGGACGCCGCCGTCCTGCTCGCCGGGCACGTGCGCACCATCGCCGAGCAGGCCCGCGCGGCCGGCCCGGACGGCTCCCCCGAGGCCGAACTCCTCGCCGCCCTCGGCACCGTGGTGCACCGGCACGCCGACCGCTACCCCGCCGTGGCCGCCGCGATGGCCGAACCGGACGGACGCGACCAGGCCCTGGACTTCGGCCTGGCCCGCATCCTGGACGGCCTGGCCGCCCTGATCGAGCGCCGCACGAGCCCGCGTCCGGAGGCGTGACCGCACGATAACGTGACCGCCCGATAACCCGTCGAGCCGCGATCACCCGGACCGCTACCATCCGCTCCCATGGCGATGTTCGTGCACCTGA
Organism: Kitasatospora sp. NPDC023176; assembly: GCF_055560495.1. NCBI lineage: Bacteria > Bacillati > Actinomycetota > Actinomycetes > Kitasatosporales > Streptomycetaceae > Kitasatospora > Kitasatospora sp. NPDC023176. The sequence goes on along the minus strand of NZ_JBVHIP010000010.1, from coordinate 186,230 downwards.
CGTCCGCGGCGAACACGCCGCGCATCCGCCGCGCCGGGATCCGGGCCGACAGTCGTGGCCAGGGCGGCGTGCGCGGGGTGTACTGCTTCCCCGTGCTGCCCTCCTACGCCCTCACCCACCAGTGGCTGCGCGAACTGGCCCGATTCGGCCCGAAGGGCTCGCTGGCCGCCGTGCACGTCCGGCTGGACGACACCCAGCAGGTGCTGGTCGGGCACTACCGGGACCGCCCCAGGGAGGCCCAGCAGTGGCTGACCGCCGCCGAGGCGGTCGCCCGGATCGCCGCCCTGCCGGACCCGCGCGGCTGGGAGGTGGTGGTGCCGCGCGCGGTGGGCGCCCGCGAGGTGCACCGGGTCCGCGCCGTGCCGCAGGTCGCCGGCTGGCGCTACCGCCCGGATGCCCACGGCACCCGCCCGTGCAGCTGCTTCGGCTGCCGGATCCCCGGCGGGTACGGCGGGCGGCGGCTGCGCGAGCGCCATCCGCACCCGCTGGACGGCCCGCCGCCGCCCGTACCCGTCCTGCTCGCCCGGATCGAGGCGGCGGGGGAACCCGGCGATCCGGAGGCGCTGCGGGCCGCCCTGCGCTGGTTCGGCCTGCGCCGCCGCGGCCCGGTGGAGCGCCTCGCCCCACTGGCCGCGCACCCCGACCCGACCGTCCGCGGGGAGCTGGTCTGGGCCGTCCAGGGCTGGTCCTCCCCCGGCGTCGCCGAACTGCTGGACACTCTCGCCGAGGATCCGCACCCGGACGTCCGCGAGGCCGTCGCGGACGTCCGGGAGCCCTGAATCCGCCGGGGACCCCCAGGAGACGCGCACCCGGCACCCGAGGTGCCCGAACGGCCGAACCGGGTGATCATGGGACGAACCGTGTCTTCGGCGATTCGGCGCGCCGGTCCACTCCGACCGCGCCGGGAAGGTGGACCGCGATGTTCCAGCTCCTGTGGATTCTGCTCATCGGCTTCGTGCTCGGCGTGCTCGCCAAGCTGATCCTGCGCGGGCCGCAGTCGATCCCCTGGTGGCTGACCATGCTGCTCGGCGCCGCCGGGGCCTTGCTGGGCAACGCCGTCTCCGGCTGGATCGGCGTCCGCCACACCTCCGGCATCGACTGGATCCGTCACCTCCTCCAACTCGGCTTCGCCGTCGCCCTGGTGGCCTTCGTCGCACCCGCCTGGAGCAAGAGCCGAAGCCGCTGACCAGGCGTCGGCCCGGGTCAGCCCACGTGCACCGCGGGCCGGCGCCCGCGGTCGGGCTCGGCCTCGCGGAGCACCTCGCGGGTGACCGGCGCGATCTCGCCCTGCCCGAACAGGAAGAACCGCAGGAACTGGGCGAAGGGGTTGCCCTCGGTCCACTCGAAGTAGATGTGCGGCCGCTGCCCGGTGAGGTCGCGCACCTGCAGCAGCAGCGCGGCCAGCGCGTTGGGCACGCTGGAGCTCTGCAGTGCGAGCACCCGGTAGCGGTCGTGCAGCACCTCGCCGCGCACGGTCAGTTCGGCCTCGAAGTCGGACGGGTCGAGCACGGTGACCTCCACGAAGACCAGGTCGTCCTCGGCCGGGATGTCGTTGTCCTTGCGCATCTGGTGGATCTTGTCCCGGTACTCGGCGAGGTCGCGGCCGTTGGGCTCGTTGGCGATCAGGCGCAGCGGGCGGTGGGTGTAGTCCCGGACGAAGCGCTCCGCGACGTCGTCCAGGACCACGTCGGTGACGCGCAGTTCGAAGGCGCGCTTGAGCCGGGAGAGGAAGGAGACCAGCATGATGCCCGCGATGAAGCAGGCGCCGATCTTGACGCCGTCCGGCCGCTCGGCGATGTTCACGGCGGTGGTGTAGAGGAACACGGCGGCGATCACCGCGAAGGTGATCGCCCAGCGACGTTCCTGGGCCTTGCGGGCGGCGATGGTGACGGCGACCGCGGCGGAGCTGATCAGCACCAGCACGCCGGTGGCGTAGGCACCGCCCTGGGCATCGACGTTGGCGTCGAACAGCCAGGTGACCAGGAAGGCGATCAGGGTCAGCACGATCACCGTCGGCCGCACCGCCCGGGCCCAGTGCGGGGCCATGCCGTAGCGGGGCAGGTAGCGGGGCATCAGGTTAAGCAGTCCGGCCATGGCGGAGGCGCCCGCGAACCAGAGGATGGCGATGGTCGACAGGTCGTAGATGCTGCCGAAGGCGCTGCCCAGGTTCTCGTGGGCGAGGTAGGCGAGGGCTCGCCCGTTGGCCGGACCGCCGCTCTTGAACGCGTCCGGGGGGATGAGCAGGGTCGTGATGAAGCTGGTGGCGATCAGGAAGACGCTCATGATCACGGCGGCGGTGGTGAGCAGGTGCCGGGCGCCGCGGATGCGGCCGGTGGGCTTGTCCTCGGTGTCGTCCGGGTCGCCCTCGATGTGGGGCATCACGGCGACGCCGGTCTCGAAGCCGGAGAGGCCGAGCGCGAGTTTGGGGAAGACGATCAGCGCCACGCCGATCATCGCGAAGGCGTTGCCGTGCTCGGCGGTGAGCGCGTCGGTCCAGTCGCCGAACAGGTGCGGTTCCTTGAGGACGTGCCAGATGCCGTTGGCCACCACGACGACGTTGAGCGCGAGGTAGACCGCGACCAGGACGACGGCCAGGCCGATGGCCTCGCCGAAGCCCTTCAGGAACACCGCGCCGAGCATGGCCACCAGGATGAGGGTGAGCAGCACCTGCTTGCCGGACAGGGCGCTGTGCAGGTGCGGGTTCTCGATCAGGTGGGCGGTAGCGTCCGCGGCCGACAGGGTGATGGTGATCATGAAGTCGGTGGCGGCGAAGCCGAGCAGGGTCAGCACGAAGAGCTTGCCCTGCCAGAACGACAGCAGCCGCTCCAGCATGGCGATCGAGCCCTCGCCGTGCGGGCTCTCGACGGCCACCCGCCGGTAGACCGGCAGCGCGCCGCACAGGGTGACGAGCACCAGGACGATCGTGGCGATCGGCGACAGCAGCCCGGCCGCGAGGGCGGCGATGCCGGGCTGGTAGCCAAGGGTGGAGAAGTAGTCGAGGCCGGTCAGGCACATGACCCGCCACCAGTGCGCGCCCTTCTCGGCCGGCGCCTCCGCGTGCGGACCGGGGTGCTGCTTGGCCATGTCCGCGAGGCCTTCGAGCATCCACGCCCGGAACCTGGCACCCCGCGTCGACGGAGCCGAAGAGGCTGTTCCCGGTGCGGCCGAACCCGACGATCCCACGTACACCCCTGTCCATGACTTCGGCCGGCCGCCGCACGGTTCCGGACCCCCAAGGCCGCCGGACGGCGGGCCTGGTCAGGCTAGGGGACCGGGCCGGGCCGGACCGGCGATCGCGCGGGCCAACACGCCGGGATGCGCCCGTCCGGCCCTCCCGGGTGGCGCCCGCCGCCCGGCCGTGGCCCGCGGCTCCGGCGCGGCGGTGCGCCAGCCCCACCCGAAAGGGGTATAGATGTCCGCGCGCGTTGACCCGCGATGTTGACTCGTGAGGTCGAGGCGCCCATGGACCGGCGACGGACGGCAGGGAGACAGCGGTGGCGGAACCGAGTCGGCGGGGAATCCTGGGCCTGGGCCTGTTGGCGGCCACCGCCACCTCCTGCGGCGCCCGACAGCCGGGCGCCGCCCCGGACCCCACACCCGACGCCCAGGGCACCCCCGGCAGCGCCGCACCCACCGCCGCCCAGCACACCGGGCTGAAGGGCGACCCCCCGAACGAGCAGTCCCTGCCCGGCAACCCGGACTGGGAGATCACCGACCCCGGCCGGGCCGGTGCCGTGGAGGGCTTCGCCGACCGGGTCAGCGTGCTGCCCGGCGAGTCCTTCGGCCTGCACGTCTCCACCCCCGCCGCCGCCTTCACCGTCTCCGCCTACCGGATGGGCTGGTACGGGGGCGCCCGGGCCCGGCTGGTCTGGCGCCGGGAGCACGTCCCCGGCGCCAAGCAGGCGGCCGCGCACGTGGACCAGGTCACCCGTACCGTGCTGACCGGCTGGCAGCGCACCCTCACCGTGGACACCGCCGGCTGGCCCGAAGGCGCCTACCTGCTGCGCCTGGACGCCGAGGACGGCTCCGGGCGCAGCTACGTCCCGCTCACCGTCCGCTCCGCGAGCACCGCCGGGAAGACCGTGGTGATGAGCGCCCCGGCGACCTGGCAGGCCTACAACGAGTGGGGCGGCTACAGCCTCTACAACGGCCCGACCGGCGGCCTGGCCACCCGCTCGCTGCGGGTGGTCTTCGACCGGCCGTACGACTACGACCACGGCGCCGGGCTGTTCCTGGTCTACGAGGCGCCGCTGATCGCCCTGGCCGAGCGGCTCGGGCTGCCGCTCGCGTACACCACCGGGATCGACGTGGCCCGCGAACCGGGGCTGCTGCGCGGGGCGAGCGCCGTCCTCTCGCTCGGCCACGACGAGTACTGGTCGCCCGAGCAGCGCGCCCACGTGGTGACGGCCCGCGACGCCGGAACCAACCTGGCGATCCTCGGCGCCAACTGCTGCTTCCGCCGGATCCGCTTCGAGCCCACCGAGCTCGGGCCGGACCGCACGGTGGTCTGCTACAAGGCCGCCTGGGCGCAGGACCCGGGCTACCAGGCGGGCTCCCCGGCGACCACCGACTTCCGGGCCGGCCCCGGCGCCGACCCGGAGAGCTCGATGCTCGGCGTGATCTACGACGGCTACCCGGTGGACGCCCCGTACGTGGTCACCTCACCCGGGCACTGGGCCTTCGAGGGGACGGGCGTGACGGCCGGGGCGTCCTTCCCGCACCTGGTCGGCGTCGAGTACGACCGGGTCGACACCGGCTTCCCCACCCCGCGCCCGATCGAGGTGATCGCCCACTCCCCGGTGGTCTGCGAGGGCCGGCGCTCCCACTCCGACACCGCGTACTACACCGTGCCGAGCGGCGCCGGCGTCTTCGCCAGCGGGACGATGCGCTGGGTGGAGACCCTGGACGCGCGCGGCCCCGGCGGCGGCAAGGCCGACCACGGCATCGACTCCCACGCCGGGGACGTGGTCCGCAAGGTCACCGAGAACGTCCTGCGCGCCTTCGCCGTCGGCCCGGCCGGACGCACCCACCCCGCCCAGGACAACCTGGCCGCCGTCTACGGCACGGCGTAGCGGTCCATCGCGGTCGAACCGGTCTTCCCTGCCCCGGCCAGGCCCCGCCCCGGGCGCCCCCCGGGCGGGCGGGGACCGCTGATCCGGCTACACTCGCACGGTCTCACAGCAGCGCAGGTCGTCCAGGACAACCGACCGGTATGGCACTGATGCCGGCCGGCGAGGGCACGAGGGAACAGAACATGGTCGAGGCCTCCCCGAAGGTCGTTGTCGTCGTCCCCACGTACAACGAGCGGGAGAACCTTCCGGTCCTCGCCGGGCTCCTCGCGGACCTCGCGGTGCCCGAGCTGCACCTGCTGGTGGTCGACGACAACTCCCCCGACGGCACCGGCGAGATCGCCGACAAGCTCGCCGCCGACTCCGGGGGCACCGTCGGCGTGCTGCACCGCACCGAGAAGGACGGCCTCGGCCGCGCCTACCTGGCCGGCATGGCCCGGGCCCTGGACGAGGGCGCCGACGTGGTGATCCAGATGGACGCCGACCTCTCGCACCCGGCCTCGGCGATACCCGCGATGGTCGGCACCCTGCTGGCCGACCAGGACACCGCCGTGGTGCTCGGCTCCCGCTACGTGCCCGGCGGGTCGACCGCCGAGGAGTGGCCGTGGCACCGCAAGGCGCTCTCCGCCTGGGCCAACTTCTACGTCAACGCGATCCTCGGCCTGGGCGTCCGGGACGCCACCGCGGGCTTCAAGGCCTGGCGGGCGAGCGCCCTGCGGGCCATCGACCTGCCGACCGTGCGGAGCAACGGCTACTCGTTCCAGGTCGAGATGAACTACCGGGTGATCCAGCGCGGGCTGGCCATCCGCGAGGTGCCGATCCGCTTCGAGGAGCGGATCGAGGGCGCCTCGAAGATGAGCCTCGGAGTGCAGATGGAGTCCGCCCTCGCCCCCTGGAAACTGCGCTTCAACCGCGAGGGCTAGGCCTGTCTTCCGGCCGGGCCCAGCTCCGCACGAGCGGGTCTGGACGAGTAGTCCCTGCGGCAACGGGCTGTGTGAGCCCCGGTCACGGGGAAAGAAGGCCCTCATGCCCCTTCTCCCGGAGTCCCTGACGGCCCTGGTCCGCCGCGGCGCCCGAGACCCGTTCGCCGTCCAGACGCTGCGCGCCACCGTGGCCGCCACCCTGTCGTACGCGGTGGCCACCCGGCTCAGCAGCGAGCCCGCCCCGCTGACGGCGCCGCTCACCGCGCTGCTGGTGGTCCAGGTCACCGTCTACTCGACGCTCAAGACCAGCATCCGCCGGGTCGTCTCGGTGGTGGTCGGGGTGCTGATCGCGATCGGCTTCAGCGCCGTGGTCGGGCTCTCCTGGTGGAGCCTGGGGCTGGTCATCCTGGCCTCGCTGGTGATCGGGCGGTTCGTCCGGGTCGAGGAGTTCGTCCAGGAGGTCGCGATCAGCGCGATGCTGATCCTGGGCGTCACCAAGCTGACCTCCCAGGCCTGGGACCGGGTGCTGGAGACACTGATCGGCGCGGCCGTCGGCCTGCTGTTCAACCTGCTCTTCGCCCCGCCGGTCTGGGTGGAGACAGCCGGGGAGTCGATCGAGGACCTCGCCCGGCGGGCCCGTCAGCTGCTGCTCGACATCTCCGAGCAGCTGGGCCGGCCGACGCCGGTGGCGCGGGCCGCCGAGCGGCTGCACGAGGCCCGCCGGCTGGACCAGGCGATCACGGACGTGGACGCGGCGCTGCGCCAGGCCGAGGACAGCCTGCGGTTCAACCCCCGGATCAGCGAGGGGCTGCTCTCCCGGCTGGTGCTGCGCACCGGGCTGGACACCCTGGAGATCTGCGTGGTGGTGATCCGGGTGCTGGCCCGCTCGCTGACCGACCTGGCCAAGCGGCGCGGGCCCGAGGAGCGGCTGTTCCCGCCGGAGGTCGCGGTCGGGCTGGAGGAGCTGCTGGCGCACGTCGGCGGGGCGATGGTCAGCTTCGCGGTGCTGGTCACCACCCAGGTGAGCCGCAACGCCGAGGAGGCCGAGGAGCGGCTGACGGCCGAGCTGGCGGCGGCCTGGACCTGCCGGGAGAACGTCGCCCAGGTGCTGCTGCGCAAGGTCCAGGAGCACCCGGAGGCCTGGCAGCTGCACGGCTCGATGCTGGCCGAGGTCGACCGGATCCTGGACGAGCTGGATCTGGAGCACCGCAGTCGGCGGCTGATGGAGGAGCTGGACCGGGCCTCGCTGGCGAACCGGGAGCGGTTCTCCCCGCTGCCCCGGCTGCGCCGCGCAGTGCGGGTCGGACGCCGGGGCGAACGGGAGCGCCCGGCGGCGGGGGCCGGGCGCTGATCCGGGGCGCCGGGGCGTCCGGAGACCACGGCATCAGGACATCGACGCACCAGGCCATCAGGACTTCAGGACTTCAGGACTTCAGGACTTCAGCGCATCTGGGCGCCAGCGCATCAGGGCATCAGGGCATCAGCCAGGGCTGCTGCGGCAGCGGGTGGCCGGTCTCCAGGTAGGTCTTGAGGTTGGACAGCACCGCCGACCAACCCCGTTCGGCGTCCGCCCGCTCGGGCTCGTCCGCGAGGTTCTCGTGGGTGACGGTGAGCCGGGTCAGGTCCTGCCAGTGCCGGAGGTCGAAGGTGACCCGGGAGGGCCCGCCGGGGCGCCGTCCCTCCGGCCCGGCCCAGGTGGTGACCAGGCGGTGCGGACGGTCGGACACCTCGACGATGCCGATCACGTCGGCGATCCCGGAGTCGTCGGCGCGCTGGTGCTCCCAGGGCGCGCCGGGCAGCCAGGTGGAGACGTTGCGGTGGCCCCAGTACAGGCCGGACTCGTCGGCGTTGGTGAGCGCGTGCCAGACCCGCTCCGGGGTGGCGCGCAGATAGACGATGCCGCGGTGGCTGAAGGCGGTCACGGGCTCAGCCCCTGGCCGCGTCGAGCAGCGGCTGGATCTCGATCTTCCGCATCCGCAGCATGACCGCCATCACGCGGTCGGCCCTGGCCCGGTCCTCGTCGCCGATCAGGTCGAGCAGGACCCGCGGGGTGATCTGCCAGGAAAGGCCGAAGCGGTCCTTGAGCCAGCCGCACGGACCCTCCTGGCCGCCGTCGGCGGTGAGCTTCGCCCAGAGTTCGTCGACCTCCCGCTGGTCGTCGCACTCGACCTGGAGCGAGATCGCCTCGGTGAAGCGGTACTCGGGGCCGCCGTTGAGAGCCGTGTAGGGCCGGCCGGCGAGTTCGAACTCGACGGTCATCACCGAGCCGGCCTGGACGGGGGCGCCCTCGCCGTAGCGGGTGACCCTGGTGATCCGGGAGTCGGGGAACAGCGAGGTGTAGAGGGCGGCGGCCGCTTCGGCCTGGTCGTCGAACCAGAGGAAGGTGGTGATCTTCTGCATGCGCCCGACGGTAACGGCGAGCCCGGTCGCGGTGGCCGAGCCACGGCCGGGGGTCACCGGATCGGCGCCCCCGGCCGGACCGGCCTCCGGTCCGTGCGCTCCGGGTCAGTGCACCCAGCCCGCGTAGCGCTGCACGAAGCGCTGGCCGGTGTGGGCGGTGACGACGACGTCGTAGCGGCCCTGCTTGTCCAGCGGCCAGTCCAGGTTGACCTGCTTGCCGGGCTTGACCCACACGGTCTGGGCGCTGCCCGCGAAGTCGTTGGGCGCGGCGGTGAAGGCCACGTCCGTCAGACCGTCGTTGGCCACCTGGAGGGTGAGCTTGAGGCTGCCGTGCAGGTCGGCGGTGACGATCGGCACGCCGATGTCGTTCTGGCCGTCCTGTCCGTCCCGGACGACCGTCCCGGCGAAGCGGCGCACGAAGCCGTCCGGGCCGTGGACGGTGAAGTCGTAGCGGCCGTCGGTGGCGGCGGCGTCCCAGAGGTAGGTGGCGTTCGCGCCGGGGGCGACGGTGTAGGGGGTGCCCGCGAAGGGGAGCAGGATGTTCGGGTAGACGGTGTACGGGAAGGCCACCGAGCCGTCGTTGCTCATGGTGCAGGTGACCTTGCCGGTCAGGCGGTCCACCGCGACGTCGGCCCACGGCTGGTACGGCAGCGGGCGGTGCGGGCGCTCGCCGCGCTCCTGGACCGGCATCGACTGGCTGCCGGCGGCCGGGAGGGCGACGCCGGGCAGCTTGGCGCCCGCGTCGGCCCTGGCCATCAGGGCGTTGGTGTCGGGCAGCTTCGGGAGCGAGGGGTCCGGGGCGGCGAAGTCGAAGCAGCTGGTGAGGTCGCCGCAGACGGCCCGGCGCCAGGCGGAGATGTTGGGCTCGGCCACGCCGGTGACCAGCTCCATGAAGCGCAGCACCGAAGTGTGGTCGAAGACCTGGGAGTTGACCCAGCCGCCGCGCGACCAGGGGGACGCCACCCAGAGCGGGACGCGGTTGCCGAGGCCGATGGCGCGCCCCTGGGTGAACTCCTCGGGGGTGCCGGGCTCGGGGGTGGGCGGGACCATGTGGTCGAAGTAGCCGTCGTTCTCGTCGTACATGACCAGGAAGACGGTGTGCTGCCAGACGTCCGGGTTGGACATCAGCGACTGCAGCGCCTGGTTGACCCAGTGGGCGCCGTAGGCCGGGCCGGCCTCCGGGTGCTCGGAGAACAGGTAGGGCGCGACCAGCCAGGAGATGGTCGGCAGGGTGCCGTCCTTGCAGTGGCGGTCGAAGTCGGCGGGGTCGAACTTGGTCATCGCGTTGAGGTAACGCGGGTCGTCCTGCGGGAAGTTGTGGAACTGCTTGAAGTAGGAGAGCGCGTTGTCGTCGTAGTCGCCGGTGCGGTCGTCCTTGCTGGGGTTGTGGTAGACCCGCCAGCTGACGCCGGCCGCCTGGAGGCGCTCGGCGTAGGTGGTCCAGTCGGCGACGGGGTTGTCGGTGACCGGGGTGTTGTCGATCCAGGGGCCGGTGGTGCCGTCCCGCCCGGGGCCGGAGGTACCGGTCCACAGGTAGAGCCGGTTGGGGTCGGTGGGGCCGGCCAGCGAGGTGAAGTAGGCGTCGCAGAGGGTGAACGCGTCGGCCAGGGCGTACTGGTAGGGGATGTCGTCCCGGGTGAAGTAGCCCATGGTGCGCTCGCCCTTGGCGGCGATCCACTTGTTCATCGCGCCGTTGTTGATGGCCTGGTGGCCGGTCGCCCAGTCATGGGGCAGGCCGCCGGCGTTCTGCGCGTTGTACTTCGAGGTGTCCATCCGGTACGGCAGCATCACCCCGCCGTCACTGCGGCGGCCGTCGGGCTGGCGGAACACGTCGGTGCCGTCCGGGAACTGGAGCGCCTGCTTGTCGCCGAAGCCGCGCACACCGTTCAGGGTGCCGAAGTAGTGGTCGAAGCTGCGGTTCTCCTGCATCAGGACGACGACGTGCCGGACGTCCTTGAGGGTGCCGGTGAGGGCGGTGGCGCCCTCGGTGGCAGGAGCGGGGGCGGCGTCGGCCCGGGTGGCGGACAGGCCGGTCAGGGCGGTGGCGCCGACGGCCGCGGAGGCGCCGACGAAGGTGCGGCGGGAGAGCTCGGGCATCACGAACTGGCCTCTCAGAGCTGGAAGGTGGCGACGGCGGCGGCGGTGTCGGAGGGCCACTCGTTGGCGGCGGTGTTCGGCTCCGGCTGGGGCCAGTCGGCGACCAGGGTGTGCGCCTCGACCAGCTTCAGCGCTCCGGCGTAGTGGACGGAGTCGATGCGGTCCTGCGGCTCGGGGCGATCGCCGCGCCGCTTGCGGGTGGGCGACCAGGTGACGCCCGGGGCCTTCGCCGGGTCGCGGTTCTCCTCGCGGAAGGTGTCGGTCAGTCCGGCGGCCCGCAGCTCCGTGGTGACCGGCCAGGCGAGCGGGCCGACACCCTGGTGGGCGGCGGCGGTGCCGGCCGTCCAGTCCAGGTGGGAGGGCGAGGACAGCGCGCTGGCCAGCACCACCGGGACGCCCCGGGCGAGGTCCGCGCGCACGGCGGCGGCCAGCGCCTTGGCCTGCTTGACGCGCGGCGAGGCGTTCTCGGCCGCCAGCACCTGGGCGGCGGTGCCGCCGTCCTGGATCGCGTACGGGCCGTAGCCCGCCTCGTCGAGGTGCGCGGCCCAGAACCGGACGCCGCGGCCACCGGGCAGCTGGACGGTGGCCGCGACGGCGGGCAGCTCGGCGGTGGCCTGGGTCAGCTCGGTGAGCGGGTAGCGGCTGAGGATGCCGACGCTGCCCGGGCTCTGGTGGGCGTACCAGCCGAGGGCGTCGGCCAGGGTCCTGGCCCGCTCGCCGGCCGTCTCCTGCAGGGCGAGCACGTCCAGGCCCTGGGCGAGGACGACGCGCAGCTGCTTCTCCAGCGCGTCGGTGTAGCCGGAGCCGGCCTGGTGCAGGTTCCAGCTGGCGGCCTTGAGCCGCGGCGGGGCGGCCGGGGCCACCACGGGGACGAGCACGGTGACGGTGTCGGTGGCGCCGGTGCTGTCCTTGACGCCGACCACGACCAGCTCGGGGTTGCGGCCGGCGGTGGCGGGCGCCGTGCCGGTGAGCGTGCCGTCGGCGGCGACCGAGGCCCAGGCCGCGCCGCCGAGCTTGCGGTAGGCGGCGGAGCCGGGGGCGTTGCCGGCCGGGCGGGACCAGAGCCCGCCGAGCTTGATCGTCACGGCGGCGCCGGGGGCGACCGGGGTGGCGGTGAAGGAGTCGACGGCCGCATGCGGGGGGACGACCGCGGGCTTGGGCCGGAAGCTGAACGGGGCGGTCTGGGCCAGGATGCCGTAGCCGTCCTTGGCGAGCAGGTAGGCGGTGTACGGGCCGCCGGTCAGCGCGGAGGTGTCGAGCTGGGCATCGCCGGAGGTGCCGGGGACGTACTTCCACACCAGCGAGGAGCCGGTGCCGGGCCGGCGGCTGCCGTCGTACACGCCGACCCAGTTCTTGGCGTCGGGGGCGTCGGTGCTCCAGTGGAAGGTGAGCCGGTCGCCTTCGGCGGGGCTGCTGGATGAGGTCAGGGTCAGGGCGCTGCCTGCGGCCACGGTGGTCCTGTCCGCCGCCGCGGGTCCGGTCCGCCGGGGGACGGTGCCGGAGCCGCGCGCGGCTGGTCATGGAGGCGGGGAGGGAGAACGCCCACAGTTGGCTGTACAACTGTGGGCGGGCTCATTCACCCGAAGGCCGGCGACCGGAACGTGAACGGCGTGTGACGGAGCGTCGGGCGGTTCGGGAACTCCGTGGCGCAAGTACTTCCGGACACGCGCGGAGGGCCGCGACGGACGATCCGTCGCGGCCCTCGGGGGGCGTGTGGCCGGCCAGGCCGGGGGCCTGGCGCAGGGCTCAGGCCGGGGGCCTGGCGCAGGGCTCAGGCCAGGGCGAGGAACAGCTTCTCCAGTTCGGCCTCGCTCATCGGCGCCGCGTCCTCGTCGGCGGCGGCCATGCACTGGCGCATACCGCTCGCGACGATCTTGAATCCGGCCCGGTCCAGGGCACGCGAGACGGCGGCGAGCTGGGTGACCACGTCCTTGCAGTCCCGGCCCGCCTCGATCATCGCGATCACCCCGGCCAACTGGCCCTGGGCCCGCCGCAGTCGGTTCAGGACCGCGCCGACCGCCTCCTCGTCCACCTGCATGTCCGGGCCGCCTTTCACATCGACTGTCGATGGACAAGTGTACCCGGAGGGGTATTCATTCCCGGCTCGCGGAGTTCGTCGCGAAGTTCGTCGCGGAGATCGTCGCGCAGGGCCGTCGATCAGCGGCGGGCCAGCCGGCGCTCGCCCCCGGCGCCGGTCGCGTACGGCAGCTCGTAGTAGGCGAACACCTCGGGCTCGTCGGTGGCCGGCAGGATGTCGTCGGTGCCGATCGCCGGGGCCTCCTTGACCTTGCTCCGCGGGTACGCCACCCGCAGATAGGCCGGACCGGCCACCGCCCCCTCCAACGGGACGAAGACCAGCCGGCGCTTGGCGATCACGCCGATCGTGACGGTGGCGAAGAAGGGCTCGTCGGTGGACGTCTCGACGTAGACCGACTCCAGCGTGCCGATCCGCTTGCCGTTCTCGTCGACCACGTCCTGACCCCGCCACTCGCGGATGTCTGCCATAGCGATTCCCATGGCCTCGGACCTCCCGTGTCGGACGCTCCCCATGGTCCCCCGCCGTCTTTCGACCCCCGGAGTTCCCATCCTGCGCCGGGACGGACGCCGGGGCGCGACGAAAGGGACATACAGGGGTGAGCCGGCCAACCGCCACCAGGGCGCTGACCTGGGCTTTAGGCTGTCCGCCAACGTTCGGGAACAGCTCGCCCGGGGATCTCCCCGGCCGGGACGGCCAGAGGGGCGGCAGCCGTGGGGTACGAGAGCATGTGGGAGTCCGGCGCTCCGGAGGTCGCGGCCGACCTCCGGCCCGAGATCCCCCACCCGGCCCGGATGTACGACTACTACCTGGGCGGGAAGGACAACTTCCCCGCCGACCGCGCCGCCGCCGAGAAGGCGCTCGCCGCCAACCCCGAGTTCCGCGCCACGGCCCGGGCCAACCGGGGCTTCCTGACCAGGGCGGTGGGCTGCGTCGCCGGGCTGGGCATCGACCAGTACCTCGACATCGGCACCGGCATCCCCACCGCCGGCAACACCCACGAGATCGCCCAGGCCGCGGACCCGGCCGCCCGGGTCGTCTACGTCGACAACGACCCGATCGTGCTCAGCCACGCCCGCGCCCTGATGGCCGGCGCCGGACCGGGCCGCACCACCGTGCTGCAGGCCGACCTGCGGGACCCTGCGGCGGTGCTGGACGCCGTCCGAGCCGAGGGGCTGCTGGACTTCTCCCGGCCGGTCGGGCTGGTGCTGGCGGCCGTGCTGCACTTCCTGCGGGACGAGGACGAGCCGTACCGGGCGGTGGCCACCCTGCTGGCTGCACTGCCCTCCGGCAGCCACCTGGTGCTCTCCCACGGCACGGCCGACTTCATCCCCGCCGCCGTGCGCGACCGGGTCACCGGCGTCTACGACAGGGCCACCGCGCCGCTGGTCGGCCGGAGCCGGGAGCAGGTGCGGGCCTTCTTCGACGGACTGGAGCTGCTCGACCCCGGGGTGGTCACCGTCCCGCTCTGGCGACCCGGGGCGGCACCGGCCCCGGGCGCGGAGCGGGTGAGCATGTACGGCGCGGTCGCGCGCAAGCCCTGACGGCGGGGCTCGACGGCGGGGGCTCACGGCGGGCTCTTACGGCGGGGGCTCGCGGCGGGCTCGACGGCGGGCTCTCGCATCGGGCCGGGGGCGGCCCGGGGTGGTGCTGGCGGGACCCCGGATTGGGGGGTTTTTACCACCGACCCGGGCCAACGCCCCGGCTACTGTCGTCGGGACGGCCCCGGACCGGGACGGTCGACACGGGGTCAGCACGCGATGAACGCGCATGACTTGGGGGGAACCACCATGGACCACTACCGCCGTTACGCCCACCGACGCCACACCTACCGCCGCTACGCCGGGGCCGTCGTGGTCGCCGGGCTCGCCATCGGGGTGCTCACCGCCTGCGATCCGGTCGGGACGTCCTTCAGCGACGACGCGACCGTCTCGGACAAGGTCACCGCCGTCAAGCTCGACAACTCCTCCGGGGACGTCACCGTCCACGGCAAGTCCGGCGCCGGAGGCGTCTCCGTCCACCGGAAGGTCACCTACCACAGCGGGAAGCCCGGAACGACCACCCGGGTAGACGGCGGGACCCTGGTGCTCGGCGGCTGCGGCCACAACTGCTCGGTGGACTACACCGTCGAGCTGCCCGCCGGGCTTTCGATCAGCGGCAGCACCTCCGCCGGCGGGATCCACCTCTCCCAGGTCGGCGAGGTCTCGGTGCACACCGACTCCGGTGACATCTCGGTCGACCAGGCCTCGGGCTCGGTCGACGTGCGCACCAACAACGGTGAGATCAAGGGCACTTCACTCAAGGGCGACAAGATCCAGGCCAAGACGGACAACGGCGGGATCAACCTCACCCCCGGCAAGGCCCAGGACATCAAGGCCACCACCTCCAACGGCGAGATCCACGTCACCGTGCCGACCGGCTCCTACCACGTCAGCGCCGGCACGGACATCGGCGAGAAGCACATCGGGGTCCAGAACGACCCCAACGGCACGTTCAAGCTCGACCTGGGAACGGACATCGGCGACATCACCGTCAAGACCGGCTGACCGGGACGGCCCGCGGCGACTGCCGCTCCGGGCACGCACCTCGACGGGCGTACCCGGAGCGGGCGTGCCCGAAGGTCAGAGGCCGGTCTGGAGCTCGGCGCGGTGGCGGATGTACTCGTCGGGGTGCGACCGGGCGATGGTGACGGCCGCCTCCACCAGGGCGTGCAGCTCGGCCGGATAGGCGCGCGGCACCAGCGGCAGACCCGGCAGGATGCAGCGGCGGACGTCCAGGTCCTCGTTGCCGACGAACTCCCGCAGCGCGGCCTCGTTCCAGCTGTCGCGGACGATCGCGCCCTCGTCGGCCGTCGCGTTCCGGCCGCCGCCGACCGTCAGCGCCGTCCAGTACCAGGCCCGGGCGGCACCGGCGCGCTCCGGGTTGGTACCGGTCCGCAGGTAGCCGAGCAGGGCCAGCCGGACCCGGCGCTGGCCGAAGGCGACCAGGGCGGGCTCGACCAGGCGGCGGTTGAAGCTCGGGTTGGGGTCGTGGACCGCCGCCTCCAGCAGCGGCTCGAAGTACTCCTCGGGCAGCTCGGAGCGCCCGGCGAGCGCCTTGTGGACCTCCCATCGGGCCGCGCTCGGGTAGTCCGCCCCCGACGCGACCTCGGCCCCGAGCACGCGGAGCAGACGTGAAAGCCGCAGCTCGAACGCCTGCGATCCGTCCCCCGCGCGCTCGGGCAACGGCTGGAGAATCCGCACCTCGCCGGCCGTGTCCTTGGTTTCCACGAACATCCTCCTCATTCTGAGTCATCGGCAGACTACTCGCTGATACACCCGTTCGGAGTCGGTTTTCAGCCAGGACCGGATCTTGAACGGCTTCCGGGACGAAGGCTTGACGTCCCCTCAGTTCACGGTCGTGGCAGCCGGTTCGGAGCGCGTCGGTGCGGTACGGCGCGGGATGACCACCCGTCAGGAGGGACGGCCGGGCGGGACGAGGCCGGACTGGTAGGCGATCGCGACCAGTTGGGCCCGGTCCCGGGCGTCCAGCTTGGCCATCGCCCGGTGCACATGGGTACGGACGGTGAACGGGCTGACGAACATCCGCTCGGCTATCTCCTCGTTGGTGAGCCCGGTGGCGGCCATCGACATCACCTCGCGCTCACGGGCGGTGAGGACGGCGAGCCGCTCGACGGGCGCGGCGGCGGCCGGATCGGGCTGGGCGAGGAACTGCTCGATCACGGCCCGGGTGGCGGCCGGCGAGAGCAGGGCATCACCGGCCGCGACGGTGCGCACGGCGGCGAGCAGTTCCTTCGGGTCGGCGCCCTTGCCGAGGAAGCCCCCGGCGCCCGCGCGCAGCGCCTGGGCCACGTACTCGTCGATCTCGAAGGTGGTGAGGATGAGCACCCGGGTACCGGACAGCTCCTCGTCCGCGCAGATCTCGGCGGTGGCACCGAGGCCGTCGGCGCCGGGCATCCGGATGTCCATCAGCACGATGTCGGGCTTGGTGGCGCGGGCCAGTTCCACCGCCTCCCGGCCGTCGGCGGCCTCGCCGACCACCTCCATGTCCTCCTCGGCGTCGATCAGCATCCGGAAGGCGCCGCGCAGCAGGGCCTGGTCATCGGCGAGCAGCACGCGGATGGTCATGCGTGGTCCTTGTCCTTTCGGATGGCGCGATCTTGTCGGGCGGAGCCGGTGGGGCGGGCGGAATCGGCGGAGCGGGCGGAATCGGCGGAGCGGGCGACGCAGCCCCAACGGCCGACGTGGTC
This sequence comes from Kitasatospora sp. NPDC023176, assembly GCF_055560495.1. Lineage (NCBI taxonomy): Bacteria > Bacillati > Actinomycetota > Actinomycetes > Kitasatosporales > Streptomycetaceae > Kitasatospora > Kitasatospora sp. NPDC023176. The sequence goes on along the minus strand of NZ_JBVHIP010000010.1, from coordinate 169,457 downwards.
GGGGCGGGCCGTACCGTCCGGCCGGCCGGCGGCGTCCGGTGGCGTCGCGCCGTCGGGGTGGGCGGTGCCCTCCGACCGCGGCCCGATGTCCTCCCTGGCGCCGGTGCGCAGCGGGAGTTCGGCGGTGACCAGGAAGCCGCCGTCGGGCCGCCGGTCGGCGGTGAGGCGGCCGCCGATCGCGCCGGCCCGCTCGCGCATGCCGATCAGGCCGAAGCCGCTCTCGCCCGGGGCGGGCGGGGGCAGCAGGGCGGTGCGGGGGCGGCCGGGGCTGCTCGGGCGGCCGTTGGCGACGCTGACGGCCACCCGGCTGCCGCTGTAGGAGAGGGTGACCTCGGCGTCGGCGCCGTGGGCGTGCTTGGCGACGTTGGTCAGCGACTCCTGGACGATCCGGAAGGCGGTGAGGTCGACGCCGGGCGACAGCGAGCGGGGCTCGCCATCGACGGTGAGCCGGACCGGCAGGCCGGCCCGCTCGAAGGTGTTGATCAGCTCGGGCAGCCGGTCCAGGCCGGGGGCCGGTTCGAGCGGGGCCGGCTCCTCCGCGCGGCGCAGCAGGCCGACGGTGGCCCGCAGCTCCTGGAGGGCGGAGCCGGTGGCGTCGGTGATGTGGCTGAGCACCTCGCGGGCCTGCACCGGGTGGTTGTCCATGAGGTGGACGGCGATGCCGGCCTGGGCGTTGGCCAGGGCGATGTGGTGGGCGACCACGTCGTGGAGGTCGCGGGCGATCCGGATCCGCTCGTCGGCGACCCGGCGGCGGGCCTCCTCCTCGCGGGTGCGTTCGGCGCGCTCGGCGCGTTCCTCGATCGCGGCGAGGTGGGCGCGGCGGTTGCGGATGGAGTCGCCGAGGGCGCCGGGCAGCAGGGCCCAGGCGAGGACGCTGATCCGCTCGCCGATCGGGCCGCCGGGGCCGAAGACCAGCGAGATCCCGGTGAGCAGGACGGCGGTGAGGATCGAGGCGCGCAGCGCGGTGGCGCGGTCGGTGCGCACGGCGAGGAAGTAGAGCGCGAGCAGCAGCGGGGTGGCCAGCATCGGGGTGAGCCGGGGGCTGGTCCAGGTGAGCATCATGGTGGAGAGCAGGGTGACGGCGACCACCGCGCGCGGGTGGCGGCGGTGGAAGAACACGGCGGCGGCGGCGATCAGGGCGAGGAGGCAGGTGGCCGGGTCGACCGGGGCGAAGCGCCCGCTGGTCTGGTCGACCGTGGCGCCGAGGGCGGTGACCCCGATCAGGGCCACGCCACCGGCGACGTCGAGCAACCGGGGGTGCTCGCGGCGCAGGCGCTGCCAGGTGTCGCTCATGGTCCTGCTCTCCGGGTCGGGGTGCCCTGGCCGCACCCTCGCCGGGTTCTGCCAGTCGGTGTCGCGCCGCGCCCGGTGGGGTGCGGGGCGCCGAGTGGGGGCCTCCGCGCGGGCGGCGGCCCTGACAGCAACGGTAACGGTTGGGGCTTGAACCGGTGTCCGAGCCGACCTGCGCCGGACCGGGCCGCCCTGGTGGGAGGCCCGGTCCGGTGGCTCCGGGCCCGGCCCGAGGGGTGCCGGGGCCGGGCCGGGCGGTGCCGGTACCGGTACCGGGGCCGACGGCTGTCGGGCGGTACCGGGCGGTGCCGGGCCTAGACGGTGACCGACTCCTTGACCGGTGCCGGCTCGGGGGCGGCGGTGTGCAGCTTGCTGCCCTCGACGTCGACGTCGGGTATCAGGCGGTCGAGCCAGCCCGGCAGCCACCAGGCGCGGCGGCCGAGCAGGGCGAGGACGGCCGGGACGATCGTCATCCGGACCACGAAGGCGTCGAAGGCGACGGCGGCGGCGAGGCCCAGACCCATCATCTTGATCATCGGCTCGCTCATCCCGATGAAGCCCGCGAAGACGGCGATCATGATGAAGGCGGCCGCGGTGACCACCCGGGCGTTGTGCCGGAAGCCGGTGACGATGGCCTCGTTCGGTTGCTCGCCGTGGACGAAGCCCTCGCGGATCCGGGTGACCAGGAACACCTCGTAGTCCATGGCGAGGCCGAAGACCACACCGATCAGGAAGATCGGCATCATGCTCATCACCGGGCCGGTCTGCTCCACGCCGATCAGGTCGGCCAGCCAGCCCCACTGGAAGACCGCGACGACCGCGCCGAGCGCGGCGGCCACCGAGAGCAGGAAGCCGAGCGCCGCCTTGATCGGGACGAGGACGGAGCGGAAGACCACCATCAGCAGCAGGACGGCCAGGCCGACGACCACCGCGAGGTAGGGCAGCAGTGCGTCGGTCATCTTCTGCGAGACGTCGATGTTCATCGCCGTCGTACCGCTGACCAGGACGGTCGCCCCGGTGGAGGCCTTGAGCCCGGCCGCCTGGCCGCGGATGGTGTGGACCAGGTCCTTGGTCGCGGCCTCGGCCGGACCGGTGGCCGGGATGGCGTTGACCAGGGCGGTGTCCCCCGCCTTGTTGAACATCGGCGGCGTCACGGTGACCACCCCGGGCACGCCGGAGAGGGTCTTCTCGACCTGGCCGGCGGCGGCCTTCGGGTCCGCGGTGCCCTTGACGTCCACCAGGACGGTCAGCGGGCCGTTGAAGCCCGGGCCGAAGCCCTCGGACAGCAGGTCGTAGGCCCGCCGCTGGGTGGTGGAGGTGGGCTTGGCCTCGTCGCCGGGCAGGCCGAGCCGCAGGTCGAGCGCGGGAGCGGCGAGCACGCCGAGGCCGACCACGCCGAGCAGCAGCACCCCGAGCGGGCGGCGCACGATGAACCGGGCCCAGCGGGCGCCGCCGTTCTCCTTCGTGCCGGCCGGCTGCGCCTCGCCCTTGGCCTTGCGGACCTTGCGGGGCAGCGCCCTGCGGCCGATGAAGCCGAGCAGCGCGGGCACCAGGGTGAGCGCGACCAGCACGGCGATGACGACCGTCCCGGCGGCGGCCATGCCCATCTTGGCGAGGAGCGGGATGCCGACCACGGAGAGCCCGGCCAGGGCGATCACCACGGTGAGGCCGGCGAAGACCACCGCGGAGCCGGCGGTGCCGATGGCCCGGCCGGCCGCCTCCTGCGGGGTGCGGCCCTCGGCGAGCTCGGCCCGGTAGCGGGAGACGATGAACAGGGCGTAGTCGATGCCGACCGCGAGGCCCAGCATCATGGCGAGCGTGCCGGTGGTCGAGGAGAGGCCGAGCGCGCTGCCGAACGCGGTGATCAGCGACATGCCGAGGCCGACGCCGATGACGGCGGTGAGCAGCGGCAGGCCGGCGGCGACCAGCGAGCCGAAGGTGATCACCAGGACGACCGCGGACAGCGCCATGCCGATCGCCTCGCTGCTGCCGCCCGCGTCGGGCTTGGCCATCAGCGCGTTGCCGCCGATCTCGACCTTGAGCCCGGCGTCCCGGCCGTGCTGGGCGGCCTGTTGGAGGGCGTCGGTGGCGCCCTTGGACACCTCGCCCGCCTTGGCGGAGTAGTTGACCGTCGCGTAGGCCGTCGAGCCGTCCTTGGAGACGGCGCCCGGCATCTTGAACGGGTCCACCGCGCCGGTGACCTGCTCGCCGTGGGCGAGTTCGGCGACCGTCTTCTCGACGGCCTGCTGGTTCGGCCCGGCGGTGATCTTCTGCCCGGAGGGCGCGACGAACACCAGGCGGGCCGAGGCGCCGTCGGCGTGACCGCCGGGGAAGCGCTCGTTCATCAGGTCGAAGGCCTTCTGCGCCTCCGTGCCGGGCATCGAGAATCCGTCGTCGGGTGCGGCGGGCGCCTTGGCCGCCAGGACTCCGGCGAGCGCCAGCACGGCGACCCAGAGCAGGGTCACCAGCCGGCGCCGGACGAAGGCCCATCGGCCCAGGCGGTAGAGGAACGTGGCCACGGGAGAGCGGGCTCCTTCGGATTCGACGGAAGATGCGGGACGGGGACGGGTGCGGGTCACGGATGCACGGAGGCGGTCCGCTCGCAGCATGACCAATCCTTGGTCAGCACCCCCTCCTCCGTCGTCATCTCTGCGCAGGCCGTCTGCGTACTGCGGACGCAGTACGCCCCTCCCCCGTACGGCGGAGCGCGCGGCCTCCCCCGGGAGCAGCCGGGGGCGGCCGGTGGCCTGCGGCGGGAGCAGCCGCAGGTCACCCGTGCGGGGGTGACGGCGGGCCGCGACCGCCCCGGCGAAGTAGCGTGATGGGCCACTGGCCTGACCGTTTCCACCCGGTCCGGGCCGACCCGTCCCGATTGGTGCTGATTCCAGCCCGCCGCCGGAGGTGCCCCATGGGCGTGCCAGCCGCCCGCATCGTGTTCGACGAGAACGACCGCGCGGCCGTCGCCGACGCCGTGACCGAGATGCTCACCACCGGCGCCCTGACCCTCGGCCCGTGGACCGAGCGCTTCGAGCAGGCCTTCGCCGCCGAGCACGGCGCCTCCCACGCCGTCGCGGTGAGCAGCGGCACGGCGGCGCTGGAGGTGATCCTGCGCACCGTCGACGTCCGCGGCCGCGACGTGGTCGTCCCCGCCGTCACCTTCTACGCCACGGCCGGCGCGGTGATCCACGCGGGCGGTCGCCCGGTGATCGCCGACGTCGACCCGGCCACCCTCGCGCTCTCCCCCGAGACCCTCGCCGCGGCCCTCACCCCGGATACCGCAGCCGTCGTACTCGTCCACATCGGCGGACTGGTCACCCCGGAGGTGGACGCCCTGCGCGCGCTCTGCGACCGGCACGGCGTCCCGCTCGTCGAGGACGCGGCGCACGCCCACGGCAGCAGCCTGGGCGGGCGCGCCGCCGGGACCTTCGGCCTGGCCGGAGCCTTCTCCTTCTACCCGACCAAGGTCACCACCAGCGGCGAGGGCGGCATGATCCTCACCGAGTCGCCGGAGCTGCGCGACGAGGCCCGGATCCACCGCGACCAGGGCAAGGGCTCCTTCGGCGCCAACCACCACGTCCGGCTCGGCTACTCCTGGCGGATGAGTGAGCTGCACGCGGCCGTCGGCACGGTGCACCTGCGCCGGCTCAAGGAGTTCATCGAGACCCGCCGGGCCGTCGCCCGCCGCTACGACGACGCCCTGGCCGGCGTCGACGGGCTGCGGCCGGTGCTCGAACCGCCCGGCAGCCGCGGCAACTACTACAAGTACGTGGCGCTGCTGGCGCCCGGCGTCGACCGCCCCGCCTTCAAGCGGGCGGTGGCCGAGGAGTACGGGGTGCGGCTGTCCGGCGAGGTGTACGACCTGCCGCTGCACCTGCAGCCGGTGCTCGCCCCCTACCGGGGCGGGCCGCTGCCGGTGGCCGAGGACGTCTGCGCCCGACAGGTCTGCCTGCCGGTGCACTCCGACATGACCGAGGACGAGACGGAGCTGGTGATCGAGGCCGTCTCGACGGTGCACCGGCGGATGGCCGGGTAGCCGGAGCGAAAGGAGCAAGACCGTGCGGATAGCCGTCACCGGGGGCTGCGGGTTCATCGGCTCACACGTCGTGGACCACCTGATCGCGGCCGGCCACGAGGTCCTCGCCGTGGACACCACCGACAAGTACCTCAACCCCGACGCCGAACACGCCCGGATCGACGTCCTCGACCTGCCCGCGCTGACCTCCGCGCTGGCCGGCAGCGAGGTCGTCTACCACCTCGCCGCGATGGCCGACGTCGAACAGGTCTCCGCCGACCCCGTCCGGGCCGTGCGGACCAACATCGACGGCACCGAGGCGGTGCTCGAGGCCGCCCGGCGCAGCGGACTGAGCCGCACCGTCCTGGCGAGCACCGTGTGGGTCTACGGCGCCGCCCTCACCGACGAGCAGCTCGACGGCGGGGAACAGGAGTTGGACGAACACGTGCCGATCGAGCTGGAACACAGCGGGCACCTGTACGTGGCCACCAAACTCGCCGCCGAGATGCTCGTGCACAGCTACCGCGAGCTGTACGGACAGCACTTCACCATCCTGCGCTACGGCATCCCGTACGGGCCGCGGATGCGCGACGAACTGGTCGTCGCCCGGTTCGTCCAGGCGGCCCTGGCCGGGCGGCCGATCACCATCGCCGGCGACGGCCGGCAGAGCCGCAACTTCGTCTACGTCGAGGACCTCGCCGACGCCCACGTCCGGGCCCTCTCCCCCGCCGCCGAGGACCAGACCTTCGCCCTGGAGGGCTCCACCGCCGTCTCGGTGCGCGACATCGCCGACACCGTCGACCGGCTGCTCGGACCGGTCAGCATCGAGCACATCGACGGGCGCAAGGCCGACTACACCGGGCGGCGGATCTCCTCCGCCCAGGCCAAACGGCTGCTCGGCTGGTCGCCGAAGACCAACTTCGCCGACGGCGTGCACCGCTACGCCGACTGGCACCGGGCCGCCGCCGCCACACCCGCCGCCGGCTGACCGGGCCGCCCGATGCCGCACGCCCTGCTGGTCTCCGGCTCGCTCGGCCAGGGCCACGACGTGATGGCCCAGGCGTGCGCGGACACCCTGCGGGAACGCGGCTGGACCACCGGCACCGTGGACGCCATGGCCCTGCTCGGGCAGCGGTCGGGCGCCGCCGGGGAGGCCGTCTTCCGGCGGCTGCTCGACCTGCCCGGGGTCTACGACGCCTTCCACTTCGCCGCGCTGCGCCCCGGTTCCCGGCTCGCGCTGCTCGCCGACGCGGCCGCCCGCAGCCGGCTCGTCCCGGCGCTGGGCGAACTGGTGCGGGCGCAGCGGCCGCAGCTGGTGGTCTCGGTGTTCGCCACCGCCACCTCGGCGGTCAACCGGCTGCCTCGGCGGGACTTCCGGCATTTCGTGTTCTGCACGGACGTCACCCCGCACCGGCTGTGGGTGCAGGAGGGCACCGACCTGTTCCTGGTCACCTCGGAGGTCGCCGCCTGCGCCGTGCGCCGCTACCGGCCCGACGCCTCCGTGTGCGTCCTCCCCGCGCCGCTGCGCCGGCCGTTCTACCGGCCACCGGCGCGGGCCGCGGCCCGCGCCGAATTCGGCGTGCCGCCGGATGCCGGGTGCGTGCTGCTGATGTCCGGCTCCTGGGGGCTCGGGCCGATCGCGCACACCGCCGCCTCGCTGGCCGCCGCGGGGCCGCACGTGCTCGCCGTGGCCGGGCGCAACCAGGAACTCGAACGCCGGCTGCGGGCGGCCGCCCGCCACCAGCCGCGACTGCACGCCTTCGGCTACACCGACCGGATCCCGGCCCTGATGGCCGCCGCCGACCTGGTCGTCACCAGCTCCGGCGACACCTGCAGCGAGGCCCGGGCGCTCGGACGCCGGCTGCTGCTGCTCGACGTCGTCCAGGGCCACGGCCGGGACAACCTCCAGCACGAACTGGAGCTCGGCCACGCCGACGTCGCCACCGCCCGCCCGGCCGAGGTGGTCCGCAACGCCCTCGCCGCGCTGGGCAGGCCGGCACCCGAACCCTCGCCCGGTGCCACCCCGGAGGCCTGGCAGAAGGGGTTCGGGGCGGCGCTGGAGCGGGTCGGGCTGGGGTAGCCGGGGTCGTCAGCCGCTGCGGACCTGGGGTCACCGGGCAGCAGAAGACCGGCTGGCGTGCGCCGCGGGCGAGGGGCGGGACGGGACGGCGTGGTCGCGCAGGGGGCCGAGGGTGAGGGCCTGGGTGCGGCAGTGGGCGGCGATCAGCGGGAGGGCGGCCACGGTGGCGCGCCAGGAGTCGGGGGCGGAGGTGCAGTCGGAGTCGTGCAGCAGGAGGGTGGCGCCGGCGGTGAGGCCGGGGCGGGCGGTCGCGTAGACGGAGTCGCCGGTGGCCTCGGCCGTCCAGTCGCGGCCCCACGCGGTCCACAGCACGCTGCGCAGGCCGAGGCGGCGGGCGGCCAGCGCGGCACCGGCCGTCAGCACGCCGTACGGCGGTCGGTACCAGTGCGGGCGGGCGCCGCACAGGTCGGTCACCGCCTCGGTGGCGCGGCGCAGTTCGCGCAGGTCGCGGGCCGGGGCCGGGTACCACTGCCGGCGGTGGTGCCAGCCGTGCACGGCGACCTCGTGGCCGCGCAGCACCAGCTCGCGGCCGAGGGCGGGGGCGCGTTCCAGCATCGAGCCGAGCACGAAGAAGGTGGCGCGGGCGCCGAGTTCGTCCAGGGCGTCGAGGACGTACGGGGTGCTGCGCGGGTCGGGGCCGTCGTCGAAGGTGAGGGCGAGGTGGCTCGGGGCGGTGCCGTACCCGGCGGTGCGGCGGGCCAGGATGCGGCGCACCGGCGGCAGGCGGACCGCCGCCGGGGCGAGGTGCAGGAGCTCGACGGCGGCCGCCGCGCCCAGCGCCCTGACCGCGGGGCTCACCCGGGGACTCCGCGGCTCACCCGAAGCGGGCGGCCATCCGGCGGAACACGCCGGGGGCGACCCCGTGGATCCGGGCCGGGAAGCCGAGCCAGTGCGGGACGTAGAGGCGGTCCCGCTCGGTGGTGATGGTCGCGATCACGGTGGCCGCGACCCGCTCCGCCGAGACCGGACGGGGGCGTTCGCGCTGGTACGGGGTGCCCCGCCGGTCGAAGAACGGGGTGTCCACCGCGCCGGGCAGCACGAGACGGACGCCGACACCGGTGCCGCGCAGCTCGTACCAGAGGCTCTCGGCGAACATCGCCAGCCCGCCCTTGGTGGCCGAGTAGCCGGACTCGTCCCGCACGCCGACCTGGCCGGCGATCGAACCCAGCAGCACGATCCGGCCGTGCCGGCGCTCCAGCATCCCGGGCAGCAGCAGCCGGACCAGGCGCAGCGGTGCGGCGAGGTTGACCTCGATCATCCGGTCGAGGGCGTCGGACGGGGTCTCGGCGAACGGGCCGCGCCAGCCGAGGCCGGCGCTGGCGACCAGCGCGTCCACCCGGCCGGCGGTGGCCAGCGCGGCCTCGGCGAGGCGGGCGGGGCCGTCCGGTTTGCCGAGGTCCTCGGGCAGGGCGTGTCCGCCGGTGCGCTGGGCGAGGGCGTCGAGCCGGGCGCGGTCGGTGCCGGAGAGCAGGGTCCGCCAACCGGCGTCGGCCAGCCGGGTGGCGGTGGCCAGGCCGATGCCCGAGGAGGCGCCGGTGATCAGCGCGACGGGGCGGCCGGTGGGTGCCGACCGCCCGGAGCGGGCTTCCTCCACCGTCGCGGCTTCCTCAGCCATCGCGCACCTGCCGCTTCCTGGGCGTCCTGCCGTCCGATTCGTCCGGCAAGTCACCTTCGCACGGCAGAGCCGTCCGAGCTACCGGGGCGGGACGGCGGTCGCGGCCGCGGAGTCCGGGCGCGGAGTCCGGGCGCGGGACGGACAGTTCGGCGGACTCGCCCTCCAGTTCACCGAAGCGGGAGAGCAGGAACGTTCCGCCGACCGCGATCGCGAAGCCCGTCAGGGCGCACCAGGCGAAACCCGGTCGCGCGGAATCCCCCAGCGACACCACGCCCACCAGGGCCGGGCCGAAGGTCTCGGCCACCGTTCCGGCGGCGGTCGCGGCCGTCACCGTGCCGCGCTGCAGGGCGAGGGCGTACGCCAGGTAGCCGCCCAGGCCGCCGAGCGCCAGGGCGTAGGCGGCCGGATCGGTGAGCACGGCGGTCGGACCGGACGCGTCCAGCACGCGCACCGCGAGGCTGGTGATCCCGAAGCCGACCCCGGCGAGCAGGCCCAGACCGGCGGCCACGGCGGTGCCCTCGCGGCGCACCAGGACCAGGGTGGCCAGCAGCATCACGACGGTGGTGGCCAGCAGCGCCCAGTGGAAGGCCGCCGGGGCGTACTCCCGGCCCTCCCGGCCGGAGCCCGACGCCAGCAGAAGGAGGCCGACGACCACCGCGAGGATGCCCACGACATCACCCCGGCGCAGCCGCGCACCCAGGAGCCAGACGGCGGCCAGGGCGGTGACGGCCAGACTGGCGTTGGTGACGGCCTGGACGAGGAACAGCGGCAGGCTGCGCAGGGCGACGATGCTCAGCACGAACCCGAGGATGTCGAGGGCGGTGCCGAGGACGAACTGCCAGGAGCGCAGCAGCGCAGCCAGCAGCCCCGCCCGCACCCGGTCCGCACGCGGCGCCGACCGTGCCCCGCGCGCCTGGAACACCGCCCCGAACCCGAAGCAGACGGTGGCGACCAGCGCGGTGGTGAGTCCCAGCAGCATGCGTCTCCCTCACGGGGCGGCATCGGTTCACCACCCAGTCTGGGCCCGGGGTGGCGGGGGTGCACGGGTGGGACGGCGGGGGCCGGGGTACCCGGGCAGGGCGCTGGGGGCGGAGGGATCGGGACGTCGCGGTCAGGGCCGGAGCGCCACGCCGGCGTACCCGGCCGCGGCGGAGGCCGGGACGGGTGGCTCGTCGGCGCGGGGCCGCCAGTCCACGGTGGGCACGATGCCGGGGGCGAGGAGGTCCCAGCCGTCGAAGAACCGGGCGAACTCGGCGTGGCTGCGGGCCTGGACGGCGGTGCCGGCGGCCTGGTAGATGCCGACGACCCGGCCGATCTCCTCCGGGTCGAAGTCAGCCGTCAGATGGCTCATCACCAGGGCGCTGCCGGGGGCGAGGACGGACTTGAGGTGGTCGACCAGTTCGTGGGCGCCCTGGGCGTCGGGCACGAAGTGCAGCAGGGCGTTGAGGGAGAGCGCGACCGGACGGGTGAGGTCGATGGTCTCGCACAGGCCGGGCGCGGCGAGCAGCGCGACGGGGTCGGTGACGTCCGCCTCGACGTACGCGGTGCGTCCCTCCGGGGTGCTGGTGAGCAGGGCGAGGGCGTGGGTGAGGACGATCGGGTCGTTGTCGGCGTAGACGACCCGGGCGCGCGGTCGGATGCCCTGGGCGACCTCGTGGAGGTTGGGCGAGGTGGGGATGCCGGTGCCGATGTCGATGAACTGGTCGATGCCGGCCCGGGCGAGGGCACGGGTCGAGCGGTGCATGAAGGAGCGGTTGGCGCGGGCGGCGGTGCGCACCCAGGGCGCGGTGGCGAGGACGTGGCCGGCGGCCTCGCGGTCGGCGGCGAAGTTGGTGAAACCGCCGAGGTAGTAGTCGTACATCCGGGCGGAGTGCGCCACGTTCAGCCGCAGGTCGACTCCGTCGTAGCGGGTCATCGCGCGTCCCCCTTCGGCTTCGCTCTCACCGTCCGATTGCTGCCCACGGTATCCGGGGCCAATCGCCGTCCTCACCCTTCCAATCAATGTCCAGATCACATGACATGACGATATGTATTCGGCCTGAAGCCTGGAGTAACGAGTCCGCTGGAATGAGGATGGGCGCGGACAGCCCGATCCTCGGGTGGCCCGGTGCGCTGCCGACGGCCACGGAAAGCAGGCTCGATGACGATCGACAGGGGTGCCCCGGTGCGCGGGCACCGCGGAGGGACGGCGGTGGAGTGCGCCGCGACGGCCGGGGCGGAGCGGGCGGCGGTGATGACGGAGGCGGGCCTGCGCCTGGACCTCAGCTACGCCGCGTTCTGCGAGACCCATGAACCCGCTTGGCGCGCCCTCGCGTTGACCAGGATAGGCAGCCAGGCCGACGCGGCCCTGGTGGTCGAGGCGGTCAAGGCCGATCTGGCCCGCTGCTGGCCGCAGGTGCTGCGGTTCGAGGAACCGGCTGCGTACGCCTGGCGGTTGGCGAACCGGCACGTCGGGGACTGGGTGTCGGCGGAGGAGCCGGTCGAGGTGGAGGCCGTCACCTTCGCTGCCGTCATCGGGGCGTTCAAGCAGGTCGCCGACGGGCTGCTGCACAGCGAGGCGGACGAGGTGCGGCTGTACGCGGCGATCCTCGAACTGCCGGACCGACAGCGGGACGTGGTGATCCTGCGCTATCTGCTGGGCCTGCACACCAGGGTGATCGCGGCCTACCTGAGCCGGCCGGTGGCGACGGTGCACTCCAATCTCCGGCACGCCCGGGAGCGGCTGGCGCGCCGGCTCGGGGTGGGTGAACTGCCGGACAGGGGCGGCGAGGCATGACCGCCGATCCGAAGGCCCCGCCGACGGACGGGGCGGGCGGGGCCGACGGGGGGCGCACGGTGTTCCGCGTGCCCCGGCCCGAACGCGCCCACGCCGAGCGGATCGCGGCCCTGCGCCAGGCCCGGCTCACCGCCGCCCCGGCCCACCTGCCCACGGAGCACGAGCAGGCCGCCTTCGAACTGGGCCTGGTGGTCGCCCTGGTGCTGGGCGCGCCGTGCGCCTCCCGGGGGCTGGACCTGCTGGTCAACGCCCGCCGGATCCAGCCGGAGGGGGCGGAGGTGTTCGCCGCGCTGCTGTACGCCACCGGCAAGGAGGAGGGGGCCGAGTTCTGGTGGCGCTTCGCGGCCGGCTCGGGCAGCGGGACGGCCGCCTACTGCCTCCATCTGCACCACCTGATGCTCGGCGAGACCGACGACGCCGACTACTGGCGGGCCTGGTCCGAGCAGCTGTCCACGACCGAACACCCGCCCGGGCCGGGGCCGTTGCGGATGAGACGGCCACTGCTGCCGGAGGACGTACGGCGCGACATCCTCTCCCGGGTGCACCGGGGGCTGGCACCGCAGCTGCCGCCCGCGCTGGTCGCGGTGATCGACCGGCTGCCGCTGCAGGACGGGGACGAGGAGGAGGCCCAGGAGGTGCCGAACCCGTGGGGGCTCACCTCCGGGGCCACCTCGGCCTGCTCCTGGGAACTGCCGTGGGCCTTCGGCGAGGCCGACCGGGAGGGCGGGCCGGACCCGTCGGAGTGAGGACGGCCCGGCGGCCCCGCGGTCCCACGTTCAGGTGAGTGCGGCGAGCCGGGCGACGACCTCGGGGTCGCGGCCGCTGCCGGCGCCGAGCCGCTCACCGTCCGGGCCCCGGTAGCGGATCCGGTAGTGGTGCGGCGCCATCGCGGTGTCCCGGCCGGGCAGCGCGGCGACCACCGCGCGGTGCACGTCGGCGGGGGTCAGCCGTGGGTCGGCGGTGGTCAGGTCGAGCGTCAACCGCCCCTCCTCCACGGTGATCCGCCGCTCCTCCTCCACCGTGATCCGCTGCCCCGCGGCGGGGTCGAGGGCCGCGTCCAGCAGGGTGTGGACGGCCGTCAGGTCGATCCGGGAGCCGTCGACGAGCCGCCAGTCGCCGCCCTCGCGGCCGGGCGGCGCGGCAGCCACCGGCGGGCCGGGCGCCCCGGGGAGCGGGGCGAGCGGGACGGGCCCCTCGGCGGCCGCGGCGAGCAGGGCGAGCAGGGCGCGGGCGAAGCCCTCGGTCTCCTCCGGGTCGAGCACCTGGGAGCAGGCGATCAGGGCGAAGTCGAGGCTGCCGCTGATCCGCAGGATGGTGAACATCAGCCGGACCGGCAGCAGCGGGGCGGGCAGCGCGGTGAGTTCCGGGTCCGCGGTCGGCACCGGTTGGGCGTCGGCGACGGCGGCCGGAATGGTGAGGCTCAGGTCGTTGACCACCACCTGGCGGGCGAAGCGGGAACCGCGCACATGGGCGGCGTCCTCCACCAGCTGCCAGACCTGCTCGGCGTCCAGGACACTGTGCCAGTAGGCGCTCAGCGAGGCGGCCTTGGCGCGCCCGATCAACTGGTCGAGGTCCTCGGCGCCGGTGTCCAGCAGGATCAGGGCGTCCTGGGCGAGGGTACCGACGTGGTCGATCAGGGCGGCGCGCTGGCGGTTGGCGGAGAGCGCCGCGATGGCCAGTTCGGTGCGGTCGGCCCGGTGGGCGACCAGGGCGGAGAAGGCGGCGAGCAGGACGACGGAGGGGCTGGCGCCGGTGCGGCGGCAGACCGCGGCGAGGTCGGCGGCCGCGGCGCGGGAGCGGACCAGCAGGGCTCCGGGATCGCTCGGCGGGCCGGTGATCCGGGAGTCGGCGAACACGACCTGGGGGCCGGAGCCCAGCACCTTCGCCCAGTGCCGCAGCGCGCCGCTCGCCCGGCGGCGGCCCTGCGGGCTCTGCTCGGCGGCGGCGATCTGGATCGGGGTCGGGGCGGTGGCGGGCGGGAGCTCCCTCCCGGCGGCGAGGGCGTACCAGTCCTGGATCAGCAGGGCGGTGGCGGCGCCGTCGGCGCCGGCGTGGCACACCACGGCGACCAGCCGCAGCAGTCGGGGCCCCTCGGCGAGCAGGGTGAAGCGGATCCTCGGGACGGCGGTCAGCTCCAGCGGGACGGCGACGTCGACCTGCCCCAACCGCGCGGCCAGGGTGTCGAGTTCATGGCCGGCCAGGCCCTCCGTCTCGACCACGGTGACGGCGAAGCGGCCGTCCCCGTGCACCACTTGGCTCTCCGGGAAGGCGTCCGGGCCCGAGCCGGGCGGGAAGGACGTCCGCAGCGACTCGTGCCGTTCGACCAGCAGCCGCAGGGCGTTCAGGCCGGCGGCGAGCGAGGTGCCGGGCGGGACGGGCCAGAGCGACTCCTTGTTGATCTGCTCGGGGGCGGCGCGCCGGATGCACCGGATCATGTTGTCCTGGCCGCGGGTGAGCGGGCCCGAGCCGCCGCTGGTCGCGGCGAAGCGGACGGTGACCGGCCGGCCGGCCCGGGCCGGACCGTGCGGTGCCGAGTCGTGCGGCGCCGGGTCGAGCGGTGCGTCGTGCGGCGCCGGGTCGAGCGGTGCCTGATCGTGCGGTACTGCGGCATGCGGTGCTGCGGCATGCGGGGTGTCGTGGTGCGCAGTCACGTCGTACGTGCCTCTCGGCTCACCGGGAAGGGCTCAGCGGGGGGTACGGCCGGACGCTACCAGCGGTCGCCGGTGATCGTCCAATGTCCTGATTGTCAATCAACTTCCTTGCCATACAGTAGAGTTGAGGCCATCCGGCAAGGCTCCGACGAGGGCCACGGCCGCCCGGTACGGCTCCGGGACGGGCACGTCGCACAGCCCCACCGGGCCGGCCCCGAGCGGGCCCGGATCGGCCAGCAGCAGCGGGGAGCGGCCTGCCACCGACACCCCGAACGCCTGCGTCAGCCGTCCGCCGTAGGCCTTCACACAGGCCTCCCGGCGGCACCACAGTGCGGCGAAGCGCGCCGCCCGCTCGGCGGGTTCGGCAGCCTCCGCGACGAAGCGCGCCTCCTCGAAGGGGAACCAGCGGGCGGCCATCCGCTCGGCCAGCCGGGCGTCGCGCGGCCCCTCCACGTCCACTCCGACCGACCGGCCCTCGGCGAGGGCCAGCACGGCCAGGGAGTCCGCGGCCGACCAGTTCACCCGCAGCTCGCCGGCGCCCACCGGCTCCGGTTTGCCCTGCGGCCCCCGCCGCCAGAGCACCTCGGCCGGGCGGATGCCCAGCCGCTCGGCGACCACCTCCCGGACAGCGCCGCGCACCACGGTGAAGCGGCTTCGGCGCAGCGCGTCCGCCCGTACCGCGCGGGCGCGCTCCTGCGCGTCCAGCGTCCGCCACAGCCGGGCGACCACGCCCTCCGGCTGATCGGTGCGGATCAACCGGAGTTCGAGCCCGGTCACGGCTGTGCCAGGACGCTGAGCACCCCGAGCCGGCGGTCCAACCCGGCGAGCAGCCAGGGCCGTTGCCGCTCCCGCCACTCGGGCAGCCGCTCGGCGAGCTGCGCCCAGAGGCCGGTGAAGGGCTGCGCGGCCGGGCCGGCGCCGGTCGAGTCCAGCACGGCCACCTCGGGGCCCAGTTCCTCCGCCCGGGCCCGTACCAGCGGTTCGGGCCGGTCGACGCCGGGCAGTTGCCGCACCGCCAGCCCGGCGCCGGGCGCCTCCTCGCAGACCAGCACCACCGCGGCGTGCCGCCGGGGCATCGCCACCGGCTCGGCCGGCTCGTAGTGCAGCGCGGTCTGCTCGGCCAGCACCACCACCGCCCGGCGGCAGGCGCCGGTGCGCTGGTAGTCGGCCGCCAGCCGCAGCGCGGTGAAGGCCGCGGCGCCGCCCTGGTCGCAGACGGCGAAGGCCAACGGCTCGCCCGGGACGGACCGGCTGAGCGCGAGCGAGGAGGGTGCGCCGGGGCGCACGTCCGGGGTGTCGAAGGCGAGGATCAGCAGGTCCACCGGCTCGTCCTCGGCCAGTGCCTCGCGCAGCAGCCCGGCGGCCAGCTCCTCGTAGGAGTGGCCGACGCCCTCGCGCAGCAGGTCCTCACGCGGCGGCAGGCCGTACGGGCGGACCAGGTCGGAGACGAAGACCCGAAGGTCGGGGTCGAGCGAGGCCTCCGAGCGGCCGTCGAAGCACCGGGCCAGGGCCCGGGTGATCCGCAGCCCGGAGGGACCGGCGGGACCGGGGGAACCGGCGGCCACCCGGTCAGTCCTCGGCGATGAGGTGCCCGGCGACGTAGTCGGCCAGCTTGGTGACCGACCGCAGGTCGTCCTCGGTGATCTGCTCCACGTCCACCTGGAGGTCGAGCGACTCCTCGAGTTCCAGGATGAGTTCGATGGTGCCGGCCGAGGTGAGGCCGAGGTCGTCGAACAGGCAGGCGTCCGCCGGGATCTCGGGCAGTTCGCGCTTGAGCACGCGCGGCAGCAGCTCGCCGATGCCGTGCAGGATGCGCTCGCGCAGTTCGGAGTCAGTGGTCTGGACCACGGGTTCTGACATGGGTGTCCCGTCCCGTCGTACGTGGAAGTGGGCTCTGCTGGTCACTACGGGGGAAGTGCGCTCGGGGGTTCGAGTCGCGGACTGACGGATCGTCAGTACTGCATCACCATCGCGGAGAAGGTGGCCCCGATGCCGGCGGCGGCGATCAGGTAGTGGTCGCCGCGGCGGATCAGCCCCCGCGTGGTGGCGGTGTGAAGATTGATGAGGCTGTCCGCAGCGAAACTGTGCCCGACCGACAGCACGTTGTCCAGCACCACCTTCTCGAGCCCATAGCCGATCCGGCGCGCCACCATCCGCCACGACGCCTGGTTGACGTTGTGCGGGAGCACCGCGGCCAGTCGGGAGAGGTCCAGACCGGCTTCGTCGAGCGCGGCCTCGATGGCCTCCACCATCACGTTCGGGTACTCGCGCTGGTAGCGGGCGAGCAGTTCCGCGTCCTCGGCCAGCCGCCCGTCGAACTCCGGGCGCTGGCGCACCGCGAAGGAGCGCACCCGGTGCCGCGGCCCGTCCGCGCTGACCAGGCAGGCGGCGGCGCCCTCGGCGAAGATGCCGGTCTCCGGCACCACCTGGGCGTCCTTGGTGAAGGTCTTCTCCCCCGCCAGCACCAGCGCGAGGGCCTGCGGGTCGGGGTCGCCGGCCAGCAGCCGGCCGGCCAGGTCGATGGCCAGCAGGCCCACCGCGCAGGCGTGGTGGGTCACGGTGAAGGCGTTCGCGTGCGCCAGTCCGCGCGCGGCGAGCAGCTCGTGCAGGGGGTTGAGCGGGTAGGGCACGGCCACCGGCATGCTGCGGGCGTGGATCACGAAGCGGACGTGCCGCTCGCGTCCGCGCAGCTCCGGCAGGTTGTCGAGGGTTGCGTCGAGCAGGTCGGGCAGCGTCCCGGCCGGATCCAGTCGCAGCTGGTCCAGGCCGTGGAAGCGGCGGAAGAGACGAAGTTGACGTGGGGTCAGGCCGATGCGCTCGCCCACCGCCTCGATGGGCACGGCGTGTGGGGGGAGGTGGACGGCCACTGCCTCCAGTGCGGTCACCCGGGCTAGTATTCCCACGCCCGCCTGGTCGCACAAGTGATCTCGGGCCCTTCTCCTTCGCGCCCGCCCCAGCCGTCCCGTTCGCGGCCCCTTCGCCACGACCCTCGGCCGGCCGTCCCTCCGGGGCGCCGGGGCCGCCGCGCACCGCCATGTTCCGCACCGTCGACCGGACGGGAGAACCTCCCATGCCAGATCGTGAACCGCCCAGCCTCCCAGCCCCGTTGAACCGGGCGTTGGCCGCCCTGCTGAGCGAGGTGGCCGGAGCGCCGCCCGGCTGGGAGCACCGGCTGACCCCGGACGCCCGGCTGGACGGCGACCTGCTGCTGGACGAGTGCGAACTCGCCGAGCTGGCCGCCCGCCTGACCGAACGCTTCGGCCCGGCCGCCGACCTGGCCGGCCTGCGCGCCCGGCTGGACCTGGCCGCGCTGGAGGCGCTCACCGTGGCCGACCTCCAGGCCCTGCTCCCCGAGGAGGACGGACGATGAGCCGGTTCCTGCTGGTGATGCCCCCGCTCACCGGGCACGTCAACCCGGCCGCGGGCATCGCCGCCGAACTGACCGCACGCGGCCACGACGTCGCCTGGACCGGTACGGAGTCGGTACTGCGACCCCTGCTCGGCCCGGACGCCCGTGTACTCGGCACCGGCACCCGGGCCTTCCGCGCCCAGGGCGGGCACGGCCTGGCCGCGCTGCGCTCGCTCTGGGAGGGGTTCATCGTCCCGTACGCACGGTTCACCGCGAAGCCGCTGGACACCATCGTGCGGGAGTACCGGCCGGACGTGCTGCTGGTCGACCAGCACACCCCGGCAGGCGCGCTGGCCGCCCACCGGCACGGCCTGCCGTGGGCGAGCTTCGCGCCCGGGGCGATGGAACTGGGCCGCCCCTACCGGGCGTTGCCGCAGGTCGAGGCCTGGATGACCGGGCTGCTGCGCGGGCTGTGGGAGCGGGCCCGGCTGCCCACCGAGGAGTACCTGGACCCGCGCTTCTCCCCCGCCCTGGTGCTGGCCACCACCGGGCCGGCGCTGACCGGGGCCGCCCCGCCGCCGCAGCACGCGCTGGTCGGCCCGGTGCTCTCGGCACGCCCGCACGACCCGCACTTTCCCTGGCAGCGGCTGCTGCCCGGGCGGCGGCGGGTGCTGGTCACCATGGGCACGCTGGCCGGCGGGCTCGGCGCGGACTTCCACGCGCGGGCCGCCCGGGCACTGGAACTGTGCGGCCCGCAGGTGCAGCCGGTGTTCGCCGCGCCGCGCGAGCTGCTGCCCGAACTCCCGCCGCACACCGTGGCGGTGGACCGGGCGCCGGTGCTGGAGCTGCTGGCGCGCGGCGAGCTGGACGCGGTGCTCTGCCACGGCGGGATGAACACCGTGGGCGAGGCGCTGGCGCACGGGGTGCCGCTGGTGACCGCGCCGATCCGGCACGACCAGCCGTTCGTCGCCGCGCAGGTGGCGGCGGCCGGGGCGGGCCTGCGGGTGCCGTTCGCCCGGGTGACGCCCGAGCGGCTGGCGGCGGCGCTCAGCGCCGTACTCGGAGCAACGGACTACCGGGCCAGGGCGGTTCAGGTCGGCCGCGAACTGCTGGCGGGCGGCGGGGCGGCCGTCGCGGCGGACCGGCTGGCGGCGCTGGCCCGGCCGTCCCGGTGAACGCCCCTTCAGGGCGTGTCTGTCGGATCACGCCAGGCGGGCGACGTGATCCGAAAGACACGCCCTAGCAGACAGGAGATCGCACGTCCATTGGTCTAGGCCATTGTCTCCGGGTGGGGTCCACCCCTAGGGTGTCGCAGCAACACCGCCTTCACAGGCGCCGAGCCCGCCCGTTCCCCCGGTGCCGTGGCAGCCCATCCCCGTACGGGAGTTCCGGTTGATCGAGACCGCGGGACTGCGCAAGTCCTACCGCAAGAAGACCTCCCGCCGCGGCGGCGGGGACCCCACCGTCGACGCCGTGCGCGGCATCGACCTGTCCGTCGCCGCCGGCGAGATCTACGGCTTCCTCGGCCCCAACGGCGCCGGGAAGACCACCACCCTGCGCATGCTGGCCACCCTGATCCGCCCGGACGGCGGACGGGCCACCATCGCCGGGGCCGACCTGTTCAAGGACCCGGCCGGGGTCCGCCGCCGGATCGGCTACGTCGCCCAGGGCGGCGGCACCACCGACAACGTCAGCGCCCGCGAGGAACTGGTGCTGCAGGCCAGGCTGTACGGCGCCGGCAAGGCGCCGGCCGTCCAGGCCGCCGCGGACGCCCTCAAGGCCTTCGACCTCGGCGAGTTCGGCGACCGCCCGTGCGCCACCTACTCCGGCGGCCAGCGCCGCCGGGTGGACATCGCCCTCGGGGTGATCCACCAGCCGCAGGTGCTGTTCCTGGACGAGCCCACCGTCGGGCTGGACCCGGCCAGCCGGGCGTACGTCTGGGAGGAGATCCGCCGGCTGCGCACCCAGGGCATGACGGTGGTCGTCACCACCCACTACCTGGACGAGGCCGACGCGCTCTGCGACCGGGTCGCCATCGTCGACCACGGCCAGGTGGTGGCCGAGGGCACGCCCACCGCGCTCAAGCGCGAGATCTCCGGCGACGTCGTGCTGCTCGGACTCGCCTCCGGCGAGGACGTCGTCGAGCGCGCGGCCGAGGTGCTGCGCCCCCAGCCGTACCTGCACCGGCTGGAGGCCGACGGCGAGGAGGGGCTGCGGCTCTACCTGGAGGACGGCGCGGCCGCCATCCCGCGGCTGCTGCGCGCCCTGGAGGCGGCGGGCGTGACGCCCGGCACCGTCCAGCTCCAACGGCCCAGCCTGGACGACGTGTTCCTGGCCCGCACCGGCCGCTCGCTGCGGCAGTCCTGACCGGCCGGCCCTCCCACGCCCCTTTCCCGCCCGACCCCCTGGGGAGACCGTGAAGCTCGCCCGCGACACCTGGCTGGTCCTCCAGCGCCAGCTGCTGCTCATGATCCGCACCCCGATCTGGATCGCCGTCGGCGTCATCCAGCCGGTGTTCTACCTGCTCCTGTTCGCCCCGCTGCTGAAGAAGGTGCTCGCCCCGCAGGGCGCCGCCAGCTACGCCGACGCCTACCAGGTGTACGTGCCGGGCCTGTTGGCGGTGCTGTGCATCTTCGGCGGGCTGTTCACCGGCTTCAGCCTGCTGGGCGAGCTCAAGGCCGGGATCATCGAGCGCTCCCGGGTCACCCCGGTCAGCCGGCTGGCGCTGCTGCTCGGCCGGGCGCTGCGGGAGATGGTGGCGCTGCTGGTGCAGGCCGTCCTGATCACCCTGATCGCGCTGCCGTTCGGCCTGCGGGTCAGCCCGCCGAACCTGCTGCTCGCCTACCTGCTGCTGGGCCTGCTGGCGCTGATGACCTCGGCGATCTCCTACGGAATCGCGCTGATGGTGCCCACCGACGCGGCGATGTCGCCGGTGGTGAACACCATCGCCCAGCCGATCGCGCTGCTCTCCGGGGTGCTGCTGCCGCTCACCCTGGCACCGCGGTGGCTGCAGCAGCTCGCCCACTGGAACCCCTTCTACTGGGCGGTGGAGGGCATGCGCGCGCTGTTCTCCGGGCACGCCGGGGACGCGGTGGTCTGGCAGGGGCTGCTGGTGGTCGTACTGATGACCGTCCTGGCGGTGTACTGGTCGGCGCGACTGTTCTCCACCCGGGTGCGCTGACGCCGGGCATCGGTGGGGCCCGGCTCGTGACGGCGAGCCGGGCCCTACCGCTACTGTCAGGCGCCCGCCGAGGCCTTCAGGCGCCGATGAAGGACGCCAACTGGGCTACGCCGTCGATGATCTGAGCTCGCGTCAGCGAGCTGATGGAGAGCCGAAGCCGGTGTTCGCCCCCGCCGGCCGGGTAGAACGGTGCCATCGGCGTCCACAGCACCCCGTACTCGCGCGCGCAGCGCTCCATCGCCGCGTCGTCGGCCCGGAACGGGACCGTCAGCACGGCGAAGAAGCCGCCCTCCGGCCGGTTCCAGGAGACGCCCAGCCGGCGCCGCTCGGAGGCCGGGAAGTGCCGGTCCAGCTCCCGCAGCAGGGTGTCCATGCCGGCCGCGTAGTGGGCCGTGGCACGGGCGTTGGCGGCGCGCAGGCTGCAGTCGTGGGCCAGCAGCATGCCGCCGATGACGGCCTGGCTGAGCGCCGGGGTGTTGACCGTCGTCATGCTCTTCAGCTTGGCCAGTTCGTCCGCCAGCAGGCTGCGCCGCCCGCCCGGCCCGGCCACCTCCTGGTCCGCGACGACGTAGCCGACCCGGGCGCCGGGGAAGCAGGTCTTGGCGAAGGAGCCCAGGTAGAGGACCTGGCGGCGGCGGTCCAGCGCCTTGAGGGTGGGCCGCAGGCCCGGGGTGCGGGCGAAGAAGCCGTACGGGTTGTCCTCGATGACCAGCAGGCCCTCCTCGGCGGCCGCGTCCAGCAGCCGGGTGCGGGCCTGGACCGGCATGCTGGTGCCGGAGGGGTTGGCGAAGTCCGGGACGACGTACAGGGCGCGCGGGCGGCGGCCCCCGGCCCGTACCGACCGGGCGGCGGCGCGGACGGCCTCCGGGTCGGGGCCGCCGTCGGGGCCCTCGGGGACGGGCAGGGTGGTCAGGTCGAGCAGCCGGGCGGCGCCGGTGACGCCGACGTAGCAGGGCGAGCTGACCAGCAGCACGTCCTGCGGGCCGACGCACAGCGCGCGCAGGGCGAGCAGCATGCCCTCCTGGGCGCCGACGGTGAGCACCAGGGCCTCGGGGGCGACGGTGAGGCCCTCGTCGTTGGCGAGGGTGCGGGCGACCAGGTCGGCGATGATGCCCTTGGTGGGGCCGTACTGGAACAGCGCGGTGCGCACGGCGTTCCGGTCGAGGCCGCGGTCGGCGAGGTGGTCGAGGTAGCCGTCCAGGTAGGCGGGGACGTCCTCCGGTTCGAAGAAGCCCTCGTAGGGGCGGCCGGGGGCGAAGGAGACGGCCTCGGGGTAGCGGGTGGTGACCTCGTTGAGGAACGTCATCGCGTCCAGCAGCGGGTCGGCGAGCGAACCGTGCAGGTCTTCCAGTCGCAGGGTCACCGCAGCGCCTCCCGCAGTCGGGCGGCGGCGTGCGCCTGGGCCTCGGCGGCCGCGTCCAGGGTGCCGGCCATGGCGAAGAAGCCGTGCGGCACGCCCCGGTAGCGGCGCAGCTCCACCGGGACGCCGGCCGCGCGCAACGCCTCGGCGTACTGCTCGCCCTCGTCGCGCAGCGGGTCGTACTCGGCGGTGAGGACGGTCGCGGGCGGCAGGCCGGAGAGGTCGGCGGCGCGCAGCGGGGAGGCGTACGGACTGGCGCCGTCGGCCGGGTCGGCCAGGTAGTGGCCCCAGTACCAGTCCACCGAGCGGCGGTTGAACAGCAGCGGGTCGTCGTGTTCGCGCAGCGAGGGGGTGTCGGCGGCGCGGTCGGTGTTGGGGTAGACCAGCAGCTGGTGGCGCAGTTGCGGGCCGCCCTCGGCGCGCAGCAGCAGGGTGAGGGCGGCGGTGAGGTTGCCGCCGGCGCTGTCGCCGCCGACCGCGATCCGGGCCGGGTCGATGCCGAACTCCTCGGAGTGGGAGACGAGTCGGTGGAGCGCGGCGCGGCAGTCGTGCAGGGCGGCGGGGAAGGGGTGTTCGGGGGCCGGCCGGTAGCCGACGGAGGCGGTGACGCAGCCGACGGCGTTGGTGAGGCGGCGGCAGATCGCGTCGCTGGTGTCGACCGAGCCGAGGGTCCAGCCGCCGCCGAACAGGTAGAGCAGGGCGGGCAGCGGGCGGCCGGGCGGTTCGGGCCGGTAGAGCCGCAGGGCGAGTTCGCCGCCGGGGCCGGGGATGCGGTGCTCCTCGACGGCGGCGACCGGTTCGGGGGTGCCGGCCGCGGCGCGGATGTCGGCGAGGTCGGCGGCGCGGGCCTCGGCGAGGGTGAGGGAGTAGAGCGGCGGGGCGCCGCTGCGCGCGCGGCGGGCGCGCAGGGCCTCGGCCTGGGGGTGCAGGGGCATGGGCGGTCCGTTCAGCGGCGGTTCGGCGGTGGCTGGGCGGGCTTCAGCGGTCGGCCTCAACGTAGACGGTCTCGTCGGTGCGGAAGGCCGTGTCGAGGTCGGCGACGTCCGAACGGAGGCCCTGGCGGTAGGCGCAGTGCCGGATCTGTTCGGGGCCGAACCCGGCCAGGGTGAGCACGTGGCGCAGCTCGTCCAGGTCGTAGATCCACTGGTGGCCGTAGTGCCGGAAGATCTGGTTGACCAGGAAGGCCGGGCGGGCGGGCATCGGCGGGCCGAAGCCGAGGGTGGTGAGGCGGCGCCGGTGCTTGGCGAGGAAGCCGTCGCCGGTGGCGTAGCCGACCAGGTAGCGGGCGAGGTCGGGGGTGGTGAGGCGCAGGACGCCGCCGGGGCGCAGGATCCGGCGGGCCTCGCGCAGCCAGCCGACCGCGACGGGCAGGGTGACGTGCTCGATCAGGTGCTCGGCGTAGACCCAGTCGACGCTGGCGTCGGCGAAGGGCAGGGGCCGGGCGATGTCGAGCTGGGTGAACCAGCGGTCGCCGTCGACCCGGTAGAGGGTGCCGGGTTCGGTGGCGGTGCCGGGCCCGGGGTCAGGGTCGGGGTCGGTGCCGGGGCCGGGGCCGGGGGCAGAGCCGCGCAGGGTGGCGAGGTCGGTGCCGAGTCCTTCCGGGTGGGCGGTCCGGAAGGCGGCGAACTCGATGCCGGTGATGCCGAGTTCGCGCAGCTCGGCGTGGTCGCGCGGCAGGGCGCCGGGGCGCGCTTCGAGCGTGTCGCAGGTGGCGACCTGGGCGCTGAACGCTTCAAGGCGGGTGTCCAGTCCCTTCGGGTCGTCCCAGTCCCAGCCGGGGAAGCGGTCGTTCGGTTCGGTCATCGGTTCTCCTTCTGAGAACGTGGCGAGGGTGCGGCGGGGTTCAGCCGGCCGGGCGGGGCCACGGGGCGAGGGCGCCGCGGTCCAGGTCGGCGAGCCGGGGCCGGCCCAACAGGGCCATGGTGTGGTCGAGTTCCTCGTGCAGCAGCTGGAGCACCCGGTGCACCCCGGCCTCGCCGTCGGCGGCCAGGCCCCAGAGGGCGGGCCGGCCGATCAGTACGGCCCGGGCGCCGAGGGCGAGGGCGACGGCGATGTCCGTGCCGGTGCGCACGCCGCCGTCGAGCAGCACCGGGAGGTCGGCGGGCACCGCGTCGACCACCTCGGGCAGGGCGGACAGGGCCGGCAGTGCGCCGTCGAGCTGGCGGCCGCCGTGGTTGGAGACCAGGAGGGCGTCCACGCCGTGTTCGACGGCCAGCCGGGCGTCCTCGGCGGTGAGGACGCCCTTGAGGACCAGCGGCAGCCGGGTGCGGGCGCGCAGCCAGGCGAGGTCGGACCAGCTCAGGCTGGGGTCGAACTGCTCGCGGGCGTGTTCGGCGATGCCCGAACGGCCTTCGGCGGCGCGGTGGCCGGCGGCCATCAGGCTGTCGTCCAGGTTGACCGCGCGGACGGTGGGCGGGATGGCGAAGCCGTTGCGGCGGTCGCGCAGCCGGCGGCCGATCCTGGGCGCGTCCACGGTCAGCACCAGGGCCCGGAAGCCGGCCGCCTCGGCGCGTTCGACCAGGGCGGTCAGGGCCGCGCGCCGGCGCAGCCAGTAGAGCTGGAGCCAGAGCGGGCCGGTGGCGGCGGCGGCGATCTCCTCCAGGGTGCGGCTGGCGAACATGGCGGCGACCAGCAGGGCGCCGGCCCTGCCGGCGGCGCGCGCGGTGGCGGTCTCGCCCTCCGGGTCGACCAGCCGGTGGTAGGCCATCGGGGCGATTCCGAGCGGGAGTCGCAGCGGTGTGCCGAGGAGGGTCAGTGCCGGGTCGCACACGGAGACGTCGACCAGGGTGCGCGGGCGCAGTGCATGGTGCCCGAACACCTCCCGATTGGCCGTCAGGGTGCGTTCCGCGTCGCTGCCGCCTTCGATGAAGTCCCATATTTCCGGGGGGAGTCGGTCGCGTGCCGCGTTCTCGATCCCGGCCAGCGTGAGTGCTGCCACGGACATCCTCGTTTCCGGGACGACCACGCGCGGGCCGGTCCCGGTTCGGCAGCGTAGGAGCAACAAGCACATTGGTATAGACCTTGATTTGACCAAACGTCTGTGCCATCGTCTGGCAACGGAATTGACCGTATTGACTGAGAACGACGCCCATTGCGTCCATGTCAAATCCCCTCACCCGTGTGGAGCCGCGTTGACCGGCTTTTCCCGCTTTTCACTTCCGCTTTCCGCACCACCGCACGCCGACGCCCCGCCGGACTGGGTCGAGCGGTCGCTGCTGGCCGGCCCGGGGCACCAGGAGTGCCTGCGCTTCGGCGCACCGCTCGACCGGGACGCCCTGCGCGCCCTGGTCGAGGAGCAGTCCGTACGGCTGGCCGCCGCCGGGCTCGGCCCGGGCGGCACCGCCGCGCTGCGGCTGCCGCCCTCGGTGGCGTTCGTCGCCGTGCTGCTGGCCTGCTGGCGACTCCGGGCCCAAGTCACGCTGCTCGACCACCGGTTGACCGACCACGAGGTCGACGCGGCGGTGGCCAGGCTGGCCCCGCAGGTGCTGGTAGGCTCCGCCCACCGGCCCGCCGCGGCCCTGCGCGGCTTCTCCGAGGTCGAGCCGGTGGCCGTCCCGCTGCCGGACGGGCTCCCCGCCCGCACCGGGCACGCGCTGATCCAGCTCAGCTCCGGGTCCACCGGCCCGGCCAAGGTCATCGCCCGCACCGCCTCCGACCTGCTGCGCGAACTCGACTGCTACCGAAGGCTGGTGGAGTTCCCTGGCGAGGGCGAGCGGGTGGTGCTGCTGTCCTCGGTGGTGCACGTGCTCGGACTGGTCGGCGGGCTGCTCAACGGCCTGCACGCCCGGGCCGCGCTCACCGTGCCGGAACGGATGACGGCCGCCGGGATCCTCACCGCGGTCGCCGCGGACCAGCGGCCGACCACCGTCATCGGAGTGCCCTTCCACGCCGAACTCCTGGCGGGGACGGTCGCTCCCCCGCCGTTGCCGCAGCTGCGGCGCATGATCGTGGCCGGCGAACTCGTCCGCCCGGGGCTGCCCGCGCTGTTCACCCGGCGGTACGGCGTCCCGCTCGGCACCATGTACGGGATGACCGAGACCGGGGTCATCGCCACCGACCTCGACGGTACGCTGCACCCTGCCAAGCGCCCCGTCCACGGCATGGAGATGCGGCTGGTCGCGGGCGAGTTGCAGCTCGGCGCGGCGGCCTCCCCGTACCCGGGCCTGGACGATCCCCGGCGCTGGGCGGACGGCTGGCTGCACACCCGGGACGCCGCCTCGCTGGACGGGGCGACCGGCCTGGTCACCGTGCTCGGCCGGCTCGACTCGCAGGTCTCGATCGGCGGACTGAAGGTCGACCTCACCGAGGTCGAGCAGACCCTCACCGCGCTGCCCGAGGTCCGCGAGGCCGTCGTGGTCTTCGACGGCGAGGCGGTCGAGGCCTACCTGGCCGTCGAAGCCGGGGCCGACCCCGCCCTCGTCCAGGACGAGCTCACCCGCCGGCTCGCCGGCTACAAGCGGCCGCGCCGACTGGTCCTGCTGCCCGCCCTCCCCCGCACCGCCACCGGAAAACTGCTGCGCGACCCGGCCGCCCTGCGCGACACCGCCGCGGCCGCCGTGCGCTGACCGGACGCACCACCGCTCGACAACCCCGACAAGGAGCCCACCATCATGCAGGACCGCATCCGCGCGTTCGTTCTGGCCGCCCTCACCGAGATGCAGTACGACGTCTCCGAGGTCACCGGGGACACCGACCTCGGCCCGGCCGGGCTGGACCTCGAATCGCTCGCGCTGGCCGAGCTGTCGGTGCAGGTCGAGGACGAGTTCGGGATCAAGTTCGACCTGGACGAGATGGAGACCACCGCGATGATGACGCTGGACGAGTTCACCGCCGACGTCGTCAAGCGGATCGACGCCCTCCCCGCCACCGCCGGCAGCGCGGCATGACCGGCTCCGCCCTCCCCTCGGACCCGCTCCCCGGCACCCTCCCCGACCGGGCCGAGGTCCTGACGATGCTGGCGGCGTTCGGGCAGCGCGCCGCCGACACCGTTCCCGAGGACCTCGGCTCGCTCGAACTCACGTGGCTGATCGCCGAGTTCGAGCATCGCTACGGCATCCAGCTGGACCTCGACGACGAGCACTTCGGCGCCGTACGGACCGTCGACGACGCCACCGAACTGCTGCGCTCGGCGGTACTGGCCGAACGCGCCGGGGCCCGGCCGTGACCGGCACCACAGCACGGCATCGCCTACCGGCGGTCGTCACCGGCGTCGGCGTGCTCAGCGCCGTCGGGCGCGGACTCGCCACGCTGACCGAGGCCGCCGCCCACGGCAGGACCGCGTTCAGTGAAGTGACCCGCTTCGACGTGCGCGAGCGCCGCACCACCCGGGCCGCCCTGCTGCCCGAGGACGTCCCGCTGGCCAGCACCTTCCCGCTCGCCCGGGCCGCGCTCGACGCGATCGGCCAGGCCTGCCGCCAGGCCGGGCTGAGCGCCGCCGAGGGCGCCGCGATGCCCGTCCTGCTCGCCCTGCACAGCGACGAGCGCACCCGCGCCACCGCCGACGCGGTGGCGGCCGGGGTCCGAGCGCACTGGGGCGCGCCGGGCGTCACCCGGGTGTACACCGGCGCCTGCGTGGCGGCCGCGACCGCCGTCGCCGACGCCGCCGCACTGGTCGCCACCGGACGGCACGAACGCGTCCTGGTCGCGGCCGGCCACCTGGTCGACCCCGGGGTGTTCGCCGTCTTCGACGCCGGACGCGCCCTGGCCCGGGACGGCGAACTGCGCCCGTTCAGCGCCGGACGCACCGGCACCCTGCTCGGCGACGCGACCGCCGCCGTCCTGGTCGAGGCCGCCCCGGCCGCCGAACGGCGCGGCGCCCCCGCACTCGCCCGGCTGGCCGGCTGGGGCCGCGCCGGGGACGCCCACCACGTCTGCCGCCCGGAACCGGAGGGCGCCGGCGTGGCCCGGGCGATCGAGGCCGCGCTGAACCGGGCCGGCGTCGCCCCCGCCGAGGTCGGCTACGTCAACGCCAACGGCACCGGATCCGACCTCGCCGACCAGGCCGAAGCCACCGCCCTGCGGCGGGTGTTCGGCCCGCACACCGCCGAACTCCCGGTCAGCTCCAGCAAGTCCGTGCACGGCCACGCCCTGGAGGCCTCC
The DNA here is from genome assembly GCF_055560495.1 of Kitasatospora sp. NPDC023176. Lineage (NCBI taxonomy): Bacteria > Bacillati > Actinomycetota > Actinomycetes > Kitasatosporales > Streptomycetaceae > Kitasatospora > Kitasatospora sp. NPDC023176. The sequence goes on along the minus strand of NZ_JBVHIP010000010.1, from coordinate 141,044 downwards.
GCACTGCTCGAACTCACCGTCACCATCGGCGCGTTGGACACCGGAATGGTCCCGGTCAACGCCGGCTGGCTCGGCCCCGACCCGGCCGTCCGGCTGGACCTCGTCCTGGACGGCCCGCACACCGCCCGGCCCCGCTACGCGCTCAGCCTCAACTCCGCCTTCGGCGGCGCCAACACCGCGCTGCTGCTGGCCGCCGCCTGACCCCGACACCCACACCATGACCTCCCCTGCCGCCAGCCCGCTCCGCGTCCTCGCCCAGGCCCGCCGCCCCGGCCCGGACCTCCACGGACCCCCGCCGCCACTGCCCGGCTTCGCCGCCTCCGGCCTGGGCCCCCTGATCGCCGACACCGCCGACCACTGCCTGCGCGCCCACCACGGCCCGCCACCCGCCCCCGGGCGGACCGCCCTGCTGCTCGCCAGCGCGAGCGGCGACCGCGCCACGGCGCGGGCCATCGACCGCAGCGCGGAGCCCGGACGGCGCCCGGCCCCCCTGCTGTTCTTCCAGTCCAACCCCAACGCCGTCCTCGGGCACATCGCCGCCCGCTGGGGCCTGACCGGCCCCGTCGTGGCGACCAGCCCGGCCGAGGCCGTACCCGGCACCGTCCCCGCGGACGCGTACGAGCTGGCCGCGCTGCTGCTCGCCGACGGGGACGCCGACCACGTGCTGGTCATCGCCGCCGAGCAGAGCGCCGACGGCGACCACGCGGTGGCCGTCCTGCTCACCCACCCGGGCGGCTGAACCCGCCCGGCCCGCCCGCCCGTTGCCATCGACGAGGCCCGCCGCCCGCCGCCCGCCGCAGCAGCACCCGGCACACCAGCCGGCCGCCCGGCCCGCCGTCGGCCCCGCCCACGCCGCATCCCCGCCGCATCCCCGCCGCCGTCCGCGCGCCGGAAGCACCCTGCCACCCCGATCAGCCGCCCGGGCCGCCCCGGCCCCGAGGGAGGGATCCACCCCCGTGACCATCCGCAGTCTCCGCACCCAGCTCGCGGACGACCCCGACGTGGGCGCCGGCAACGTGCTGACCGCCCGGATCGCCCTCGGCCAGGGCCTGGACGAGCCGCTGCTCACCTTCGACACCCCGGTGGACCACCACCCCGCCTGGCAGCCGCTCACCCTGCGTGAGCTCGACCGCGCCGTCCGGGCCCGCGCCGCCGCCCTGCACGGCCTCGGCATCACCCGGCACGACCCGGTCGTGGTCTACGCCGGCGACGCCGCCGACCACGTGCTCGCCTTCCTCGCCCTGGCCCGGCTCGGCGCCGTCCCCGCGCTGCTCAACCCCCACCTGGACGCCGAGCGCGCCGCCCGCTACATCGCCCGGATCGGCGCGGCCGGAGTGCTCGCCGACCCGGCCCACCTGGCCGCCCTGGCCGGCCACGACCCGGGCGCGCCACTGCTGCCCGAGATCGCCACCCTCGGCGCGGGCGACCCGGAGGCCGCCCCCGAGCCGTACCGGCACTGGTCCGGGGACCCGGTGGCGATCACCCACTCCTCCGGCACCACCGGCATGCCGAAGGCCGTCGTCCACTCCCACGCGAGCCTGTACGCGGCGATCCGCCACCGGCTGCGGCTGCCCCGCCCCCAGGGCCAGGACCGGATGCTCAGCGCCCTGCCCGCCCCACACGCCGCGACCCTGATCGCGCTCAACCTCGCGCTCAGCTCGCACACCGAGCTCGCCTGCCTCTCCGGCCAGGCCGGCGCCGGGGTGCTGGACGCGATCGAGCGCTGGCGCCCCACCGGGGTGATCGGCTTCGCCGCGACCTGGGCCGACCTCGCCCACCACGACCTCGCCGCACGGGACTTGGCTTCCGTCGCGCTCTGGTGGAACACCGGCGACTGCGCCCACGAAGTGCACATCCGCCAGCTGATCGCCACCGGCAGCCGGGAGGCCGTCACCCGCGCGGGCCGCTCCCGGCTGCCCGGCTCGCTGTTCGTGGACGGCCTGGGCTCCACCGAGATGGGCCACTCCCATTTCTTCATCACCCACGGCCCCGGCACCGAGCGCTACGGGCGCTGCGTCGGCCGTCCGCACGCCTTCGTCGACTGCGTCGTGGTCGGCCCGGACGGCGAGCCGCTCGGGCCCGGCGAGGTCGGCGAACTCGCCACCGCCTCACCGACCCTGGCGCTCGGCTACTGGAACGACTCGGCCACCACCTTCCGCACCCGGCTGCGCGGCCGCTTCCTCACCGGGGACCTGATGTACCGGGACGAGGAGGGCTACTACTACCACGTCGACCGGGCCGTGGACTCGCTCGAACTCGGCGACGGAAAGCGGCTGTTCACCGCGATGTCGGAGGAACGGGTGCTGGCCGCGCGGACGGACGTGCTGGACTGCACGGTGGTCGCGGTACGGGACGGCGAGCAGGTGGTCACCGACGTGCTGCTGCTCCTCACCGAGGGCGCCGACCGCGGCGACGGCCCGGACGCCGACCGCGCCAAGGCGGTGGTCGCCGCCCTGGACGACGCCACCGCCGCGACCGTGCGCCGAGTCCTGGTGGTCACCGGGGACGACATCCCGCTCGGCCCGACCGGCAAGGTCCGCAAGGTACTGCTGCGTCAGCGTCATCTGGCGGGGGTGAGCGCCCGGTGACCGCGCGCGAAGCAGCCGTCATCACCGGCATCGGCCTGGTCTCACCGCTCGGCCGCAAGCCCGCCGAGGTGTTCGAGGCGCTGGCCGCCGGCCGCTCCGGCCTGCGGGCCGTCCCCGAGGGCCACCCCGCGCACGGCTGGCTGCCGGCCGCCGGGATCGCCCCCGCTGTGGACGGCCGCGAGGTGCTGCCGCCCACCGAGACCCGCTGCGTGGACCGCTTCGTGCTGCTCGCCCTGGCCGCCGCCGACGACGCGCTCGCCGACGCCGCCCTGGAGGTCGGCCGGGACGCCGACCCGCACCGCACCGCCGTGGTGCTGGCCACCGGGGGCGGCGGCCTGGAGACCTTCGAGCAGCAGTCCCACCGGCGGCTGGACCGCGGCCGCCCCGGCGTCAGCCCGTACCTGCTGCCGGGCATGCTGTCCAACATGGCCGCCGCCCGGATCGCCATCAAGCACGGGATCCGCGGCTACAGTTCGGCCGTGGTGACGGCCTGCGCGGCCGGCGCCCAGGCGATCGCCGAGGGGCTGCGGCTGATCCGCGCGGGCGACGCCGATGTGGTGGTGTGCGGCGGCACCGAGTCCTCGCTGCACCCGACCATCGCCGCCGCCTTCACCAACGCCCGCGCCCTGGCCCAGGGTTGGGACGACCCCGAGCAGTCCAGCCGGCCCTTCGACGCCCGCCGCAACGGCTTCGTGCTGGGCGAGGGCAGCGCCGTCCTCGTCCTGGAGCGCGCCGGGCACGCCGCCGCGCGCGGCGCCACCGGGTACGCCGACGTGCTCGGCTGGGGCGCCTCCACCGACGCCCACCACCCGACCATGCCCCGCCCGGACGGCACCGGCGCCGCCGACGCGATGCGGATGGCGCTCGCCAACGCGGGCCTGACACCGGGCGACATCGACTACGTGAACGCCCACGGCACCGGCACCAAGCTCGGTGACGCGGCGGAGACCGCCGCCCTGCACGCCGTCTTCGGCGCGCACCGGCCGGCGGTCAGCTCCACCAAGGGCGCCACCGGCCATCTCCTGGGCGCCGCGGGCGCGTTGGAGGCGGCGGTGACGGCCCTGGCGGTGGCGCGGGGGACACTGCCGCCGACGCTCAACCTGACCGACCCCGACCCGGCCTGCGACCTGGACCACGTCCGGGGCGCCGCCCGGTCCGGCCCGGTGCGCGCCGCACTGAGCAACGCCTTCGCCTTCGGCGGCCACAACCTGAGCCTGATCCTCGGCCCGGCCTCCGTCCGGCCGACCGGCTGAGGCGGGCCCGACCGTTCCCGCCGGGCCGCGCGACGCACACGGTCGGACCCGCCCGGCCGCGACCGCCCGCACCACCACGCGCTCGACCCGACATCCCTCCGGGGGGAGATCCCGTTGTCCATCCAGACCATCGCCCGCGTCGAGTTCCACTGCGCGGACGCCGACAAGACCGCAGCCGGACTGCACGCCGACTACGACTTCACCGCCGACCCCCCGAGCACCTCGGCGGACGGCACCCGCACCATCGACCTGCGCCAGGGCTCGATCCGGCTGCGGCTGACCTCCGCCGCCGACCCCGGCCACCCGGTGTCCGCCTACGTCGCCCGGCACGGGGACGGCGTCGCCGCCCTCGCCCTCGGCTGCGCCGACCCGCGGGCCGCCCTGGAGCGGGCCGAACGGCACGGCGCCCGGGTGCTGGACCGGGAGGCCTGCCTGATCGCCGGCTTCGGCGACACGGCCCTGCGGTTCACCTCGATGCACGCGGCCGGGCCCGCCGAACCCGCCGGGCCCGCCACCGACCCCGCCGACACCGCCGCCGAGCCCGCCGGGCCGGGCCTGCTGGACGCCCTCGACCACGTCGCGATCTGCCTGCCCGGCGGCGAACTCGCCGGCGCCGTACGGTTCTGCGAGGCCGCGCTCGGCTTCCACGCGATCTTCGAGGAGTACATCGAGGTCGGCGAGCAGGCCATGGACTCCACCGTGGTGCAGAGCGCCTCCGGCCTGGTCACCTTCACCCTGATCGAGCCCGACACCGCCCGCCGCCCCGGCCAGATCGACGAGTTCCTGGCCGCCCACGGCGGCGCCGGGGTGCAGCACCTGGCCTTCAGCACCCATGACATCGCCACCGCCGTCCGGACGATCCGCGCGCGCGGCGTGGAGTTCCTGACCACCCCGGGCGCCTACTTCGACGCGCTCACCGAGCGGCTCGGCGGGACGGCCATCCCGGTGGAGACCCTGCGCGACCTGCACGTCCTGGTCGACCAGGACCACGGCGGCCAGCTGTTCCAGATCTTCGCCCGCTCGACCCACCCCCGGCGCACCTCCTTCCTGGAGCTGATCGAGCGCCAGGGCGCCGGCACGTTCGGCACCGCGAACATCAAGGCGCTGTACGAGGCGGTCGAGCGCCAGACCTCCGTCACCGCCGGCTGACCGCTCCCAGAAGGGAAGCACCACCGATGACCACCGCCACCGAGTTCCGCCTCACCGACGCCGAACACTCCCTGCTGCCCACCCCCGAGGAGGTGGCGCACTACCGCGAGCACGGCTGGTACCTCTCCCGCAGGCTGTTCAGCGACGAGGAGCTGGACACCCTCCAGGCCGCCACCGAGCTGTACTACGCGGGCCACCGCGACCGCGAACTGCCCGTCCGACCGGCCCGGTTGGCCGCCTGGGAGCCCTCGCACGGGCCCGTCCAGCGGCACAACGACTACGTCCACCACGAGAGTGACGCGATCGGCGCGATCCTGCGCAAGCCGCTGGTCGGAGCGGTGGCCGCGCTGCTGGCCGGGGCCGAGGAGATCCGGATCTTCCAGTCCACCCTGATCTACAAGCCGCCGGTGCCCGGGGAGCCCAGCAACCGGGTGCCGTGGCACTTCGACAAGCACTACTGGCAGACCTCCACCTCCGAGGACATGCTCACCGCCTTCATCCCGTTCCACGACTGCCGCGAGGAGAACGGCACCATCACCATGATCGACGGCAGCCACCGCTGGCGGGAGCTGCCCTCCGGCGAGGACTCCACCCGGCACTTCGCCGACCGCGACAGCGGCGAGCTGGACGCCATCCTGGACGCCAACGCCGCGTTCAACGGGCAGCGGGTGCGCAAGGTCCCGATGCTGATCCCGCGCGGCCACATGTCCTTCCACCACTGCCGCACCTACCACGGCAGCGGCCCCAACCTGGCGTCCTTCCCCCGCCGGGCCGTGTCGCTGCACCTCCAGGACGGCGCCAACGAGTACCGCCGGCACGAACGCCCGGACGGCGGCCCGGTGGTGTACAACCACGACGTGCTGGTGCGCCGCACCGCCGACGACCGGCCGGACTACGCCGACCCGGCCTACTGCCCCACGGTCTGGCGGGCAGAGCGGTGACCGCACCCCTGACCACCCCCGCCGAGCGCTACCGGATGCTGCGGCTGATCCGCGGCTTCGAGGAGCTGGCGCTCGGCCTGGTGACGTCCGGCGCGATCCCCGGCGGCATCCACCCGTACATCGGCCAGGAGGCCGTCGCCGTCGGCGTCTGCTCGGCGCTCGGCCCGGCCGACCGGCTCACCAGCACCCACCGCGGGCACGGCCACGTGCTCGCCCGGGGCGCCGCCCCGCACCGGCTGCTCGCCGAACTCGCGGGCCGGGTCGACGGGTTGAACGGCGGCCGGGGCGGCTCGATGCACGCCGCCGACCTCTCGCTGGGCATCCTCGGCGCCAACGGCATCGTCGGCGCCGGGGCCCCGATCGCGGTCGGCGCGGCCTGGGCCTCGCGACACGGGGAAGCCGACGACGACGCGGTGGCGGTGGCCTTCTTCGGCGACGGCGCGCTCAACCAGGGCGTGCTGCTGGAATCGCTCAACCTCGCGGCGATGTGGCGGCTGCCGGTCGTCTTCGTCTGCGAGAACAACGGCTACGCCACCACCCTGCCCGCCGCCACCGCCGTCGCAGGCAGCGCCACCGGCCGGGCCGCGGCCTTCGGCATCCCCGCCGAGCAGGTCGACGGCATGGACACCGAGGCGGTGCGCGCCGCCGCCCTGCGCGCGGTCGGGCGGGCCCGCTCCGGCGACGGCCCCGGCTTCCTGGAGTGCCGCACCTACCGCTACGAGGGCCACCACACCATGGAGCGCCGGATGAAGCTGCGCTACCGCGCCCCCGAGGAGGTCGCGGCCTGGCGCGAGCGCGACCCGCTGCCCCGGGCCGCCGCCCCGCTCGACCCGGCGACGGTCGCCGAGCTGGACCGCTCGGTGGCCGAACAGCTGGCCGCCGCCGAGAAGTTCGCGCTCGCCTCGGCCCACCCGGACCCGGCGGGCGCGCTGGACCACCTGTACGCCGACGGCCTGCGGCCCCGGGCGGGGGTGTCGGCGTGACCAGGCTCTCGTACACCAAGGCGCTCAACCGGGCGCTGGCCGACGAACTCGCCGAGGACCCGGCGGTCTGCGTGTTCGGCGAGGACATCGGCGCGGGCATGACCGGCCCGACCCTGGGCCTGCTGGACCGCTTCGGGCCCGGGCGGATCGTGGACACCCCGCTGTCCGAACAGGCCTTCACCGCGATGGCGATGGGCGCCGCACTGGCCGGGCGGCGGCCGGTGCTGGAGTTCCAGATCCCCTCGCTGCTCTTCCTGGTCTTCGAGCAACTCGTCAACCAGGCCCACAAGTTCTCGCTGATGACCGGCGGCCAGGCGGCCGTCCCGCTGACCTGCCTGGTGCCCGGCTCGGGCTCCCGGGACGGCTGGGCCGGGCAGCACTCCGACCACCCGTACAGCCTGTTCGCCCACGCCGGGGTGAAGACCGTGGTGCCCGCCACCCCGACCGACGCCTACGGGCTGCTGCGCTCGGCGATCCGTGACCCGGACCCGGTGGTGGTGTTCGCCCCGGCCGCGGCCCTGCCGGTGCGCGAGACCGTCACCTGGGAGCTGGCGCCCGTCCCGCTCGGCCGGGCCCGGATCCACCGCCCCGGCACCGACGTCACCGTGGTCGCCCTCGGGCACCTGGTGCACGACGCCCTGGCCGTCGCCGAGGAGCTGGCACCGGAGCTCTCGGCGGAGGTCCTCGACCCGCGCACCGTCCACCCCTTCGACTGGCCCGCGCTCGCCGAGTCGCTGGAACGCACCGGCCGGCTGGTCGTGGTGGACGACTCCAACCGCAGCTGCGGCTTCGGCGCCGAGGTGCTGGCCACCGCCGCCGAGGAGATGCGCCTGATCGCCCCACCGCGCCGGATCACCCGCCCGGACGGCGCGGTGCTCCCCTTCGCCCCCGCGCTGGACCGGGCCGTCCAGCCCGGCCGCGAACAGTTGCGGCACGCGCTGCGGTCCGTTATGAAAGCCCACTGACCCGCGTCACGCGGCCACCGCCCCCTCCCCCGAGAACACAGCCTCAGAGAACACAACCCCCTGGAACAGGAGCACCGTTGTCCAGCAACCGCTACCACTGGGACCGTTCCCACCCCGGCCTGACCAGTCTCCAGCAGGCCATCGACCCGCTGCGCCGCGAGGTCGTCGAGCACTCGGTGTACCGCTCGCTGACCAGCATCGAGCGCGTCCGCACCTTCCTGGACAGCCACGTCTTCGCCGTCTGGGACTTCATGTCGCTGCTCAAGAGCCTGCAGCGCGACCTCACCTGCGTGGACGTGCCGTGGGTCCCGAGCGGTCCGACCGCCAGCCGCCGGCTGATCAACGAGATCGTCCTGGTGGAGGAGAGCGACGAGCTGGGCGAGGGCTTCACCAGCCACTTCGAGCTGTACGTCGAGGGCATGCGCCAGGCCGGCGCCGACCCCCGCCCGGTGACGGACTTCCTGGCCCTGCTGGGCTCCGGCCGGTCCGTGCCGGAGGCCCTCAAGACGGCCGGCGTGCCCGAGCCCGCCGTCGATTTCACCTCCGTCACCTGGTCGATCGTGGAGAACGCGCCGGTGCACGGCCGGGCCGCCGCCTTCGCCTTCGGCCGCGAGGACCTCATCCCGGACATGTTCACCCAGGTGGTCGGGATCGACGACCCCGACGGCGTGCTCACCGTGTTCAAGGACTACCTGGCCCGCCACATCGAGGTGGACGGCGAGCAGCACACCCCGATGGCGATGCAGATGCTGATCGACCTGTGCGGCGACGACCAGGCCGTGTGGGACTCCTGCGCCGAGACCGTCCGGACGGCGCTGGAGGCCCGGCTGCGGCTGTGGACCGCGATCGAGCAGTCCTTCTAGCGCAGCAGGTCACCGCACCGTCGGCCCTCCGAAGAAGGAGCTCACAGCACCTTCGGCAGCACCGCCGCCGAGGCGGGCGGCTGGTCGGTCGCCGACCGGAACCGGTGCAGCGCCGCCCGGCCGTCCGCCCCGCGCAGTCGGGCGGCGAGCCGGGCGGGCAGCACCACGGTGCTCAGCCGGCCCTCGCCGCGGTACCCTTCGATCGTCCAACTGACCCAGGGCAGCGGATAGTTGGCCGCCGGACTGAAGAACACCGGCGGGCCGCCCTGGAAGTTCAGCCGATAGGCACCGAAGCCGCTCCAGTTGGAGAAGCTGAACCGGCGCTCCGTCGGGTCGAAGCCCAGCGGCACGCACTCCCCCAGCCGGGAACGGCCCAGCCCGGCCAGGAAGTCCAGGTTGGCGCGGAGGTTGAGGTGGGCGGCCGGGAACTCCTCGACCGCCGACCGCAGTTCGGCGGCCAGCACTGCCGGTCCGTCCTTCGGCCGGTGCGGCAGGTGCACCTCGCTCAGCAGGTTGCCCACCAGGGCGGGCGAAAGCCCCAGCCAGCGGCGGGCGTTGACCGGCACGGTGAGCATCCGCTCGGCCTCGTCGCCGTCCACGGCGCGCAGGGTGGCGAGGACATGGGCGCAGAGCACGTCCGCGGAGGACAGCCGGCGTCCGGCCGCCGCGCCGAACTCCTCGCGCATCCGGTCGACTTCGGCATCGGTGAAGGCGATCTGGAGTGTCCGGTTGGCGCGCGGACCGGCGGCCGCCTCGCGGGCCAGCAGCTCCGCCTCCGCCGCCGAGGGCACCCGGAAGCCGGGGCGTCCACAGTCCTCGGCCGGCAGCACCGCCTCCAGCAACGCGTCCTGGTCGGCGACGAGTTCGGCCTCCGGCAGCGGTTCGCCCTCGACCGCCGCCGACCAGATCCGCAGCAGCAGCATGAAGCTGTGCAGGTCCCCGATCGCGTGGTGCCAGGAGCAGCCGAGCACGGTGCCGCCGTCGGCGGTGCGGGTGATCCGTACGGTGAGCAGCGGGGCGTCCCCGGTGCGCGCGGCCACGGCGTCCACCGGGTCGACCAGTTCGGAGCCGGCCGCCACCACCCGGCCCATCACCTCGGTGAGGGTGCCGTCCACGCTGTAGACCTCCAGCGGCACTCCGGAGTCGTCGCAGACCGCCCGCAGCGCGCCGTCGTCGGTGCGCAGCCGTCCGGCGAACACCGGCACCCGGTGCAGGGCGAGGGCGAGCCCGGCGGCGAGCCGGTCCTCGTCCAACGGCCGGTCGAAGCAGAGCACGACGGAGACGGCGAGGTTCGCGAGCATGGTGTCCATCAGGCCCAGCCGCAGCACCCGGCCGTCGGCCCGGCCGGCTCGGACGGTCCGGGAGCTGCGCGGCTGCGGCCAGATCGTCATGAGGTCCCATCCGGTGGTTCGGCCTGCGGGCACGCCGAACGATAGTGCTGCGCCGAGCCAGTGGTCCAGTCCAATGTCAGCATCCGGAAAGGCCGTTCACGGGCGCCGACGATAGAATGCCCAGCATGGGACAGCGCCCCGGCGCGCCCACCGCGCCGCCCCTCGTCCTGGTCACCGACCACGAGTCCCAGCTGATCGACCCGGCCCGGGCCTACCACCTGGGCCGCGACCCGACCAGCGAGATCGTGCTGGACGACCCCCGGGTGTCCTGGCACCACGCGGTGCTGCGCGCCGCCGCCGGCCACTGGCAGCTGGAGGACGTCGGCAGCACCAATGGCACCTACGACCAGGGCCGCCGGGTCGACCACGAGGACGTCGGCCCGGGCACCCGGCTGCGCTTCGGCGATCCGGCCACCGGCCCGGCCGCGACCTTCACCGGCCTGCCCGCCCCCGCCCCCGGCGAACGCACCGCCCTGCCCGCCCCGCAGAGCTCCGGCACCTTCCGCAGCCCGAGCGCCGTGCTGGACCTGCCCGGCCGCACCGTACGGATCGGCCGCTCGCCGGACAACGACCTCGTCCTGGACGACCTGGTGGTCTCCCGGCACCACGCCGAGCTGCGCGAACTGCCGGGCGGCGGCCATGAGATCGTCGACCTGGACAGCCACAACGGCAGCTACCTCAACGGCCGCCCGGTCCGACGCGCCCCGGTCGGCCCGGCCGACATCGTCGGCATCGGCCACTCCGCGCTCTGCCTGGTCGACGACCGGCTGGTCGAGTACACGGACACCGGCGAGATCTCCCTGGACGTCCAGCACCTGGTCGTCCGGGTCGGCCCGGACCACCGGGTGCTACTGGACGACGTCGGCTTCCCGCTCGCCGAGAAGGCGCTGCTCGCCGTGGCCGGCCCGAGCGGCGCCGGCAAGTCGACCCTGCTCAACGCCCTCACCGGGCTGCGCCCCGCCGACCAGGGCACCGTGCTCTACGACGGGCGCGACCTGTACCGCGACTACGCCGAGTTGCGCCGCCGGATCGGCCTCGTCCCCCAGGACGACATCCTGCACACCCAGCTGACCGTCCACCGTGCCCTGTCCTTCGCCGCCGAGCTGCGCTTCCCCGGGGACACCGCGCGGGAGGAGCGGGAGACCAGGGTCTCCGAGGTGATCGGCGAACTGGGCCTGGACGGCCGGGAGCACCAGGTGATCGCCAGCCTCTCCGGCGGCCAGCGCAAGCGGGTCAGCATCGCGCTGGAGCTGCTCACCAAGCCCTCGCTGCTGTTCCTCGACGAACCGACCTCCGGCCTGGACCCGGGCATGGAGCGCTCGGTGATGCGCCTGCTGCGCGAACTGGCCGACGACGGGCGGACGGTGGTCGTGGTGACGCACAGCGTGCTGAGCCTCAACGTCTGCGACCGGCTGCTGGTGCTCGCCCCCGGCGGCCGCACCGCCTACTACGGGCCGCCGACCGAGGCGCTGGCGTACTTCGGCGAGCAGGATTGGCCGGAGGCCTTCGAGAGCTTCGAGAGCGACTCCGAGGGGGTCTCCCAGCAGCGGTTCCGCGCCTCGCCGCAGTACCGCCAGTACGTGATGGCCGAGGCCGCGCACCCGGCGCAGCCACCGGTGGCCTCCACCCCCATGATCGGCCGGGAGAAGCCGCAGAGCTGGTTCTCCCAGCTGGGCACCCTGGTGCGCCGGTACGCCACGGTGCTCGCCGCCGACAGGCTGTTCCTCACCGTGATGATCGCGCTGCCGTTCATCATCGGCCTGATGTGCCGGGGGATGGCCGGCTCACGACTCAGCGACGACAACGCCATCAACTGCCTGCTGACGCTCTGCCTCGGCGGTGTGCTCATCGGCTCGGCCAACGCGGTGCGCGAGGTGGTCAAGGAGCGCGCGATCTACCAGCGGGAACGCGTGGTCGGGCTGTCCAGATCGGCGTACCTGGTCTCCAAGGTGGTGGTGCTCGGCCTCGTCACGGCAGCCCAGTCCGCAGTGCTGACGGTGGTCGGCCTGGCCGGGGTCGGACTCACCGCACAGCCGCGGCCGAACGCCCCGCCACCGGTGACCAGCGGCGTGCTGCTGCCCCAGCTGCCCGAGCTGATCCTCGCGATCGCGCTGCTCGGCTTCACGTCGATGATGCTCGGCCTGGTGGTCTCCGCGTTCGTCGGCAGGGAGGAGACCACGATGCCGCTGCTGGTGCTCCTCGCGATCGTCCAGGTCGTCTTCAGCGGCCTGATGCTCAAACTGAACGGCGTCCCCGGACTGGAGCAGTTCGCCTGGCTCGTCCCGTCCCGGTGGGGCCTGGCCGCCATGGCCCGCACCGTGGACCTGGGCCGGCTCGTCGTGCCCAGCCCGATCACCGAGGACCCGATGTTCCGGCACGAGCGCACCGGCTGGCTGCTGGACATGGGTGCCCTGCTCGCCCTTTCGGTGGGGTACGGGCTGGCCGTGCTCGCCCTGCTGCGGCGGCGCGAGCCGACCATCATGCGCAAGTAGCCGCCCCGGTGGCCGCCGGTAGAGTGGGAAGCGAACTGCGGTGTCAGTGCCGCACGCAGCCCCCGCCCCCGCTCCAATGCGGCGGACTCCGGCTCCGGCTCGCGCGGCGGAGGAAGTGTGGCCGCCCATGGACGAGTTCGCGTTCCGCCCCACCCATGTCGCCCCGCCGGGCGGACTGGCGAGCTGGGCGGCCCCGGACCCGGCGCAGCCGTCCGCCCGGCTCGACCCGTTGCTCCCGGTCCGGCTGATCGCCGACCAGGGCGACTGGGCGCAGGTGCTCTGCTCCAACGGCTGGACCGCCTGGGTGGACGCCCGGCTGCTGGTCACCCTCCCCCAGGCGCCCCCCGCCGCGGACGGCCCGCCCACCCGCACCGCCGACCCCCGCCCCGCACTCGCCGAGGCCGAGGCCGCGCTCTCCCGCCACCGGGCCCTGCTGGCGGAGCTCGCCGCCGGCACCCTGGACCTGGAGACCTTCCGGGAGCGGACCCGCGGCCTGCGGATCGGCCTGGTGGCGGACGGCGAGGCGCTCTGGCTGTTCGACCCGGTGCACGACCGCTGGTGCTACTGCGACGGGCTGCAGTTGCAGACGTACGCGGCCACCGACCGGCCGCCGCCCTCGCCGGAGCCGGAGGTCCACGACCCGCAGGTGTCCGATCCGGCCACCACCGGACCGTCCCGGCCCGACCCGTACCCGCCCACCCGGACCGGCGGGCCGTGATCCCCGCCGAACCGACTCCGGTGTCGGCGCCCAGCCTGCCGGCCGGCCTGGTCGGACGGCAGGTGGCCGACTACCGACTGGAGCGGGAGATCGGACGCGGCGGGATGGCCGTGGTCTACCGGGCCAAGGACCTGCGCCTCGGCCGGACGGTCGCGGTCAAACTGCTGGCCCCCGAGCTGGCCCGCAACGAGGTGTTCCGGCAGCGCTTCATGCACGAGTCCGAGGCCGCCGCCGGGATCGACCACCCGCACATCGTCCCGGTCTTCGGGGCCGGGGAGCACGACGGCATCCTGTACCTGGCGATGCGCTACGTCGAGGGCGGGGACCTGCGCGCCCTGATCAACCGGGACGCCCCGCTCCCGATCGAGCGCACCGCCCGGCTGACGCTGCAGATCGCCTCCGCGCTGGACGCCGCCCACGGCCTCGGGCTGGTGCACCGGGACGTCAAGCCGGGCAACGTCCTGGTCGCCGCCGGCACCGACAGCGAGCACCCCGAGCACCTCTACCTGGCGGACTTCGGGCTCACCAAGAAGTCCCTGTCGCTGAGCGGGCTGACCAGCGTCGGCCAGATCGTCGGAACGCTCGACTACGCCGCGCCCGAGCAGATCTCCGGCCGGCCGCTGGACGGGCGCTGCGACCAGTACAGCCTCGGCTGCGTGGTGTTCGAGATGCTCGCGGGCGCCCCGCCGTTCCGCCGGGAGAGCGACCTCGCACTGCTCTGGGCCCACCTCAACGACCCGCCGCCCGACCTGCGCCGGCACCGGCCGGATCTCCCGGAGGCGGTCGGGGCGGTGGTCGCCCGGGCGCTCGCCAAGGCCCCCGACGACCGCTACCCGGACTGCCTGGGGTTCGCTGCCGAACTGCGGGCGGCCGCCGTGCCCGCCCCGTGGAGCGGGGACGGGCCGCCCACCCGGGTCGTCCCGGCGGTCGCCCGGGCCCCCGGCCCCGCCCAGGTGCCGGAGCCCCCCGCCTGGGCCGCCCCGGTCGTCCACCCGCCGCCCTGGGACCGCTAGCCCCGGGACGGCCGGCCCGCACGAGGAAGCCGTTGGAACACACGAGGAAGCAGTCGACCATGAACGCCGTGAGCCAGGTCTTCGCCATGCTCGCCGCCGCGATCCACCTGGTGGTGTGGCCGCTGGAGAGCTACCTGTACGGGCACCCGCGGGTGCGCTACCTGCTCACCGGCAGCACCGCGGACGCCCCGGAGGTCCGGCTGTGGCGGTTCAACGTCGGCTTCTACAACCTGTTCCTGGCCCTCGGCCTGGTCACCGGCCTGGTCCTGCTGCACACCGGGCACTCCGGATCGGGGCGGCCGCTGATCCTCTACATCGCCGCCTTCATGGTGGCCGGCGGGACGACCCTGTTCGTCTCGGAGCCGAAGCTGTGGCGCGGCGCCCTCGGCCAGGCCGTCCCGGCGGCGGTCATCCTGATCGCCGAGCTGGTCTGAACCGGGAACGCGGTGGCCGGGCTCAGCCGCCCGTCGTCTCCTCCGTCACCTCGCCGCGCCGCCGCACCCGCGAGGCGAGCAGCGCCCCGAACAGCCCGGCCAGCAGCCCCCAGCCCGCCGCCAGCGGCACCGCCGTCCACAGGGCCGGGCGCAGCGTCAGGCTGCCGCTGCCCAGCGCCGCCAGCGGATTGTTGCCGCCGAGCACCGCGCCGAGCAGGTCACCCAAACCGCCCTGGCCCAGGCCGACACCGAGCACGGACAGCCCGTACTCGGCGTCTATCCGGGTCCACAGGCCCACCAGCAGCATGGTGACGGCGGTGGCCAGCGCGAAGCGCACCGCGTGCTGCCAGAGCCGCACGGTGCGCGGGGACCGGTAGGCGGCGAGGAAGGCTGCGGCGACCAGCAGCACGGCGGCCAGCGGCAGCAGCCACCAGCTGCGCGCGTCGTGGTCGGCCAGGGTGCCGAGGTCGATGGTCGCCTCCTCGCCGTTGGGCGTGCGCAGCACCGCGCTGAGCGGCTTGGGGACGGGCAGGCCGAGCGCGCCGACCAGCCGGCCGTGCCAGACGGCGCCGAGGCCGAGGCCGAAGGCCAGCCAGACCAGGTTGGGCAGGGCGAGCAGCAGCACGGCCATGGTCTGCCGGGCGTCGCCGTGCACCAGCGCGGTGACGATCCCGGCCACCGCGCCGATCGCCACGTACGCCAGCAGCACCATCCAGAGCGCGAACGCGGCCGGACGGACGGCGAGTTGGTAGCGCAGCAGGCCGCGCGGCAGCGGCGCCCGGCGGGACACCGCGAAGACCGCCGCGAGCACCAGCAGCAGCCAGGCCAGCCCGATGCCGATGGTGGTGACGCCCTCCGCGTGGAAGCCGACGTCCGGGGTGAGCCCGAGCGCGCCGCCGATGGTCTGCGCCAGGCTGCCGCCGAGTTCGATCACGAAGGTGTGCTTGGCGGTGACGGTGATCAGCACCAGGGCGAGCAGCCAGAGCACCACCGTCCGGGCGATCCGGCCGAGCAGTTCACGGCCCCCGGCGACCGCCCGGAACCGCAGTTGGCGCAGGAACACCTCGGCCATCACCACCGCGCCGACCAGCGAGACGCTCAGCGGCATCGCATTCACCCCGGCGTCCACCGCGGCGAAACCGCCCGCGCCGCCGTCGAGTTGGACGGAACCGCCGACCGCCAGCGCCATCGTCGCGGCGAGCACCGGCGGGAAGCCGCCCTCCGGGAGGTCGCCGGCGCCGGCCAGCCAGAGGCCCAACGCGGCCACCGCCGCCATCGCGACCAGCCCGGCCAGCACCACGGCGAGCGCGTCCAGCCAGCCGCGGACGGCTCCGGGCGGGCCCGCGGCCCCGGTGGTGGGCTGCTGCATGCCGCCTCCCTGTGCTCGGACTCTGCTCGGACTCTCTTCGGCCCTTGCTCGGACTCTGTTCGGCCCCCGCTCGCACTCTGCGCGCGAACGGGGCGGTTCGTTTCCCAGGGTGACCGACCGCCGCCGGGCACGCTCGGCGACGGCCGTGCCACCTGCTGTTGCGGCGAACGGGGTACCGGGGGAGAAATGGAACTCCAGTGGCAGGAGCTTCCCGTGCCGACCGTTCGCGCCGGCCGCCTGCGAAACGGAGCCTCGATGAGTTCCCAACCGCCTCCCCCCGGCCCGCCCAGCGAGCCACCCACCGCTTCGCCCACCGGCCCCCCGTCCGGCCCCCCGTCCGGCCCGCTGGCCGGGCCGCCCTCGGGTGGCGGCACGGGCGGACCGCCGTCCGTACCGCCACCGCCCTCCGGACCGTCCGGTCCATCCGGACCATCCGGACCATCCGGTCCGTCCGGATCGTCCGCCGGCGGTGCGGGCGGCGGCGGACGCCGGCCACACACGCCGTGGTGGCGCTCCGGCAAGGGACTGTCGGTGGCGGCGGGCGTGGTGGTGGCGGCCGTGGTGGCGACCGTGCTGATCGTCAGCAATCAGGGCGGCAAGCACGAGGCCGTGCCGACCGCCAACGAGGTCGCACTGCAGGCCCCGGCCGACCCCGGGCCCGCCCCGTTCACCCCTTCGGTGGAAACCCAGGGCGTGAGCGCCCCCGCCCCCGCGCCCACCACCACGGCGGCGCAGCAGCCGGGCGGTGGGCCGAAGAGCGCCTCCCCGACCGTCCTGCACAGCGTGCAGGGCGCCTCGGCCGGGCTGTACGGCGGGACGATGAACAGGCCCAGCTGCGACACCGAGCGGCTGATCGGCATGGTGTCCAGCGGTGACGGCGGACGGGCCTGGGCCTCGGCGGCCGGCATCGAGCAGTCCGCCATCCCGTCCTACCTGCGCTCGCTGACCTCGGCGTACCTGCGGGTGGACACCCGGGTGACCAACCACAGCTACAAGAGCGGCGCGGTGGTCGAGTACCAGTCCGTCCTCCAGGCGGGCACCGCCGTGCTGGTGGACTCCCAGGGCGTGCCCCGGGTGCGCTGCGCCTGCGGCAACCCGCTGAAGCCGCCGGTGCTGGTCAGCGACGCCAAGTACACCGGGAAGGCCTGGGCCGGTTTCCAGCCGAGCACGCTGATCGTGGTGGTGCCGGCGCCACAGCCGGTGACCGAGATCATCCTGGTGAACATCGAGACCGGCGGCTGGTTCTCCCGGCTGACCGGGCGGATCGACGTCGTGGACAAGCACGTCGGACCGCCGCAGGGGCCGCTGGCGCCGGGCGTCCCGCCGCCGGCGCCGTGGAAGCCGACCACCCCGACGGCGACGGCCTCGACCTCGGGCGCGACCTCTTCGGGTGCGACCTCTTCCGGTGCCACCACCTCGGGCTCGACCACGTCGGGTTCGACGACCTCCGGGTCCACCACCTCCGGCTCGACCACCTCGGGTTCGACCACCTCGGGTTCGACCACCTCCGGCTCGACCACCTCGGGTTCGACGACCTCGGGTTCGACGACCTCAGGGCCCACCACCTCCGGCTCGACCACCTCAGGGCCCACCACCTCCGGGTCCACCACCTCGGGCTCGCCGACCAAGATGACCTCCCCACCCGCGACATCCACCTCGGCGAACTCGCCGACCAAGATGACCTCCCCACCCGCCACCTCCACCTCGGCGAACACGCGGACGGCTACGTGCGCGACCGCCGCGCCGTCCACGCTGCCGCCCTGCACCACGGCCTCGGCCACGACACCCTGATCACGCAACTCCCTTGCTGCCAACAGCCGTTGGACCCAGCAGGTGGCAGCTGCGCGCGCCAGGCAGCAGCACCTTCGCGTCGGCTGGCCCGAGCAACCGCCCGGCCGCCGAGCGCACCTCCACCGGGGCGACCGGGGCGCGGTCGACCGACCGATGCCCCGGGTACCCGTGCGCGCTCCCTCCGTGTTCGTACACGATGGGCGCTCGCACACCCCACCGACAGTCCGGACCGGCCATCCGGCCCGGTGTCAGCTCCACGGACGTCCCGCCGATATTCGCTGGCCGACGGCGCGGCGGACCGGCAGAGTGTCGTCATGATCAGCCGCGGACTGGACGAGGACGGGTACATCGCGCGGGAGGGCTCACTGGAGCGCGTCCCGCCGGAGTTCGGGCCGGTGGTCGACGCCGCCCGGGAGCGGATCGCCGCCGCCTTCGACCCCGCCCGGCTGCACAGCGCCTACCTGTACGGCAGCATCCCCCGCGGCACCGCCGTCCCCGGCGTCTCCGACCTGGACCTGCTGCTCGCCCTGCGCCACGAGCCCACCCCGGAGGACCGCGCCGGGGCCGACGCCGTCGGGGCCGCCCTCGACGCGGCCTTTCCGCAGGTCGACGGTGTCGGCGTGCTGCTGTTCGACGTGGACACCCTGCTCAGCGAGCTGGAGCGGCACGACCTGGGCTGGTTCGTCGCCTGTCTGTGCACCCCACTGCTCGGCGAGGACCTCGGCGCGCTGCTCCCCCGCTACCGCCCGACCTCCCTGCTCGCCCGCGAGACCAACGGCGACCTCGCGCTCGCCCTCCCCCGCTGGCGCGAACGACTGGCCACCG
Organism: Kitasatospora sp. NPDC023176; assembly: GCF_055560495.1. NCBI lineage: Bacteria > Bacillati > Actinomycetota > Actinomycetes > Kitasatosporales > Streptomycetaceae > Kitasatospora > Kitasatospora sp. NPDC023176. Next base: position 122,269 of record NZ_JBVHIP010000010.1, on the reverse strand, counting down.
ACGCGGAATCCCGGCTCACCACGCTGAGCCGGGCGGTCTCCCGTCGGCTCGTGCGCACCGGCTTCACCCTGGTGATGCCCCGCTGGAACGGCTGGACGAGCGACCTCACCGCCTCCGCCGAGGCCTTCGCCGTCCACTACCCCGGCCGCGCCGAGCAGATGCGCCTCGCGGCGGCCGTCGCCCGCACCCCCACCACCGACCGCGCCACCCTGGCCGTCCTCATCGACGACCTGGCGCCCTGGCTCGCCGCCGAGTACACCGCCGTGCACGGTCAGAAGGCCCCGCGCCCCTGACCGGTCGCACGTCCGGTCGTCCAACCAGCCCTGCCCGCAAAGCTGTTCACCGCCCCGCCTCGGCCAGGCCGGTCCGGTCCAGGCCGGTCCGGTCCGGTCCGGTCAGCTGGGCTCCCGTCGCCCGGCTCAGTCCACGCAGGGGATCCCGCCGGCCTTCACCGCGGGCCCCTGCATCGGCAGCCCGGCGGCCGGGTCGGCGGAGCCGTCGGCCGGGGCCGGCGTGCCCGACGCGGACGCGGACGGGGTGGGGGTCGGGGTCCTGCCGGCGCCGAGGGTGACCAGCACGTGGCCCGCCGCGACCGCCGAGGACGGCACGGCCGTGACGCCGTACCGGGCCGCGACCGCCTGGGCGTCGGCCTTGGCACCGCTGCCGTACGTCACGGTGGTGGTGCGGGTCCGCGCAGGGGCGTCGCCGATCCGGCCCGCCTGGTAACCGAGTTCGACCAGGGCCTTGGACTCGGTGCCGGCGGCGCCGGCACCCGCCGCCGCGTTGACGTCGACCACGGACTTGGGCGCGGCGCTCGGCGAGGGCGCGGGCGCGGGCGGGGTCGTCCCCGCCGGGGCGTCGCCGGGCGTCGCGGCCGGGGCGGCGGGCGCCTGTTCGTGGCTGAACAGCTGCCGGACGATCTTCTTGATCAGGTCCGGGTTGACGGTGTTGACCTCCTGCCCGCCGACGGTCTTGAACCCGGTGATCGGCAGGGTGTTGAACTCGACGTTGCCGCCGGTGAGGTTGGGCGCCTGCTGGGCGAAGTCGAGGATGTTCCACTCGTTGTCGATCACGACGTCCTTCTTCACCACTCCGAACAGCTTCTGCATCTGCCCGAAGTCGTTGAGGATGCCCTGCTGCTTGAGCTTGTACTCGACGGAGGAGATGAACGCCTGCTGCCGGTGGGTGCGGTCGAGGTCGCCGTTGGTGAGGTGGTGGCGCTGGCGGACGAAGGAGAGCGCCTGGGCGGCGTCCAGCGAGCTGATCCCGGCGGGCAGCTTGAGGCCGGTGCCGCCGCCCTCGTGGCTGGCGGTCCGGGCGATGATCGGATCGTCGACCGGGTGGTTGAGGCAGACCTGGATCGGCTCCACCGCCTTGGCGATGTCGTAGAAGCCGATCAGGTTGACCTCGGCGAAGTGGTCGATCGGGACGTCCAGGAAGCTCTGCACGGTCTGGATCGTGGCCGAGCGGCCCGCCTCCCGGCTCTGCCGCTCCGACTCCGCCTTGGACAGGCCCTTTCCGGCGAGCTTGGACTCGGCGGCCTCCTTGGCGATGCCGTAGGCCTCCTTGATCTTGTGCATCTTGCCGTCCGCGCCGGCGGTCTGCACGTAGTCGTCGCGCGGGACGGACAGCGCGGTGACCTTGCCGCCGTTGGCCGGGATGTGCAGCACGATCAGGGCGTTGGTGTTGTAGCCGCCGATCTCGCTGGAGCCGGCGTGCAGTTCGTCCTCGACGAACTGCTTGGGCAGGTCGTTGCCGTCCATGTCCTTGCGGCTGTCCAGACCGATCAGCAGCAGGTTGACGGACTTGTCCAGGTGCGCCGGGGCGTTCTTCTTGGCCTCGCTCAGCGCGCCGGACTTGATCATGCCATCGTCCAGGCTGCGGTACTCGTACCAGGTGAAGCCGCTGGCGCCGAGCACGGCGACCGAGACGGCGCAGGCCAGGGTGCGGCCGGCCACGGTGAGCGGCGCGGGGCCGCGGCGCGCGGCGCGCCCGCGCGGACGATTGGCACGCTCGGCCGGTCGATGGCCCCGCTCGGCGGGGCGGTCGGTCCGCTCAGCCACGGCGGCCCCTTCCGTTCGGGGCACCCGACCGGGCGGGCCTACGGCGGTCGAGCACCGTCCGCACCACGATGACCAGCAGCGCGACGGCCACCGCCACCGCCATCACCGGGAACGCCCCGACCACCCAGCGCACCGCGCCGGTACCCAGGCCCTTGCCCTGGTACTTGTCGGGGTTGGCCAGGTACTCGACGCCCGAGGCCGTGAGCAGCACCACCACCGGAGCGGCGGTCACCACCCACCAGCGGCCGGTCCGGCCGCACAGCAGCGCCGCGGCGCCGGTGCCGAGCACCGCGCCGACCGCGAACAGGATGCCGACCCCGGGGCCGCCCAGCTCGTCGGCGATCCCGCCGAGCAGCGGCAGTCCGACCGCGGCGAGCGCGGCGACCGGTCCACCGCGCCGACGGGCCTGCTGCCGGCGGCGCGAGGCCCCGGCGCGCTGGGGGCGGGCGTCCCGTGCCTGGTCGGCGCCGTCACCGGCGCCGCGGGAGCGCTGGGCGGGCACGGCGGGGTCCTCGGCGCGAGGTCCCGCATCCTGGTACGGCGTTCTCGCCCGCTGGCCGGCCATGCGCACTTCCCTCGATCGTTTCGGCTGCGGCGGCGCGGCCACGCCACCGCGCGGGCCGGGACGCCATCCATCCTGTGGCGATTCCCACCGTCTACAGACCTGTAGAGGCTGGTGTGGAGCATACAAACCCATTTCAGCAAAGTCACCCGCCGCCGTTCCGCGGCAGCGGACCGCCCGGCGGGCCCTCGTTAGGATGACCATGATCCCCGCCACGTCGGCACATCAACAGGAACGCACCAAAGGAGTAGAGCGTCACCATGTTTGAAAGTCTTAAGAACCTCGCGGACAAGGCCACCGACCTCGCCCGTGAGCACAGCGACGTGCTCGGGCAGGGCCTGGAGAAGGTCGGCGACGCGATCGACGACCGCACGGACCGCAAGTACAGCGGGCAGATCGACACCGGTGTCGAGAAGGCGAAGGACTTCCTGCGCAACCTCGACGGGGAGCGGAAGCCCGCCGAATAGGGTCGAACACGCCTCCCGAGGGGCGCGGTCGACCGTACGGCGATCGAACTGGATGACGGGCGAACGGGGAGGGGCCGGCAGCGGTGAGCGAGCAGCAGCAGGGACCGCGCTGGGGGCGCTGGATCGTGATCGGCGTCCTCGCGGCGGCCGGTTGGGGCATCCTCCGCGGCGGCGGCCACGACACCGCGGCCGGCACGGCGGCGCCCTCCGCGTCACCGTCCGCCGCCTCCCCGTCCTCCGGCAGCTCCCCGGGCGCGCCCTCGGCGGCTCCCTCGAAGCCCTCCGGCCGCTACGAGCCGGCCGACTACGCGGCGCCGGTGCGCCGGTACGCCGCCGAGGCCGGGGTCAGCCCCCAGCTGCTGATGGCGATCCTCTACAACGAGGCGTACAAGCCGCACGACCCGGACTTCGAACGGGCCTGGCAGCGCGGCAAACCGGACGCCTCCTTCGGCATCGCCAACATGCACCGGGCCGCCTTCGACGACACCAAGCCGGGCCGCCCGTTCGCCTCCCGTCACTGGGAGGAACTGCCGGACGACCGCGACCTCGCCGTCCAGGCGGCCGCCTGGCACCTCCACGACCTCGCGGAACAGCTCCCCGCCAAGGTGAGCGCCCCGCTCAGCAGGGACGAGCTCACCGCCCTCGGCTACAACGCCGGGGCGGGCAACATGCTCGCCTTCGCCCGGGGCGTCAAGATCGGTCCGCAGGCGCAGTCCTACCTGGACCGGCTGCGCGACAACTGGGCGAAGTCCGGCGAGGCCGTGAAGTAGCGCCCGTTAGCGGGCGTCGGGCTGGGTGGTGCCCTCACCCGTACCGACGTTGACCGCGCGGATGGCGCGGTCCGTCAGCGGCGCCTGCGGCCGCGCAGCCAGAAGCCGGTGGCGACCAGGGCGACGGCCGCGGTGGCGGTACCGATGGCGGCCCAGGTGGTGGCGTCGTCGGTGGTCTCGTGGACGGGCGCGGTGGTGGTGGCCGGCCCGGCGGCCACGGGCGGTCCGGCGACGGGCGGGGCCGAGGCGGCGGTCGGCGCGGGGGTGGCGGCGGGTGCCGGGGTCCCGGAGGCGGCGGCCGCGTCCACCGGCGCCGGGTCGCTGATCGCGGCCGCCTCGACGTCGAGTTCGCGCTCGCCGTGGCCCAGTGAGGGGAAGGCGCAGTCGACGGCGACCTTCCAGTGCCCGGCGGGCAGCAGTTCCCGGGTGGTGTACGTCCCCGGCCGGCCCGGCACGGCGACCAGCAGCCAGGGCCCGACGGTCCGGCCGTCGGCGGCGGTCGCGGAGAGCGTGCCGGCGAAGTCCTCGGTGACCGGGTCGTGGTCGTTCTCCCAGGTGGCGACGGCGCTGACCCGGCCGTTCTGCTGGCCGGCCACGTCCAGGTGGACGGCGTCGCCGTGGGCGGCGGCGGGTGCGGCGGCGGGCAGGACGGCCGCGGTGGCGAGGGCGAGGGAGGCGAGCAGCGGGCGGGTGCGGGTTCGCATGTCGGGCGTTCCTCGGGCGGTGGGGTGAGGGTGTCGGGGAGCGGTGGCGCCGGGTGCGGCCGCCCTCGGGTGGGGGCGGCCGCACCCGCGGTGCGGGGTGGAGCGGGCTTCCGGGCCTGCTCCGGGCCTACGAGGTCTTCAGCAGTGACCAGTTCTGGTACGGCCGGTCGTTCGGCTGCTGAAGCTCCAGCAGCCAACCACCGTAGTACCACCGGTCACTGAGTCCGAGTACCAGATCGGAGCCGTCCGCCTTGATGGTGAACCCGCTGTCACCGGCGGCGAGTTGCCACTTCTGCGCGGCGGTGTCGGCGCACGGCTGCTGGGCCACGTACTGTCCGGCGACCGGGCTCCCGCCGAGTTGCAGGCACTTGCCGGAGCGCGCGGACTTGATCCGCACCGCGCCGCTGCCGGCGTCCTCGAACTGCCACTTCTGGTTGGCGTATCCGGTGCGCTGGTAGCCGATCGCCACGGTGCCGTCGTTCATCGAGCTGCCCCACAGGTCGGCGGCCTGGCCGGTGAGGCCGTTGACCATGGTGTAGTGGGCGCCCGGCTGCGGGCGGCCGGCGTCGGCGAGGGTGCGGAAGCTCGCCGGGTGGCCGGGCTCGGCCACCTTTCCGGCGGCGTCCCGGACGGCGACCGCCACGGTGTAGCCGGTGCCGGGGGCCAGCCGGACCAGGCCGACCACGGTCGAGCGGACGGTGCCGATGGTCTGGCCGTTCAGCCGGACGTCGTAGCCGGCGGCGGAGGCGACCGGGTTCCAGCTCAGCATCACCGAGTTCTGGGTGATCTGACTGACCGTCACGTCGGGGCGGGTGTCGCCCGTGGTCGGGGTCGCGGTCGGCGACGGGGACCGGGTCGGCGTGGCGGTGGGGCTGCCGGTGGGCGTCGGGGACGGCGAGGGCGTGCGGGTGGGCGTGCCCGTAGCCGTCGGACCCGTGCTCGGGGTCGGGGTCGGGGTGGGCGTGGGGGTAGGACCGGTGCCGGAGCCGTTGCCACCGCCGTTGCCCGCGATGAGGAAGCGGTTGTCGGCGACGTTCCAGTGGGTGGCCAGGTAACTGCCGGGCGCGGGCGAGGTGTTGTAGTAGTCGTCGTGGCCGCAGTCGAGCCGGTCGTCATGCGCGCGGTCCGGGCAGACGACTCGCATCTTCGGGTAGTAGGGGGCGTCCGAGTAGCACATCAGGTCCCAGGTGTCCGTACAGTGCCCGGCCTTGCTGGAGTTGGGCGCGCTGTTGTTCACCGCGCCCAGGTTGTGCCCGAGTTCGTGCGCGGCGGTGTGACCGCCCCAGCAGCCGGAGTCCGTCCGGCCGTACGAGGGGCCGAAGTTGCTCAGGTTGTCCTGCCCGGAGCGCTCGTCGCCGGCGAAGGTGCCGATCCCGCAGTACACCTTGGCATCGGTGAACATCATGTACTTGCGGTCCTTGCGGTTGAACCCCTGCGCGGCCAGCGCCCGGTTGCTCGCGTTGAAGTCCTGGATCTCGGCGTCGGAGATCTGCACGTTCAACACCGAGGCGGTGCAGTCGGGTTCGGTGACGAAGCGGACGTGCCGCACCCCGCCGGTCTCGGCGGCGCTGGCGTTGTAGATGACGTCGACGTCGGCGGCCCACTTCTTGAACGAGGGCAGGTACTGGGCGAAGCGGTCGTTGCCCGGCGTGTGCACGTACACCACCTGGACGCGGTTGCCGCTGCTGCCGTCACCCTCGCAGACCAGGCCCGAACCGGCGGCCGGGGCGGCGGCGTCCTGCGGGGCGGCGGCGGTGCCGGCGTCACCGAGCAGCGCCTTCTGGGCGACGTCGAGGACGGGCACGCCACCCTTCAACAGGTCTGCGGCGGACGGCGGTTGGGCGCCGGTGGGCGGGGTGAGCGCGGGCGCCTGGGCGGCCGGGGCGGCGACCGGCGGGACGTCCTTGCGGATGTCCACCTCCTTGGGCGGCGCGTCCGGGCCGTGGCTGCACTGGCTGCTGCCGGTGACCTCCAGCATGTTGCCGCAGCGGTCGCTGGACGGCAGGTTCAACCCCGCGTAGACCAGGCCGCGGTCGGGCTGGTCCTTGGGTATGGACTTGGGCGCGGCGGCCTTCTCGTCCCGCTTCGGGGCGGGCGCCCTGGTGGCGCCCTCGGCGGTGCCGGTCTCCCCCGGCCCCCCGTCGTCCGCGACCGCGTCGACCGACGCGTCCGCCACCGTGACGGCGCGGTGCGCCGCCCCCGGCTCCAGGGCGGTGCGCAGGCCCAGCGTGCCCGCCACCAGTCCGGCCGCCACCGCCACGGCGACCAGGGCACTCCTGCGGGTGAGCCTGCGGCGCCTGCGCCGACGGAGCTCACTGCTCCGGTGTCCCATCGCGTTCCTTTCCTCGTGCGATGGTCCGTGCCCCTGTGATGCGAGGCCCGGACCTTCCGACACGAGGGAGAGCGGCCGGAGCATCCGGGAATAACAGAAACCTCTTGCGAAATTCCTGGGCGCGTTCGAGACCGTGGACACGGCGGAACGGCGGGAGCAGGAACGTGCGGGCAGGACGATGCCCAGGAGCGCACTCGGGAGGTGCGCGCTCCCCGGCCCGGGGTGGCGGCGACCACCCGGCCGGGGCCAGGGTCTGCGACCCCGTCGGCCGTGGCGAGATGTCAGCCCCGTCCCCGGCCCGGGACCAGTGCCCTGACCAGGAGAATTTCCGCCCCGGACATGCGATCGCCGCACGGCGTACGACGGCTGGTCAGGTCGAGCTGATGCCTCAGGCCGCGACCTCGATCCGGACCGGCCCGCCCACCGCCGCTTCACCAGCGAGCCTTCGCGCCCCGCAGCCGCCGTGCAGCCGGGCCAGCCCGGCCGCGAGCACCGCGCGGTCCCCGGCGAGCCACAGCCGCAGCGCGGCGGAGAGCGCGGCACTGGCCGGTCCGGCCGACGGCCCGCCGGTGCGCACCAGCCGCTCGCCCAGCAGTGGCAGCAGGTCCGCGATCGGGGCGGGCAGCCAGAGCGTCACCGCGCAGGGCGCCGGCCTGGACAGCACCCGCAGCAGCGGCAGCGCCGAACCGTCGTCGTGCAGCGCCGGGATGACCTCCAGCAGCCCGTCTACCGCGACCCCGGAGACGTCGCCGCCCTGGCCGCGCGCGAGGTCCCGGAGCAGCGCCCGCTCGGCGGCGGTGATCCGGACGGTCAGCATGACCTCGTCGTCGCAGTCCATGGTCCCGGTCCCCTGTCGTGGAGTTGGTGGAGTCTGGAGGTGGTGAAGCCTTGGGCGGTGGAGCCTTGGGCGGTGGAGCCTTGGGCGGTGGAGCCTTGGGCGGTGGAGCCTTGGGCGGTGGAGCCTTGGGCGGTGGAGCCTTGGGCGGGGGCCCGGGCGGTGAAGCCTGGGCAGCGCGGTCGCGAGCGGATCAGTCCCGTGCCGGGGGGATTCCTGCCCCGCGACGGCCGTCCGCTACCGGCGTTATCAGGCCGTAGTGCCCGTCGTCACGGCGGGACCGGGCCGGGCCGGTGCCGTCCGGTTCCACGTCCGCCTGGGCGAGGGTGAGCCGCAGCCGCAGCGCGTGGGCGTCGGGGCCCAGTGCCGGCGCGGTGTCCTGCGCCCGGGCCCGGGCGTACCCGGCGTCCTCGCGCGGCAGCTCGCCGCGGATCTCCACCCGGACGTCGAGGGCCGGCCGGGGGCGCAGACGGGTCATCAGGTTCCTCCTGTTCCGCCCACCATGCTGGCCCTCGCGCGACCGTGCGGCGAGGGTCCAAAGACCCTGCCGCGCGGGCCGGGCGCGCACCGCCGGGGCGGGGGATCGGCGCAGGTCAGGCCGGACAGGGGCCGCTCGCGGCACCGGTGCCGCGGAGCGCTCCGACCGCCGCCGGAGTGATCGTCCGTTGGAGTGATCCGCGCGCGTTCGGCACAACGCCCGCCGGACCGGCGCGTTTCCTATGTCGTGCGCCCTCTGTCCCCCGGCGCACGCGGGGTCCGCATTCGTCGGCCCCGCCCCCCGGCCGGCCCGCCGGTGCCCTTCCCCGGTACCGTCCGCACCGGCCTCTGATGAGAGGAAGTGTCATGCCCCTGCCGACCCAAACCCTGCTGGCAGAGACACAGAAACGAATCGTCTCCCCGAGAACCACGCCACCCCCCGCACCCACCACCCACGCGGCCGTCCCCCCGCTCGCTCCCGGCGCACTGCCCGGCCTCGGCCACGCCGCCGCCCTGCTGCGCGACCCGCTCGGCTTCCTCGGCTCACTGGCCCGCCACGGCGGCGTGGTCCGCATCCGGCTCGGGCCACGCACCGTCTGCGTGGTGACCGACGCCCGGCTCGTCCACACCCTGCTCGTCGCGCTCGCCCACGACTGTCCGCGCGGCGCCGTCCAGGACACCCTGAAGACCGCCTTCGGCGACGGCCTGCTGATGTCCGAGGGCCAGGCGCACCGCGACCGCCGCCGGATCATCCAGCCCGCCTTCGGCGCGGACCGGATGGCCGGGTACCTGAGCGTGATGCACCAGGTCACCGAGGAGCGCGCCGGACGCTGGCGGCCCGGTCAAGTCCTCGACGTGGCCAAGGAGATGAACCACCTGGCCCTGGAGATCGTCACCCGCTCGCTGTTCGGCGCCCGGCTCAGCGAGGACGCCACCCTCGCCTTCCACCGGGCGCTCCCGGACCTGGTGAAGGGCCAGATCGTCCAGTCCCTCTACCCCCACCCGGCCTTCGCCCGGCTGCCGCTGCCCGTCAACCGGCGCTTCGACGCCGCCGTCCGGGTGCTCAACCGGGTGGTCGACCAGGCCGTCAACGGCCGCGCCGGCACGGCCCGTACGGAGCGGCGCGGGGGCACCCTGCCGGCCCTGCTGCGCGCCGCCACCGACCCGGCCACCGGCCGCCCGCTCACCGAGGCCGACGTCCGCTCCGAGGCGATCACCATGTTCGGCGCCGGCACCGAGACCGTCTCCACCACCCTCACCTGGCTGCTGGACGAACTCCTGCGCCACCCCGAGGTCGAGGCCAGGGTCCTCGCCGAGCTGGACGAGCACCTGCCGGCCGGCACCACCCCCACCCCGGAGGCCCTCGCCCGGCTCACCTACACCCGCAGCGTCACCCAGGAGGTGGTGCGGCTGCACGCCCCCAACGCCTTCCTGATGCGCACCGCCCAGGTGCCGGTGAACCTCGGCCCCTACCGGATCCCGGCCGGCACCGAGCTGCTGTACAGCCTCACCGCGCTGCACCGCGACCCGGTGCGCTACGACGAGCCGCTGAGCTTTCGGCCCAAGCGCTGGCAGGACGGCGGCGGGCTCGGACGGCCGTCCTTCCTGCCGTTCGGGGCGGGCAAGCACAAGTGCATCGGGGAAGCCTTCGCCTGGGCCGAACTGACCGTCGCGGCGGCCGCGATCCTGCGCCGCTGGCGGCCGGTGGCGGTGCCGGGGGCCCGGGCCCGGGAGGTGGTGTGGACGACCGTCCAGGCCCATGGGCTGCGGGTCCGGCTCGCGCCCCGCGCGGACGCCCTCACGGCGGCACACGGCACCGCGCCCACCGCGCACGCCGGGCCCGCGACGGACGCCGAACCCACGACGGACGCCGGACCCACCGCGCCGGAGCGGACGCGCCCCGCGGGCTGTCCGTTCACCGGCACCGCGGCCCGGCCGGACACCCCCGCCCCCGTACCGCCCACGCGACCAACCGCCGAACTGCGCGCCGCCGCCGACCGACACGCCGACTGGGCGGTCCGCCACGGCCTGCTCGCCCCGACCGAACTGCCCGGCTACCGGGCCTACGCGCTGCACGAGTTGATCGGCCACGCCTTCCCACGCGCCCGGGGCACCGAACTGGACCTGCTGGTGGACATGCTGGGCTGGTTCACCGTCCTGGACGACCGCTTCGACGGCCCGCCCGGGCGCCGGCCCGCCGAGGCCCACGCACTGGTCGACCCACTGATCTCGGCCCTCGACGGCGACGTCCGCCCCACCCCCCCGGACGGCCAACTCCTCACCGCCTGGCGGGAACTGTGGGGCCGGCAGAGCGACTCGGCCTCCCCCGCCTGGCGCGCCCGGGCGGCCCACGAGTGGCGCGCCTGCCTGGCCACCTTCCCTGCCGAGGCCGAGCACCGCGCCCGCGGCACCGTCCCCGCCCTGGGCCTCGGCCTGGCGGACACCATGCGGCTGCGCCGCCACGGCAGCTGCCTCTACCCGTTCATGAACATACTGGAACGGGTCCACGGCGCCGACGCCCCCGCCGCCCTGCACGCGGAGCCCGCGCTGCACCGCCTGCGCGCCAACACCGCCGACGCCGCGACGCTGATCAACGACCTCTACTCGCTGGAGCGGGAGGAACGGCAGAGCGCCGCCGCCTTCAACACCGTCCTCACCCTGCAACGGGTCCGCGGCTGCACCCGCAGCCGGGCCGTCCGCGCGGTCCGCGCCCGGGTCAGCCGGCTGCGCCGGGAGAACGAGGAGCTGCGCCGCGAGCTGGGCCGCCGCCACCCGGCGGGACGCTGGTACCTGGACGGCACCCGGGAGCTGGTCACCGGCGTCCAGGTCTGGACCAGCACCAGCGACCGCTACCTGGTGCCGGGCGGCGGGGGCCGGTAACGCCCGTCACGGACGGCCGGGCTACTTGCGGCCACCGAGCGCGAACAGCAGCAGGACGAAGCCCGCGAACAGGTGCGTGGCGAAGATGTAGATGCCCGCCCGGATCAGCATCGCCCTGCGGCGGCGCTTCTCGTCGCTCGTGCTGTCGCCGTTCACCGGACTGCCGGCGCTGGTGGCGTGGTCGGCGCTGGCGGCGTGGTCAGCGCTGGCGGCGTGGTCGCTCACGGTGGTGCTCTCCTCGGGGTCGGACGCTGCGGGCTGCGGGCTCAGCGGGGCGACCGGCCGCCGGCGGTGCGCAGCTCGGTGAGCAGCGCGCCCTGGTCGGTGATCAACTCGGTCAGGATCCGGCGCGCCGCGCGCAGCAGCTCGGCGACGTCCGGGGTGCTGAGCGCGTACACCACCGTGTTGCCCTCGCGGGTGGCCGTGACCAGCTGGGTGCGGCGCAGCACCGCGAGCTGCTGGGAGAGGTTGGACGGCTCGACCTCGATCTCCGCCAGCAGCTCGCGCACCGGCCGGGGGCCGTCCTGGAGCAGTTCCAGGACCCGGATCCGAACCGGGTGGCCGAGAGTGCGGAAGAACTCCGCCTTGGCCTGGTACAGCGGGACCGGCATCGCCCGTTGCCTCCCTCGGATCCGCTCGGTGGTCGTACGGCCGGGCGGGGTCCGTACCGCGGCCGGTACGCATCATCGCGACAGATGAAGATTTCTTCAAGTCGTCACAGCGGAAGGTGACCACGCCCACAGCGCCGGCCGAACCGGGACGACGAAAGGCCGAGCCCGGGACGCTGCCAACTCCCGGGCCCGGCAGTCTGGATGACGAACCATCAGCAGCCTACAGGCACATCCACGGTGACCGGGGACGGTCCGCGCAAGCTCCCCTCCACCGAGAAGGAGGCGTGCACGACCGACCCGCACGGCGCGGTGGTGCTGATCCCGGCCACCCGGACCGTACTGACCTGGAACACGGCACGCCCGGCCACCGCACCGAGCGAGCCGACCCCGGCCACCTCGGCCGACAGCCCGGTGATCAGGTCCTGCGGCGCCGGCGGCCACGGCGTCCCCGGCGAGGGCGGCCCGGCCAGCCCGATCTGCCCGTACAGCACGACGCTGTTACCGGTGACGTCCGCGCAGACCCTGGTGGACAGTCCGGCCTGCAGGCCCGACCAGCCGCAGGTGGTGACGGTGGCGGACGCCTGGTCGGCGGCGAGCGCCGGCACCGGCGCGCTCAGCAGTGCGACGGCACCGGCCGTACCCGCGGCGATCCTGGCGATGCGGTTCATGGCTTCTCCTTCGGAGAGTGTGAGGAATCGGAATACAGCACTTCACTATGGCACATATGACATTTCATCTGTGCCGCGACCACGACTCTGCCATGTGATTCCAACCCTGGATTGCCATTTTCCCTTCGAACCATCGCCTCCGACCGAAAGCACGCCTACGATGGCGCATTCCCGTCCGGCCGGGCGAATCCCCGCACCTCCTCGGGTATCGCCCGGTTGAACCAGGGATGAACCGCCCTACCCGGCAGCCGGACCGAGGAACAGCGCCGCCAGGCGCGGCAGGCGCCGGCGCGTCTCCGCCCGGCCCTCGACGTCGAAGTCCTCGCCGGGATCGGGCTCCGGCCGCGACGGCCGGGAGGCGCAGTGGCGGGCGTAGACCCGCTCGAAGCAGCCTCCGTCGCCCGCCCGCCGCCCGTCGCCCGCCCGTCAGCCGTCAGCCGTCAGCCGTCAGCCGTCAGCCGTCAGCCGTCAGCCGTCAGCCCAGGCTCTCCCGCAGCGCGTCCACCCGGTCGACGGCCGCCGCGAAGGCGGCGCGGTCGAGGTCGCCGGAGTCGAGGGCGGCCGCCAGGGCGGTGGTGGCGTCCTCGCCCTGCCGGGGGTCGCGGGCGGAGCACAGGATGAGGTCCATGCCGGCCGCCGCGGCGGCGACGGCGCGGGGGCCGGCGGGGCCGTACGGGGTGAGGGCGTCCGCCTCCAGGGCGTCGGTGACGGTGACGCCGTCGAAGCCGAGGCGGTCGCGGAGTTCGCCCTGGATCACGGTGGGCGACATCCCCGCCGGGCGGTCCGGGTCCAGGGCCGGGTAGACCGCCCAGGAGGCCATCACCAGGCGCACGCCCGCCGCGATGGCGGCCCGGTACGGGGCCTCGTCGCGGGTGCGCAGCCGGTCCAGCGGGACGGGGAGGGTGACGGGGCGGGCATCGGTGTTCTCGTCGTGGGCCGCGGCGCCGAGGCCGGGGAAGTGCTTGGCGGTGGCCGCCACCCCCAGGCTCTGCTGGGTGGCCAGGAAGGCGCTGCCCAACTCACCGACCCGGGTGGGGTCCTGTCCGTAGGAGCGTTCGAAGCGGTCGATGAAGTTGCCCGGGGTGTCGTAGACGTCGAGCACCGGGGCGAGGTTGACGTTCAGCCCGGCGTCGGCGAGCGTGCCGGCGGCGCCGGTGCCGGAGTCCACGGCGGCGATGAGCGGGTTCGGGGCCGATCCGGTGCGGCGGGCGGAGAGTTCGGGCGCGCCGGGCAGGCGGCGAACCTTGCCCCCCTCCTGGTCGGTCATCAGCAGCAGCGGGCGCGGGTGCGCGGCCTCGGCGGCCGCCTGCTTCAACTGGCCCACGGCCTCGGCAAGTTGCTCCGGGCTGGTGACGTTCTCGCCGAACAGGATCACCCCGGCGGCCCGGCCCTCCCGGATCGCCCGCAGCACCTCCGGCGCCGGGGTCGGGCCCGGGTAGGAGAGCACGATGCGGCGCCCGGCCAGCTGACGGGAGTCCCCCTGCTGCTCGCCGGTCATCCGCTCGCCGGCCATCGTCAGGGTCCTCTCGCCGGGGAGTTCGCTACCGCGCGTCACCGACCCGGCCGGAGCCGGACCGAGCGCGGCCGCCAACACCACCAGCACCGTCGTCATCTGGGCTACGCGCCGTAACGGGGCCATCGGTGCCTCCAGGGTCGGCAACGGCGTACGGTTCGCCAGCGTACCCAGGAACCCGCCGTCCGGCAGCCCGTGAATCCCCACGACCGCACCGGCTCCGAGCACTTAGAGTGCCCCCATGTTCGATCGCCTGGAACTCGTGCTGCCGCAACCCGACGACCGCTGGCCGCTGGTGCGGTTCCTGGTCAACGGCGAGGACGTCATCGAGGGGTCGGTCGGCTCCGACGGCCGCGGCCGGTCGCCCTTCGCCCAGTTCCCGGTCGCGGGCGCGAGCGAGCTGCGGGCGACGGGTGAGCCGCGCCGGGTGAACCTGGGCGAGCCCGAATGCGACGGCGGCTGCTGCGGCTACCTCTCCGCCGTCGTGCAGCGGATCGGCGAGGTCGTGCTCTGGTCCGACTGGGAACTGCCCGACGGCGCGACCCGCCCGATGGAGTACACCTTCGAGGCCGCCGCGTACGAGGCCGAGCTGGCCCGGGCCGAGGCCGACCCGTGGTGGCGGCCGGAGGCCCGAACCGCCGGGCCCTGAACCGCCGAGCCCTGAACCCCCGGGGGCATGAACCACCAGGGACCCGAACCACCGGGGGCGTGGAGCAGCAGGCGCCGGAGCCGCATGCTGTCCGCCCTGCCGGGGGGTGACGACGGCGAACTGCCGGAGCGGGCCTTCGCCCGGGAGCCGACCGGCCTCGGCCCGGTCCTGGTCACCGACCCCGCCTCCGGCGCCGGCCTGCTCGCCTTCCGCACCGGCTGGGGCGGCGGCTGCTACCCGACCTGGGCTGGCCACGGCGCGAGCGTCCGGCCGGTCGGCCCGGTCACCGAGTTCCTCGTCATCCCGGGGCCGGGCCGTCGCCGCGACGGGGACGGCTGACACCCGCGCGCCGCACCAACTCCCCCAGTGTGGCGATCCCTTCGGCGATCGCGCCGGGCGAGAGCGCCGCGTAGCCGAGCACCAGCCCGGGCGGATACGGCAGCCGGGCGTGCCAGGACAGCGGCTGGACCTTCACCCCGCGGGCCAGCGCGGCGGTGGCCAACTCGGTGTCGGTGCAGCCGAGTTCCTCCGGGAGGGTGAGCATGAGGTGCAGCCCGGCGGCGGCGCCGTGCACCGTGGCGGTGGGCAGCTGGGTGCGGATGGCGGTGATCATGGCGTCCCGGCGGCGGCGGTGTCGACCGCGCAACAGCCTTAGGTGGCGGTCGAGTTCGCCGGACTCCATCAGCCGGGCCAGCACCAGCTGGGGCAGTACCGGGTTGCCGAGGTCGGCGAAGCGCTTGGCGTCGAGGACGGCGCCGCGCAGCGGCCGGGGCACCAGCAGCCAGCCGGTGCGCAGGGCGGGGGCGAGCAGCTTGGAGATGCTGCCCGCGTAGCAGACCCGGTCGGGCAGTTCGGCCCGCAGCGCGGGGACGGGCGGGCGGTCGTAGCGGTGTTCGGCGTCGTAGTCGTCCTCGATGACCAGCCCGCCTTCGCCCGCCCAGCACAGGAGTTCACGGCGCCGTTCGCCGCCGAGGACGACCCCGGTCGGGTACTGGTGGGCGGGGGTGAGCAGCACGGCCGGGGCACGGGTGGCGCGCAGCGCGTCGACCCGGATGCCCTCGGCGTCGACCGGCACGGGCGGGGTGGCGGCGAGCCAGTGGGCGAGGTGCTGGCGGGCGCCGAGCGAGCCCGGGTCCTCGACGGCGACCTCGGTGATGCCCGCCCGGCCGAGGGCCCGACCGAGCAGGGCCAGCGCCTGGGCCGTCCCGGCGACCACCAGCACCTCGTCCGGATCCGCGCGGATGCCCCGGTTGCGGGCCAGCCAGTGGGCGACGGCCTGCCGCAGCGCGGGGGTGCCGCGGACGTCGCCGTAGCCGAGGTCGGGGGCGGCGAGGCCGTCCAGGACGGCCCGTTCGGCCCGCAGCCAGGCGGCACGGGGGAAGGCGGCGAGGTCGGGCACGCCGGGGGTGAGGTCGATCCGGGCGGGGGTGGCGCGCAGGTGGTCGAACACCTCGGCGTCCGGGTCGTCCCGGAACAGTGCGGGCGCCGGGGCGGCCTTCGGCTCCGGCCGAGGAACGGCCTGCCGCGCGGGTGGCGTCAGGGCGACGACGACCGTGCCGCCCCGGCCCCGCCCGGCGAGCTGCCCCGCCTCGGCGAGCCGCCGGTAGGCGTCGGTCACCACGCCCCGGGAGACCCCGAGTTCGGCCGCGAGCACCCGGCTGGCGGGCACCCGGCTGCCGGTCGGCAGGCGGCCGTCCGCGACGGCCTCGCGCAGCCGGGCGGTCAGCCAGTCGGTGAGACCGCCGGGCGGGGCCTCGGCGGCGTCGAGCTGGAGGAAGTCGGCACCGGTCTCTTTGGACCTCTCAGCCCCGGTGTCTTTGGACCTGTTCACCGGTCCATACTGGCGGGAGGGTTGAGCCATGACCACCAGAACCAGCCCGCTGCCCGCCGCCCCCGACATCCACGGCCCCTCCAGCCACGGTCCCTACGTCCACGGCTACTCCGACGCCGAGGCCCAGCGCCTCGGCGACCAGGCCGGCACCCTCGCCGAACTGTTGCACACGGGCACCGCCTACCCGGCCGGCAGCCGGGTGCTGGAGGCCGGCTGCGGGGTGGGTGCGCAGACCGCACACCTGCTGGCCGCCAGCCCGGGCGTGCTGCTGACGGCGGCGGACGTCTCGGCGGAGTCACTGGCCCGGGCCCGGGCCCGGATCACCGCGCTGGCCCCGACCGCGCAGGTCACCTGGCACCACGGCGACCTGCATCGACTGCCGTTCCCGGACGGCGCGTTCGACCACGTCTTCCTGTGTTTCGTGCTGGAGCACCTGCCCGATCCGGCCGCCGGGCTGGCCGCGCTGCGCCGGGTACTGCGGCCGGGCGGCACGATCACCGTGATCGAGGGCGACCACGGCTCCGCCTTCTTCCACCCGGAGACCCCGGCGGCCCGCCGCACCGTCGACCACCTGGTCCGGCTCCAAGCCGACGCGGGCGGGGACGCCCTCCTGGGCCGCCGGCTCCACCCGCTACTGACGGCGGCCGGCTTCGCGGACGTGACGGTCCGCCCCCGTACGGTCTACGCCGACGGCAGCCGCCCGGCCCTGGTGGACGGCTTCACCCGGCGGACCTTCGTCGCGATGGTCGAGGCCGTCCGGGCGGACGCCCTGGCCGCCGGACTGACCACTGCGGCGGAGTTCGACCGCGGCATCGCCGAGCTGCGCCGCACGGCCGAGCCGGGCGGGACGCTCCACTACACCTTCTTCAAGGCGGTGGCGGTGAACCCCCTGGTCACCCCGGAGGCCGGCCGCGGCTCACGCCTTCCCGGGCACCGGGCCGTTCGGTAGCAGTCCGAGTTCCGCCATCCGGTCCGCGATCAGGTCGTTGCAGGCCCGGATGCCGGGCGCCGGTTCCGGTGAGGCGTCGCGGATCGCCTTGATCGCGTGGACGTGGCGCCCGACGGCGAGGTACGCGTCCACCGCGCGCCGGACCTCGACGGTGAGCGCGTGCCAGATCGGGTCATCCATGACCGCCATCCAAGGGGAGGACCGCCGGGGGCGGCAAGCGGTTTACCGGTGCGGGCGGGTCAGCCGGAGGTGTCGTCGCCGAGGTCGGCGAGCAGGGCGCGCATGCCGTCGACGAGGGCGGCCTTCCGGGTCTCGTCGAGGCCGGCCAGCATGCGGTGTTCGCCGGCGATGTGGTCGGGCAGGGCGCGGTCGATCAGGGCGTGGCCCTCGGGGGTGAGTTCGACGTCGCGGCTGCGGCGGTCCTGGTCGCTGCGGGTGCGGGTGACCAGACCCCGGGCCTCCAGGCGGTCGAGGCGCTGGGTGATCGCGCCGGAGGTGACCATGGCGGACTGCATCAGGCCGGTGGGGGTGAGGCGGTAGGGCGGGCCGCTGCGTTTGAGGGTGGCCAGGACGTCGAAGGAGGGGGCGTCCAGGCCGTGCTCGGCGAAGGTGCGGTTGAGTTCGGCGTCCACCAGGCGGTAGAGCCGCTTGAGCCGGCCGAACACCTCCATCGGGGAGACGTCCAGGTCGGGGCGCTCGGCGCCCCATTGCGCGACGACGCGGTCGAGATGATCTGCCACGGGTTCAGGGTAGGCGATGCCGACAGAATTCCTTAGCGATGAGGTAACTGTGAGCCACGTCACGGGTGGAATCCGCCGAATAATGCCTTAGCGCTGAGATACATTGGCTTAGTGCTAAGCAATCGACTCGCCGTCGTGCTGGTGACGGCCCTCGCCCCCGCCGCCTGGGGGACGACCTACGCCGTCACCACCGAGCTGCTCCCGCCCCACCGTCCGCTCCTCGCCGCCGTCATCCGCTGCCTGCCCGCCGGGCTGCTGCTGATCGCCCTCACCCGCACCCTGCCCAAGGGCGGCTGGTGGTGGCGCGCGCTCGTCCTCGGCGCGCTCAACATCGGCGCCTTCCAGGCCCTGCTGTTCATCGCCGCCTACCGCCTCCCCGGCGGCATCGCGGCCACCGTCGGCGCCGTCCAGCCCCTGATCACCGCCGGGCTCTCGGCCGGGCTGCTCGGCGACCGGCTCACCCTGCGCACCGTGCTCTCCGGCATCGCCGGCGTGGCGGGCGTCAGCCTGCTGGTACTGCGCGCCGACGCCCGACCGGACGCGATCGGGGTGGCCGCCGCGCTCGGCGGGGCGGTGGTGATGGCCTTCGGCGTCGTGCTCTCCAAGCGCTGGGTCTCCCCCGCGCCGCTGCTCGCCACCACCGGCTGGCAACTCACCGCCGGCGGGCTGCTGCTGGTGCCGGTGACCCTGCTGAGCGAGGGCGCCCCGCCCACCCACTACACGGCCGACAACGTGCTCGGCTACGCCTACCTCTGCCTGATCGGCGCGGCCCTCACCTACGCCGTCTGGTTCCGCGGGCTGCGCGCGCTGCCGCCCACCTCGCTGTCCTTCCTCTCCCTGCTCAGCCCGGTGGTCGCCACGCTGGTCGGCTGGCTCGCGCTCGGACAGGACCTCAGCCCGCTGCAGGCGCTCGGCGCCGTGGTGGTGCTCGGCTCGCTGATCGTCGCCCAGATCCGGCGGCCCGGGCCCGCGGCAGCGGCGCCCGCGGCACCGGGCCCGGGGCGGGACGTCCGGCCGGGCCCGCTACGCGAGAACGCCTGAACCCACAGCCCCCGCCCCCGCCAACCCCACTGCCCCCACGCCGGCTCATCGCACCACCGCCGTCCCGTTCAAAGGATCCAAGGAGAAACCTTCATGCGTATCACCGTGTTCGGCGCCACCGGCAACGTCGGCCGGCGGGTCGTGACCGAGGCGCTCTCCCGAGGCCACGACGTCACCGCCGTCACCAGGGACCCGGCCAAGCCGCACGGCCTGCCGTCGACCGTCACCCTCGCCGTCGGCGACGCGAGCACCCCCGGGGACGTCGCCCGGCTCGCCGCCGGCCAGGAGCTGGTGATCACCGCCACCCGGCCCGCCCCCGGCCGCGAGCACGAACTGGCCGCCACCACCCGGGGCCTGCTGGCGGGCCTGGCCGGCACCGGCGTGCGGCTGCTCGCCGTCGGCGGCGCGGGCAGCCTGACCGTCCCGGGCACCGACGGCACGATCCTGGTGGAGTCCCCCGGCTTCCCCGCCGAGATCCGGCCGATCGCGCTGGCCTGCAGTGCGCAGCTGGACCTCTACCGCGCGGACGAGCAGGTCGACTGGACGTACCTCAGCCCGGCCGCCCTGCTCGAACCCGGGGTGCGCACCGGCCGCTTCCGGCTCGGCCGGGACGAGCTGCTCCTCGACGCCGAGGGCAACTCGACGATATCGATGGAGGACCTCGCCGTCGTGCTGCTCGACGAGGCCGAGCAGCCCGTGCACCGGCGCGCCCGCTTCACCACCGCCTACTGAACCCTGAGGACCCGTGGTGCTGGATACCCCCGCTCCGGGGTGTATCCAGCACCACCCCGAAGACGGTGTCCTGCCCCATGGACCGTCAGATGCCGTGTCGGACACGATCGTTCCCGTGAACACCACCGCATCCCGCACCCGCCGCGCGGCCGTCGTCGTCGCCACCGCCGTCCTCGCCGGCCTCGCCCTGCCCGCCACGGCGAACGCTGACGCGGGGCGCAACCCCGGCGACGCCGAGCGCGCGCCCGCCCGCTACACCCAGCAGACGCTCGACTGGCAGCCCTGCGCGGAGCAGCCGGCGCTCGACTGCGCCACCATGGCCGTCCCGCGCGACTGGCACCACCCCGGCGCCGGACCCGACCTGTCCATCGCCGTCTCCCGGCACCGCGCCACCGACCAGGCGCACCGCAAGGGCACGCTGATGGAGACGGCGGGCGGTCCGGGCGCGCAGGGCCTGCTGCGGCCGATGGACCTCCTCCAGGGCGCCCCCGCGGTAGCCGCCGCGTACGACATCGCCAGCTTCGACCAGCGCGGCGTCGGAGGCAGCACCCGCGTCCAGTGCCAGACCCCGGAGGACTTCCAGGAGTTCCTGGCCGGGGACTTCCGCGACCAGTCCCCCGCGGCGATCGACAAGGTCATCGCCAACTCCCGCAAGCTGGTCGCCGACTGCCAGGAGCACAGCGGCGACCTGCTGCCCTACCTGACCACCGAGCAGACCGTCCACGACATGGACCTCTACCGCTCGCTGCTCGGCGAGAAGCGGATCAGCTACTACGGCGCCTCCTACGCCACCATGATCGGCGCCTACTACGGGACGCTCTTCCCGCACCGGGTCGAGCGGATGGTACTGGACAGCAACATCGGCTTCGAGGGCACGTGGGAGCAGTACGAGCTGGGCCAGCCGATGAGCTTCCAGCGCCGGTTCGAGGAGGACTTCCTGCCCTGGATGGCCGCCCGGGACTCCACCTACCACTGGGGATCGACTCCGGAGGAGGTCAAGGCGCACTGGGAGCAGCGGCGCGCCGCCCTGCACGACCGGCCCATCACCGACGGGTCGTTGACGCTCGGCCCGAACCAGCTGGACAACGGCACGATCAGCGCCGTCTACCGCGAGAAGGCCTTCCCGCTGCTGGCGAGTTCGCTGACCGCCCTGGACGACTGGCAGGGCGCCGACCCGGCAGCCAAGCAGACGGCCCGCCGGGTGTTCGGCCAGTACCTCGGCCCGGAGTTCCTCGCCGAGTTCTTCTCGGTGACGTGCGGCGACACCCCGTGGACCAAGGACATGGACACCTGGATCGAGCGCGGCACGGAGGACACCGCCCGCTACCCGCTGGCCGGCGCCCGCCTACTGGCCTTCGGCGCGGTCTGCGCGGCCTGGCCGACGGACCCGGCCCCCAAGGTGAAGGTGACCGGCGCCCACCTGCCGCCGGTGCTGATGCTCAACTCGCTGCACGACCCGGCGACGTACTACGAGTCGGCGGTCGGCGCCCACCGCGCGCTGCGCGGTTCGAAGCTGGTGACCGTCACCGGCAACGGCGACCACGGCCAGTACCCGGGGTCCGACCCCTGCGTCACGGACACGGTCGAGCGCTACCTGCTGGACGGCCGGGCGCCCGAGCACGACCTCACCTGCCCGGCCCCACCGGCCGGTTGAGTCCCCGGCCGGTCAACTACGGGGCTTCGCCCGGAGCTTGCCGCGCAGGTGGTCGGCGGCGACGGCCAGCACTGCGAAGCCGCCCACGGACAGCTTGATCCCGGCCTTGGCGACGATCCAGCCGATGCCCGGGACGGTCCAGCCCAGCCAGTGGAGCACGGCCAGCATCGCCACGCAGCCGCTGACGATGCAGACCACCGTGGCACCGATGGCGGCGGCCCGCGACAGCTCGCGCGGGCCGGCGCCGGCGTCCTCACCGCCCGGCGCCGAAGCGGCTTCTCCCGCAGTCTCGTTGGCGTTGGCGTTGCCGTCGGCGTTGGCGTCGGCATCTCCGCCGGACGTCTCGTTCGTACCCCGATCACCCATGGGGGCGATCATACGATGTCAGCGGCACGAATGATGGGTGTCTCCGAGGTGCTCACCGGTCTCGCCGTCGGGGAAGCTGACGGCCATGGTGACGCGGTACTCGAAGACGTCGTGCCGGTGCCCGGGCACCCGCGCCCAGGCGAGCGAGTGCACCTCGGCCTCGGGGGCCTGCCGACACCAGGCGGCAGCCTCCTCCAGAGCGCGGGCGGCCGAACGCCCGGTGCACACCACGGCGGTGTAGGCGGCGACGGCGACATCCCCGCCGGTGGTGCGGCCGCTCCGCGACACCGCCCGGACGGCGGCGGCGGCCTGGGTCAGGTCCCGGGCCAGGTCGTCCACCACTCGAGGGGGTGCCGGCAGGACCACCGCCCCCTCGGCGACGGTCTCCGGCAGGTTCGCGCTCACGGCTTCGGCCTCCATCCACATGGTCACGCGGCACAGCATGCCGGACCGGGTTTCCTGGCATGCTCACTTTCACCTGAACGTCATCCGTCCAGGGCCGAGTTGGGGACGCCCCCTGGCGCCGGCCCGCCCGCCCTGCTAGGAACAGCCCGACCCTTCGACGAACATCCGGGCAGGTCAGCCGGGTGTACCGCGGGCGCCGCCGGGGAGCCCGCAACGACGCCCACGCACCACCCCCGCGCTTCGAACCGCCCGTCCGACCGCCGTGGCGCCCCGACACCTGGAGTCAAGCTCGCGGCCAACTCCCTGCCGTGGTGGCCGAGATGGCGCTGGCGGCAGACGCCTGGGCGAGGCTTCGGGCCCGCCGCACCCCGGCTGAGGTGCGGCGTTAACGCCTCGATGGGCTCCGGGACGCCTTCCGTCCATCCTGTCCCTGTCAGATCGTCGTGATACTAATCGTCACCGGCGGCGGGTGCCGCCCACCGGCGGGCGGGCACGATGACGAGGGTTCAACCGTTCCGGGAGGGTCCGGACGGCGATGGGGAGGGGCATCAGATGGCGGCGAGGTTCGGCAGTGCCAACGACGGGCGGAAGGTGCGACTCGGCAAGCGGGTCACGGGAACGGCGGCGGCACTCGCCGCGCTGGCCGCGCTGACCGGCTCTCAGGTGTCGGGCCTCGGCCTCGCCCAGGTCGCCGCCGCCGACGCCGGGCCGGCGCAGGACGGCGCCACCCAGACCCAGGGCACCCCCGCCACCCCGTTCGGCGGCCCCGCCACCGGCGTCCCCGGCACTCCGGCCGACGGCGGCAGCGCCGTGCAGCTCCCGCAGCCGCCCGGCACCCAGCCCGGCCTGCCCTCGGCCGGCCCCTTCGCCGCCACCGGCGCCTCGCTGCCCGCCACCGTCTTCGCCGCCTACCGCCAGGCCGAGGCCTCGCTGGCGCAGCGCTCGCCGGGCTGCCACCTGCCCTGGCAGCTGCTCGCCGCGATCGGCCAGGTCGAGTCCGGCCAGGCCAACGGCGGCCAGGTGGACGCCGCCGGCAAGACGCTCACCCCGATCCTCGGCCCGGCGCTGGATGGCAACGGCTTCGCCGCGATACCCGACACCGACGGCGGCCGCTACGACGGCGACCCGCGCTGGGACCGCGCGGTCGGCCCGATGCAGTTCATCCCCTCCACCTGGGCCTCCTGGGGCGTGGACGCCACCGGCAAGGGCACCGCCGACCCGAACAACATCTTCGACGCCGCCGAGACCGCGGGCCGCTACCTGTGCGCGGGCGGCCGGGACCTCTCCGATCCGGCCCAGCTGGACCGGGCGATCCTCAGCTACAACAACTCCACCGAGTACCTGGGCACCGTCCGCAACTGGATGGCCCACTTCGGCAGCGGCGCGGTCACCACCGTCGCGGACCGCCCCGGCGTCCCGACCCTGCCCGACTCCTCGCCGTCGCCGTTCCTCCGGCCGTCCGGCGGCACCGGCACCTCGGGCGCTACCCCGACCGGCAACGACGGTGCCGGCACCGGCCCGACGCCCGACGGCCAGCCGACCGTGCCGCCGGTGACGCCGACCCCGACGCCGTCCGCGCAGCCGACCACCACGCCGACCACCACGCCGACTCCCGGTGGTTCGCCCTCGCCCTCCGCGAGTCCGACGGCCACCCCGACGACCACGCCCACCGGCACGCCGACCTCGACGGCCACGCCGACCGGCACCCCGACGGGTACGCCGACGTCCTGCCCGAGCCCGACGGCGACCGCGACGCCCACCGGCACGGCCACGCCCACCGGCACGCCGTCCCCGACGGCCACGCCGAGCGGCACCCCGTCGCCGACGGCCACTCCCAGCGGCTGCCCGACGCCCACGCCGAACGCCAGCCCGAGCGCCACGGCAACCCCCGGCGCCACCGCGTCCGCCACACCGACCGGCACGCCCAGCTCCTCGCTGTCGCCCTCCCCCTCGGCGACCGTGAAGAACTAACCGCGCGCGAACAGGCACCGCCAAGCACCGACGGCGGCAGGCCGGCCCGCAGGGGCCCGCTCTGCCGCCGTCGGCGCGTTCCCCGGGACCGCGCCCCGCCGGAGGGTCTACTTCCCCGTCGTCAGCCCCGCCCGGTGCTCGCGCCAGCGGCCGAGCATCCCGTGCAGCTCGTCGATCATGAACTCGAAGAAGGCCGCGCTCTCCGCCAGCCGCTCCGCCGCCACCGTGCCCACGCCGACGGCCAGTTCACCCTCCTTGAGCACCCGGACCCAGCGCAGCAGCAGTTCGTCGCGCCGGGTCAGCGACTCGAACCAGACGTCGTTGAGCACCCGGTAGCGGTCACGCCGCGAGCCGGGCTCGCGCTCCTTGGCGACCAGCCCGACCTGGATCAGGTAGCGCATCCCGCCGGAGACGGCAGCCGGGCTGATCTGCAGGCGCTCGGAGAGCTCGGCGGAGGTCAGCACACCGCTCTCCTCGGCCATCAGGCAGGAGAAGATCCGGGACGGCATCCGGCCCATGCCCGCGACCACCAACTCGGCCGCGAACCGCTCGACGAAGTCCGACACGGCCCGCTCGCGCCCGTGCCACGGCGCCCCCTGCGCCGCCTGCTCCGGCGCGCTCTTCGGTGCCTGCTCCCGCGCCTTCCGCGGTGTCTGCTCCACCACTCGCCCCTCTCCGGCGATCATCCATCCCCTGCTCGCACTTTAATGCTTCCCAATATTCACGTTTTTCTGAAACTACGGTAGCTTCGGAAGCATGACCAAGGCCATCATCCTGTCCGGCCTGCGCAAGACCTTCGGCCGGACCACCGCACTGGACGGCCTCGACCTCACCGTCGAGACCGGCGAGGTCCACGGCTTCCTCGGCCCCAACGGAGCCGGGAAGTCCACCACCCTCCGCGTCCTGCTCGGTCTGCTGCGCGTGGACGGCGGCAGCGCCCGGCTGCTCGGCAAGGACCCGTGGAGCGACGCCGTCGAGCTGCACCGCCGCCTCGCCTACGTCCCCGGCGACGTCGAGCTGTGGCCCAACCTCACCGGTGGCGAGGCCATCGACCTGCTCTCCCGGCTGCGCGGCCGGCTCGACCGGCGCCGCCGGGACGAACTGATCGAGCGCTTCGACCTCGACCCGACCAAGAAGGGCCGCAGCTACTCCAAGGGCAACCGGCAGAAGGTCGCCATCGTCGCCGCCCTCGCCTCCGACGCCGAACTCCTGCTGCTGGACGAGCCGACCTCCGGCCTGGACCCGCTGATGGAGGTGGTCTTCCAGGACGTCGTCCGGCAGGCCAAGGCGCGGGGCCGCACCGTCCTGCTCTCCAGCCACGTCCTGGACGAGGTGGAGAAGCTGGGCGACCGGGTCAGCATCATCCGGCAGGGCCGGGTGGTGGAGAGCGGCACCCTGACCGAACTGCGCCACCTCACCCGCACCACCGTGGAGGCGGAGACCGACCGCCCGGTCACCGGGCTGGAGGCGCTGGCGGGCGTGCACGCCCTGCGCACCGACGGCCGGCGGGTCCGGTTCGCCGTCGACGGCGCCCGACTCGACGCCGCGGTACGAAGGCTGAGCGAGGCCGGGCTGCGCACCCTGGTCAGCCACCCGCCCACGCTGGAGGAGCTGATGCTGCGCCACTACGGCGACGAGCTGGCCGCCAACGGGCACCGCCCCGATCCCGAGGCCGTCCGATGACCACCACCCCACCCACCGCCCGGCGCACCGGGCCGGACCGCACCGGCGGGCCCGGCACCCTGGCCGGCACCGCCACCCTGCTGCGCTTCGCGCTGCGCCGCGACCGGGTCCGGCTGTCCGCCTGGGTGCTCGGCCTCGCGCTGCTCACCCTGGCCACCGCTGACAGCGCCCACACCGTCTACCCGACCGCCGCCGACCGCGCCGCGATCGCCCGTGGCTCGGGCAGCCCGGCCGTGCTCGCCATGACCGGCCCGGCCCACTACCTGGCCGACTACACCTGGGGCGCGATGCTCGGCCACCGGCTGCTCGGCCTGCTGGTCGTCCTGGCCGGCCTGCTGAGCGTCCTGACCGTCACCCGGCACACCCGGGCCGAGGAGGAGAGCGGCCGCGCCGAACTGGTCCGCTCGGCCGCCGTCGGCCGGCACGCCCAGCTGGCCGCCGCGCTGGCCACCGCCGCCGTCGCCGACCTCGCGCTCGGTCTGCTGCTCGCCGTCGGCCTGCCCGGCCTCGGCATCCCCGGACTGACCGGCGGCGGCGCCCTGCTCTTCGGCGCCGCGACCGCCGTCGGCGGGCTGCTGTTCGGCACGGTGGCCGCCGTCACCGCGCAGATCACCGCGCACACCCGGACGGCCTCCGGGCTGGCCCTGGCCGTGCTCGGCGCCGCCTACGCGCTGCGCGCCGCCGGGGACGCCGGCGGGACCGGGCTCTCCTGGGCCTCCCCGATCGGCTGGCTGCAGCGCGGCTACCCCTTCGTCGACGACCGCTGGTGGCCGTTGCCGCCCGCGCTGGCACTGGCCGCCGTCACCGCCGCGGCCGGGTTCGCGCTGAGCACCCGCCGCGACTTCGGCGCCGGGCTGCGCGCCGCCCGTCCCGGCCCGGCCACCGGGAGCCCCGCCCTGGGCACCCCGCTCGGCCTGGCGCTGCGGCTGCACCGCGGCCTGATCGGCGCCTTCGCCGCAGCCCTGCTGCTGCTCGGCGCGATGTACGGCTCGCTGCTCGGCGGGGCCGACTCGATGCTCAAGGACGTCGACCAGATCAAGGAGGCGCTGGCCCGGCTCGGCGGTCACACCCTCGCCGACTCCTTCGCCGCGCTGACCATGCTGGTCGTCGCGGTGGTCGGCGGGGTCTACGCGGTGCTGGCGACGCTGCGCCCGCGCGCCGAGGAGAGCGCCGGGCGGGCGGTGCCGGTGCTGGCCGCCGGGGTGTCGCGGTCCGGCTGGCTGGGCGGGCACCTGGCGGCGGCGCTGCTGGGTTCCACCGCGGTGATGCTGGCGGCGGGCGTGGGCTTCGGTCTGGCCGGGGCGCTGTCCACCGGCGACGGGGGCGTGTTCCTCCGGCTGACCGGAGCGGCGCTGGCCTTCGTGCCCGCCCTCTGGGTGACGGTGGGTTTCGCCGCCGCCGTCTACGGCTGGCTGCCCCGGGCGCTGCCGCTGGCCTGGGCCGTCCCCGGGTACGCGTTCGTGATCGGCTACCTGGGCCCGCTGCTGAAGCTCCCGGCGGGCCTGGACCGGCTGTCCCCGTTCGGCCGGGTGCCCCGGCTCCCGGCGGCCCCGATGGACTGGACGCCGCTGGCCGTGCTCACCCTGGTCGCGGCCGCGCTGATCGCGCTGGCCCTGGCCGGGTTCCGGCGCCGGGACGTCGAGTAGCGTCCACCGCACGGCACCGGAACCCGGGGGCCGGCAGGCATCACAGGTACTTGATCAGCTCCGGCATCAGGTCCTGGAAGGTGCGCCCGCCGGCCGGCTGGCCGATCGCGGCCATCTGCCAGCCGCCGGGCGTGCGCTGCACCTTGGCCATGATCTGGGCGGTGTAGGGGCCGCCGCCGGTCAGGGTGTAGCGGGCCAGCTCGGTGCCGGTGGTCTCGTCCACCAGTCGGCAGAAGGCGGCCTCGACCTCCTGGAAGGTCTGTCCGGTGAAGGAGTTCACCGTGAACAGGATCTGGTCGACCTCGGCGGCCACCTTGGTCAGGTCGACGGTGATCGACTCGTCGTCGGTCGCGTCGCCCGCGCCGCCGACCAGGTTGTCCCCGCTGTGCCGCACCGAGCCGTCGTTGCTGGTGAGGTGCTGGAAGAAGACCACGTCCAGTGCCTTGCCGCCGGCGAACAGCACCGCCGAGGCGTCCAGGTCGATCTCCTGTCCGGCGGACAGCAGCTTGGCCAGGAAGCCCTTGCGCTGCACGGCCCGCCAGCCCAGGCCCATCCGGACCACGCTCAACTGCCCACCGCCCGGCTTCTCCAGGCTGATCTTCTGCCCCTTGGCCAGCGAAACGGTCATCGTGCCCTCCTCGTTCCTGCCGCCGTCCTTGCTGCGAACCTATCGCACACGGAGAAATCTCTGATCATCGGACAGCGGCTCGGGGGCCCCCTACCCAGCGGTCCCCCGGGCCGCACTTCCGGCGGTGCTCCGCCCGCTTCGCCCGGATCGCCGACGGCACCTTCAACGAGCCCGCCGACATGCAGAGTTACATCGACGCCCTCAAAGCGCAGAACGTCAGCGTGACCGAACTCGACATCCTGCTCTCCAACTGGCTCACCGACGCCGAGTTCGCCGCCCACATGGCCGATGTGAAGACCTTCACCGGCCTGGCCCACGCGGCCGGCCTCAAGGTCGTCATGTACCACCCGTCCCTCGAACTCATCTCCCCCGGCGGCGAGAAGGGCCGTTCCTTCTACAAGGACGACCAGGGGAAGACTGGGTCCAGCGCGACCTGGCCGGCAAGCCCAACGTGTTCTACGGCAGCGTGGGCGCTGGTCTACGCCCACGTGCCCTTCGACACCGTGCCCAGCCCCGGCCTGAGCGCCGCCGACCTGGCCCGCTTCACGGTGCTGCTGCTGCCCAACCTCCAGGCCGTCTCGGACGCCGAGGCCGCCGTGCTGCGCGGCTTCGTCGCGGGCGACGGGACGGTCGTCGTCACCGGCCCCGCCCCCACCGCGCTGGACGAACTGGGCGGCCGGTGCGCCGAGTTCGCGCTGTCCGACGTGCTCGGACTGCGCCTGGCCGACCCGCTGCCCGCGAGCCGGCGCAACTCCTACGGCAGCGGCACCTGTTGGTACCTCAAGGCGCTGCCCGGCCTCAGCTACCTGACCGCCACCGACCCAGGCCTCGGCCGACCAACTGCTCGCCGCCGTACGCCAGTCCGCGCCGCCCGCCGTCACCCTGGCCGGGGACCGGCGGATCTTCCTGGACGCCCGGCGGCTCGGCGGCGACACCGTCGTCCACCTGGTCAACTTCACCAACTTCGGTGACACCCCGGCGGACTTCCGCACCACCCCCGCCAACTGCACGCTCTCCTACACCCTCCCGGCCGGGGCGGGCGTCACCGCCATCACCGTCGCCAGCCCGGACGGCACCGACCCGCGGCCGCGGCCCGTCCCGTACACCGTGACCGGCGGCACGGTCAGCGTGCCGCTGACCGTCGTCCAGTACGCGGTGGTGACGCTCAGCGCCGTCTGACCCCCTCTCCCGGGCGGGCGTCCGCCGTTGGTGCTCGATGAGAGCCTGCGGGGCGCCCGCGGGTGGATCAGGCGTCGCCGTCCAGCAGGTGCTGGCGCACCTCCTGGAAGGTCCAGGGCCCGCCGGCCGAGCGGGAGAGGACCCAGACCAGGTCGAACCGGTCCGGCCAGCTGGTCGGCGCCCCGCTGCCGGCGGCGCCGAGCGCCTCGACGATCCGCGGGATCCGGGAGTGCTCCCAGCAGATCAGCACGGGTTGGGTGCCCGCGAGGGCGGCGCCGGCCAGTCCGGTCTCCTGGGACTCGGCGTAGGTGGTGTCCACGGTCAGCCCGAGCTTGGCGCCCAGCGGGGTGACGGTCTGCCGCATCCGGTGGGCGCCGGCCATCGGGCCCTGGTCGGTGGCGGCGTAGATCCGGGCCGGGGCGCGCAGTCCGGTGGCGGGCGGGGCGAACAGGGTGGGCAGGGCCTTGGCGCGGTCCCAGCCGCGCTGGGTGAGGGACTTGCTGTCGTGCTTGCCGTTCTCGTCCAGGCCGGGCTGGCTGCCGTCGGGCTTCTCGCCGTGCCGGATGATCATCACGAAGGCGGCGCCACCCGGGTCACTGGCCTTGGCCGCCGGGCCGGTCTTGTCCTTCGACTTGCCCGAGGAGCAGCCGGCCAGTGCCAGCGGGGCGGCGGCCACGAGTCCGGTGAGCAGCAGGCGGCGGGTGAGCCGGGCGGTCACTCGGCACCCCGCTCCAGCCGGACCAGCGCGTCGATCGCGACGCCCGTCGGGCCGCCCTTGTGACCGGGCTCGCCGACCTCGCGGTGGAGGCGCTCGGCCCGTACCGTGCGCAGGCCGTACGGGGCGAGGTCGGCGAGGACGTCCTCGGGGGTGAACAGTACGGCCGGGTCCGGCGGGCCGCCGACGCCCTCGGTGAGGTTGCTGAGGTCGTGCCCGATCACCAGCAGGGTGCCGCCGGGGGCGAGTGCCTCGGCGGCGCGGTGCAGCGCGGCCCGGCGGTCGTCGGCGGGCAGGTGGAGGTAGGCGATCAGGACGAGGTCGTAGTCGGCGTCGGGGGCCTCGTAGCCGCGGGCGTCGCCGTGTCGCCAGGTGAGGCGGTCGGCGACCTCGTCGGGCAGTTCGGACGTGAGCCGTTCGGCGCGTTCGAGGGCGACGGCGGAGAAGTCGAGGCCGGTGACCTCCCAGCCCTGGGCGGCCAGCCAGATGGCGTTGCGGCCCTCCCCGGTGGCCAGGTCGAGGGCGTGGCCGGGGGTGTGTCCGGTCAGTTCGCGGACCACCCACCGGTTGGGCGCGGTCCCCCACACCAGTTCGCTCGCGGCGTAGCGGTCGTCCCAGCCCTGACTGTCCATGCGCGCCTCCGTTCGGCGGGTCTGTTCCGTCCCGGTCAACCTACCGGTGCGCCGCCCTTCCTGGCCCGGGGTGGTCCAGCGGACCGGCCTCGGCGGCCGGCATCTTCGACGGCGTCGACCTCGACTGGGAGTACCCGGGCTCGGCCGGCGGCCACACCGGCAACCACTACTCCCCCGCCGACAAGCAGAACTACACCCTGCTGCTCAAGGAGTTCCGCACCCAGCTGGACGCCCTCGGCGCCGCCCAGGGCAAGCGGTACCTGCTGAGCGCGGCGCTGCCCAGCGGCCAGGACAAGATCGCCCAGCTGGAGACCGACAGGATCGGCGCCTACCTGGACTACGCCGACGTGATGTCCTACGACATGCACGGCTCCTGGGACGCCAAGGGCCCGACCAACCACCAGGACCCGCTGCACGACAGCCCGGCCGACCCGACCACGCCGATCACCCCTGGCACCCGCAAGTACAACGTGGACACCACGCTCACCGCGTACACCGCCGGCCTGCCCGAGTACGGCATCCCCGGCGGCTTCCCGGCGAACAAGATCGTGCTCGGCATCCCGTTCTACTGGCGCGGCTGGACGGGCGTCCCGGCCGGCTCGAACTACGGCCTGTACCAGAGCGCGACCGGCCCGACGGCCGCCAAGCCGCTCAGCCATGAGGCCGGGCTGGCCGCCTGGAAGGAGCTCAACCCGACCGCCGCGCAGACCCACTGGGACCCGGTGACGGAGAGCAGCTGGGTCTACGACGGCACCGACTTCTGGACCGGTGACACCCCGCAGGCCGTCCAGGCGCGCGGGGCCTACGCCAAGAGCAAGGGCCTGGGCGGCCTGTTCGCCTTCTCCCTGGAGAACGACGACGCCTCCGGCACCATGCTCAACTCGCTGGACAGCAGCCTGCGCTGACATCGCGTCGGGCACAGGCCGACACCGGTGGTCCCGTCCGGGGCCACCGGTGTCGGCCTGTGCCGCTCCTGCGGTCGAGCGTGCTGACAGCTCTAGAGGTTGAGCGAGGGGAAGAGGTCCTCGAAGGGCTGGGTGGTGACCGAGACGCTCCGGGCGAACGGATCGTCGAAGTCCCAGATCATGAACAACAGGAAGGCGATCAGCACGCTGAAGCAGGCCGCCAGGATCAACTCCCTCGGCGTGCGCCTGATCTGCAGCGCGAACAGCATGCCGACGGTCACCACCGCGCCACCGATCAGCCCGAACCAGACCACGCCCGGCATGGTCGGCCCGGCGTTCTGGCCGCGCTGGTTGCGGGCGCCGGAGGCCTGGCTGATCCGGTCCATGATCGGCTGGTAGGCCTGGGCCTCCAGGTCCGAGGCCGGCGCCCGGGTGGCCACCTCGTTCTGGACCTTGTCCAGCAACTGGGTGCCCTTGTCGGTGATCTCGCCGTTCTTGCCCATGTAGTCCCACTCGACGTGCACCACGTACGTGACGTAGGCGTCGACGTCGGCCCGGACCTGGTCGCGGAACTCGGCCGGGTAGACCACCGCCCGGTCGCTCACCTCCCGCAGCGCCTGCGCCTCGGTGAACAGGTCGTCCTGGGCGGCGCCGCGCGCCTCCCAGACACCCGCGATGGCGAGACCGAGGACGATCGCGTAGACCACGCCGATCATCATCGTGATGTACTCGATGACGTCGGGCGTCTCGTCGGCGTTCTCGACGACACCCCGCTGGCGGCGCCTCAGCACCACCACCGCCAACACAACGGCACAGGCCGCCGCCAAGGCGATGACCAGCGCCACCCACTCTGACATGGGAACTCCCTTCTCTGGCTTGGCTTGTGACGTGAACGGGGAAGTCCGGGACCCGACCGGTCGGTCGAGCCCGGGAAACTGTCCGTCGGGGCCCGGAGGTCCTCCGGGCGGACCGGAAGCCGTCAGGCTCCGGAGGTGCATGAAGGACGCTGACGCCGTCAGGACCCGGAGCGACCGCGGCCTCGGCCACCGGGGCGCAGCGCCGCCGCCGCGAGAACCGCGGGAACGGTGATCAGCAGCATCGTGGTGGTCGTCGAGGCGGCATGGTGGTGCTTCGTGACGGGCATCGGCCTGGTGGCCCGCACCTTGAACACCGGGTGCGCCGACGGCGTCGGCCACAGCGGACTCGGCCGGACCGGGCTCGGCACCACGGGGCTGGGCGCCACCACGTCGGGGGCCGCCGGGGCGGGCACCACGGGGACAGGTACCACGACGGGCGGCGGCGCCTGCGGGGCAGGTGCGTCGGGCGCCGGGTCCGCGGGCGCGGCGGGCACCGCCGGGGGCGGTACGGCCGGTGCGGGGGCAGGCGGCGGCGGGGGCGCGGGCGCCGGGGGCGACGGCGGCGGGGTGGGCACCGGGCTCGGGCTGGGGGGTGCCACCGTCGGAGACGGCGTCGGCGTCGGCGTGGGTGTAGGCGTCGGCGTCGGCGTGGGACTGGGGGTGTGGGTCGGCGTGGGTGTAGGCGTCGGCGTGGGACTGGGGGTGTGGGTCGGCGTCGGCGTCGGCGTGTGCGTGGGAGTCGGCGTAGGCGTCGGGGTGGGGCTCGGGCACGGATGGTGGTGATGGTGATGGTGGTGGTGGTGCCGCCCGTCCCCGTCGTGGTCACCGCCCCCACCGTGCTCCTCCGCCGGCCGCCCCGGCTGCTGCCGGAGCCCGGCCGTGCCCGAGGACGAGGGCACCGCGGGTAACGGTGCCGCCGTGGGCGGCCGGTGACACGGGTGGTGCTCGTGGTCATGGTCGTGCGGCGGGCGCGGCCCGTGGTGCCGGCCGATGTCCGGGGCGACGCTGACGCCGACCTGGACGTCCACGTCCACCCCGACGTCCACGCTGCCGCCCGGGCCGACCGACGTCGAGAGGTCCGTCTCGGTGCACACGCAGGTGTCGACGGCCGGGCCGTGCGGATGCCCGCCGGGGCGTTCGGCACCCGAGGCGCTGGCGCCGCCGACCAGCGCGCACATCGCCACCACGCCGACCGCCGCGCCGATCAGCCGCACCCGTCGCCCGGGGGCCGCGGACCCGCCGCCGTGCCGCGGTATCCGTCGGAACTGCCGCCGCTGCGGCATGGGCTCCACACACCTCTCGGGTCGCCTGGGGAGGACGGAAGGATCCGGTCTGAACAGCCGACGGAAACGGGCGGCGATGACCTGGGCCGGGTCAGAACCGATCGGGCACGACCAAGCGCATTCAGACGTGATCAGACGGACGGCCCACCTCCGGGGCGGACCGTCCGTCATCAGGTGAAACGATCTTCGCGCCGACCGGTTACGGCCTGCGCTCGCTGTTCCAGGCGCTCAGTGGCGACGGTGCGCGATCTCGACGTTCTCCAGCACGCCGACCGCGTCCGGCACCAGGATCGCGCAGGAGTAGTAGGCGCTGACCAGGTAGGAGATGATCGCCTTCTCGTCGATCCCCATGAAGCGGACGGAGAGCGAGGGCTGGTACTCGTCCGGGAGGCCGGTCTGGTGCAGGCCGATGACGCCCTGGTTGTCCTCGCCGGTACGGATCACCAGGATCGAGCTGGTGTTCTCCTTGGTGATCGGGATCTTGCTGCACGGCAGGATCGGCACCCCGCGCCAGGCCGGCACCTGCTGCCCGCCGAGGTCGACGTGGTGCGGGTAGATGCCGCGGGCGTTGAACTCGCGGCCGATCGCGGCGATGGCCTTGGGGTGGGCCAGCAGGTAGTCGGGGTCGCGGCGGCGGTTGAGCAGCTCGTCCAGGTCGTCCGGGGTGGGCGGGCCGGAGTGGGTCTGGATCCGCTGGTCGAAGTCGGCGTTGTTGAGCAGGCCGAACTCCGGGTTGTTGATCATCTCGTGCTCCTGGCGCTCGCGCAGGGCCTCGATGGTCAACCGGAGCTGGTGCTCGGTCTGGTTCATCGGCTGGTTGTACAGGTCCGCGACGCGGGTGTGGATCTTGAGGACGGTCTGCGCGACGCTCAGCTCGTACTCGCGCGGCTTGAGCTCGTAGTCCACGAAGGCGCCGGGGAGTTGGTACTCGCCGCGGTGGCCGGCCGACATGGCGATCTCGGCCTCGCCGCGCTCGTTCTGGGCCTGCAGCGGCAGGGACAGGAACGACTCCAGGTGCTCCTGGAGGGTCGGCGCGTTGTCCCGGATGCGGGCGAAGTCGTCCCGGCTCAGAGTGAGGGCGACACCGGAGGTGGCGGTCCTCGCGGTGTACTCCCAGGCGGCGTCCGGGTTCAGCAGCGCGTCGTCGCCGAAGCGGTCGCCGTCGCCGGCCACGCCGACCACGGTCTCGTCGCCGTACTTGCCGGTGCCGATCTTGTTGATCTTGCCGTGCGCGATCAGGAAGATCCGGTCGGCCGCCTCGCCCTGGGTGGTGAGCACCTCGCCCGGACCGAAGTCCCGCTGCTCGCACCGGTCGGCGAGGGCGGTCAGCACCTCCTCGTCCTCGTAGCCGCGCAGCAGGGCGAGTTCGCCCAGCTCCGCCGGGATCACCCGGACCTGGGAGCCGGTCTTGATGAACTCCACCACGCCGTTGCCGACGGTGTAGGTGAGCCGTCGGTTCACCCGGTACGCACCGCCGTGGGCCTCGACCCACGGGAGCACCTTGAGCAGCCAGCGGGAGGTGATCTCCTGCATCTGCGGTGCGGACTTGGTGGTGGTGGCAAGGTTGCGGGCAGCGGCCGTCGCAAGGCTCTGCTGCCGGTCCTGCTGTGTCTCCGGGCTCGTGTCCACGGGCATCGGCAGGGGTCTCCATTCGTGTGGGTCGGACCACGCGGTCAGGGCCGTACCGCTCCGCCCTGGGCACACGCGTCCGCAACGGATCATCAGATCCGCTTACTGGTGGGGAAGTTGGCGAGTTTCGGGAGCGGGACCGCCATCGCCCGGCGGCCCATCCGGAACCCTAGATCACCAGAACCCGACCGAGCCCGTACGGCGGCCGACTACCCCCCGATAGGGTGAATCTCGCGCGATCCGCCCCCGCGCGCCCCATCCGCCACCGGAACATCCGTTCGCGCCCGCGCACCCAGCTCCCCCAGCGCCCGCCACTGCTCCGACACACCGCCCGCGCGCCCTCCCCCACGCCCGCCGGCCGTCAACCCGGCACAACGGCCGGGCACCCTGCGGCCCCGACCCGGACCCGACCGCGACCCCGGTCCGGGTCCGGGTCCGGGTCCGGGTCCGGAAACGCGAAAGGCCCGTCAGGTGCCGGTACGGGGGTGGCCGGCACCTGACGGGTGTACGGGGGTGCGGCCGCAGGGGCCGCGCCGGGAGGAGGAAGGGATCGGATCAGCAGGCGACCTGGGTGCCCGGGATGCCCAGGATGCCGGAGTTGTTGGCCAGACCGCCGTTGTACTCGTAGTAGAGGTACGAGTAGAAGTCGATCCGGACGCCCTGGCCGCAGGCCGAGTCGGGGGCCACGGTGTAGGTGACCGTGAAGGTGCTGCTGGCGCCGGGGGCGAGCGGGACGTCGTAGCGGGCGATGCCGCCGTGCACGTTGTCGCTGCAGCCGTTGGTCTGGGCGCCGCAGGCCGTGGCGGTGAACTTGAGCCCCTGCACCAGACTGCTGTCGTACGTCTGCTGGACGCTCTGGTAGACGAACTGGATCGGGGTGTCGTACGGATTGGTGAGCGTCAGGGTCAGCGTGAACTCACCTCCCCGGCCGGTCGTCTGGCGGTCGGAGACGGCTGTGAGGGGCAGCGGGCTGTCCGCCTGGGCGGGTGCCGCGGACAACAGCAGACCGGCGGCGACGGCCGGACCCACGGCGACCGCGGCACGGCTCAGATGTGTTCTGCGCATGTCCATGGAGCGTAGGGGGCGACGTCGCCGGGGCCGCCCTCCTCGGCCCGAACCCGTACCGACGCACGAGCGGCGGGCGGACGCCCCGGACCGACCGACCGCGTTCCGGCCCGGCGGAACCTCCGGTGGCCTATCCTTCGCGGCCTGCCTGCCCCACCACCCGATGCCCGACGCCCGCACCGGACAGGCCTTCCGGCCCACCACCCGCGCCGGACCAGCCTTCCGGCCCGCTCAGGACGGCGGCGGCAGGACGTCGCACAGCGCCTGGAGCGCCGCCGGGTAGGCGTGGTCGGGCGGCGTGGCGTAGCCGACCACCAGGCCGTCGACGGCGGGCACCGCCTCCGCGCCGGCCGCCGGGTGGCGGTAGTCCGCGAGCCCCTCGACGGCCAGGCCCCGGTAGGCGGCGGCCTTGAGGACGGACCGCTCGGTACCGGGGGCCAGTCGCAGGACGGCGTGCAGACCGGCCGCGATGCCGGACGCCTCGACGTGCGGGGCGTGCGCCGCCAGCGCGGCCACCAGCTGGTCCCGGCGGTCCCGGTAGCGGCGCCGCATCCGGCGCAGGTGCCGGTCGTAGCCGCCGGAGTCGATGAACTCGGCCAGCGTCAGCTGGTCCAACGCGCTCACCCAGGCCTCGCGTTCGCCCTTGGCCGCGAGCGCCCGGTCCACCAGGTGGTCCGGCAGGACCATCCAGCCGAGGCGCAGCGCGGGGCTGAGGCTCTTGCTGGTGCTGCCCAGGTAGAGGACCCGGTCGGGGTCGAGCCCCTGGAGGGCGCCGACCGGCTGGCGGTCGTAGCGGAACTCCCCGTCGTAGTCGTCCTCCAGGACGAGGCCGCCGTGCCCGCGGGCCCAGTCGACGACGGCGGCGCGGCGCCCGGCGTGCAGCGGGCCGCCGGTCGGGAACTGGTGGGCGGGGGTGAGCAGGGCTGTGCGGATCTCCGGGCGGAGCGCCAACTCATCGACCCGGGCGCCCTGTTCGTCGATCGGCAGCGGCACGGTGGCGACCCCGGCGGCGGCCAGCAGTTCGCGGTGGAAGCCCAGTCCGTAGGCCTCCACGGCCAGCGGGCCCTGCTCGGCGGGCGGCAGGACGGGCGTGGCGCCGTCGAAGAGCAGCCGCAGCGCGTGGGCGAAGCCGGCGCAGACCACGATCCGGTCGGGGTCGGTGCGCACCCCGCGGGCGCGGGCGAGGTAGTCGGCGAGGACGGTGCGCAGTTCGCGGCGGCCGTGCGGATCGCCGGGCCCGAAGGCCTCGTTGGGTGCGGCGGTGAGGGCCCGGCGGGCGGCGGCCAGCCAGGCGGTGCGGGGGAAGGACGAGGCGTCGGGCCGGCCCTGGCGCAGGTCGTGCACGGGCCCGGGCCGGTGCGCGGGGCGCCGGGTGCGGCGGGAGGGTGCGGGTGCGGCGCGTTCGGCGACGGTGGTGCCGGAGCCCTGGCGGGCGGTGAGCCAGCCCTCGGCGACCAGTTCGGCGTAGGCCTCGGCGGCGGTGTTGCGGGCCAGGCCGAGGTCGGCGGCGAGGGCCCGGTAGGGCGGCAGCCGGGTGCCGGGGGCCAGTCGGCCGCTGCGGATCGCCTCGCGCAGGGCCGCCATCAGCGCGGAGCGGCGGCCGCCGGTGGCGGGGAGGTCCAGGTGCAGGTCGTTGCCGGTCGGGTGGGCCGGCTCGGTGGGGTGCGCGCCCGGCGTTTCCGTCATGGTCACGCACCCTACCGGCCGCTCCGGAGCCGCCCGGTGGGCGGTCCGGCCCGGCGACGTCGCGGCCGAGGTCACGGCCGAGGTCACGGCGGAGCCTCGGTCCAGGTCACAGCCGAAGGTCACGGCCGGCGCCTCGGTCCAGGTCACGGCCGGGGCCCCGACCGGGGCTTTCGGTCTACGGGACGACGGTGACCGGCCAGCGGCCCGCCTTGACCAGCCGGACCGCGACGGAGCCGATCACCTTGTGCCCGGCCTGCTCGGAGACGCCAACCACTACGGCGTCGGCGCGCAGCTCGTCGGCGAGCTTGGCCAGGCCGGTGTACGGGTCGCCACGCATGGTGAGGAAGCGCCAGTCGACCCGCCAGACCTCGCGCACCCGGTGCTCGGCCTCGCGCAGCGCGGCGAGGAGTTCGTCGGCGATCTCCTGGGTGGTCTCCTCCACCGCGGCCCCGGCCAGCGCGGTCGCGGCGCCGAGTATCGGCTGGACGTAGGCGACGGCCAGGACGGCGCCCTGCCGGCGGGCCAGTCCGGCGGCGTAGGCGGTGGCGCGCCAGGAGGAGTCGGAGCCGTCCAGGCCCGCGAGGATCACCTTGGGCCCGTCGGTCCCCAGCTCGAAGCCGCTGGGGGCGGCGGCCGCCTCGTACTCCCCGTGCCTCTCGCCGGCCGGGCGGCCCGCGTCGTCGACGGCGCCCGCGTCCGCCGCATCGCTCTCATTGCTCATGGGCCGAAGGCTATGCCCGCCACCGGGAGTGGCGGACAGGGGCACTCCGGGTGAGGGCTGTGGCGCGGGCCACCCGGACGGCCGCGCGGGGCGGCGGTTCCGGCACCGGGGGCGGGGCGGGCCGTCACGCGCTGTCGACGGTGTGCGCGGCCTCACAGCGCCTCCGGGGTGACGGGGGCCACTCCGGAGGGTGGTTTGATCTTGGAAATAGGTTGAAATCGGGCCGAATCACCTGATTTTCGTGATCGCTACCTGCGGTAACAAGCCTCTGACGTGCCTAAACCTGCGAATCCTTGAAACCGCCACAACCACCCCCGTACCTTCGAACTCGTTGCACCGAGTGATTCCGCTCCGGCCGGGCCCAGCGCCCCCGGGCAGGAACGGTGCCGGACCACGCGAGTGACGCGCCCCCGAACCCGACGCCCTTCCGAGGGCCTGGTTCCGCACGCTCGCAGACCCCCTCCGAAAGGAACCGCATGACCTTCCGTAACGAGACCGCCGCTGCCACCACCACTGCCACCCCGAAGCGCCGCAACCGCGTCCGGATGGCTCTGATGGCCGGGGCGCTCACCGCCCTCCCGGTGGCCGGCCTCGTCGCGGCCACCAGCGCCTCCGCCGCCCCGGCCACGGTCTGGGACAAGGTCGCCTCCTGTGAGGCCACCGGCAACTGGGCCATCAACTCCGGCAACGGCTTCTACGGCGGCCTGCAGTTCACCTCCAGCACCTGGGCCGCCTTCGGTGGCACCGCCTACGCCCCGCAGGCCCACCAGGCCACCAAGGACCAGCAGATCGCGATCGGCGAGAAGGTCCTCGCCGCCCAGGGCCCGGGCGCCTGGCCGATCTGCTCCGCCAAGGCCGGCCTGGGCAAGTAAGCCCCCCGCCGCGCGCAGGCCGCCGCACCCCTCCCCAGGGGTGCGGCGGCTTCGTCATGTCACGACCCGCCCCCCCGGCGCCACGCCCCCAGCGTCCTCAGGCCTGGACCGTCCGGCCCAGGTGGGCCAGCAGGCGCAGGTGGACCGGGGCGTCCTCCGGGACCGGGGCCTTCGGGCCGAAGATGCCGGGGACGCGGTACGGGTCGACGCCCAAGCCCTGGATCGCGGCCAGCAGGCCGGTCAGCAGTTCGGTGTCCAGCAGCTTCTCCTGACCGGTCGCCACCGCGATGTCCGCGCCGTGCACGGCCAGTTCGGTCAGGTGGACGGTGGCGGCGAACTCGCCCGGCAGCTCACCGAGCGCGATGGTGACGGTACGGTCCAGCGCGCCGGGGCGGCGCCAGGCCGCGAGGTCCGCCGCGGCGGCGGCCCGGTAGGCGGCGACCGGGTCGTCCCCGAGCCAGTCGTCCTCGTGCGCCCTGCCGGGGTCGGTGCCGGTCAGCCGGCCGACGTACAGGTTGATCCCGCCCACCAGGTGGTTCACCAGCGCGGTGACGTCCCAGTCCGCGCAGGGGGTGGGGAGCTTCCACTGCGCCGGGCCGATGCCCGCGATCAGTACTCCGGCCGTGGCCGCGGCCCGCTCGATCCGCTCGACGACGGGGTGGGTCGGCATGCCGGCGGATTCCATGTCCATCTGACGGTCATTCATGCCGCTGATAATGGCAGCTCTTCGGAAACGTCCCCATCAGACCCGTCACACCCCTCACGCCCCTCATACCTGTCAGGCCCGTCAGGCCCGTCAGGCCCGTCGCACCGGTCGGGCCGGGAGCGGCAGCGGCAGGGCCGGCAGGCCGTCGATGCTGGTGCCGACGTGCGGCTTGCGCTCGCAGTAGGCGCCGAACTCCTCCTCGTCCTTGCGGTCGAAGAACTGGGCGTGCAGTTCGCGCTCGGCCCGGTAGTCCATGAACGGCACGGCGTATCCGCAGGAGTCGGAGACCCGCTCGGCCCGGACCAGCACGATCGCCCGCAGGCCCGATCCGTCCGCGCCGGGCTCGAAGCGGCCGAGCAGTTCGGCGAAGCGCGGGTCGTCGCGAAAGACCGGTTCACCGTGGCCGTGCACCCGGACGACGGTGGGCGGGCCGTCGAAGGCGCACCACATCAGGGTGATCCGGCCGTTCTCCCGCAGGTGGGCGATGGTTTCGGCCTGTGAACCGCCGAAGTCCAGGTAGGCGAGGGTGAGTTCGTCGATGACCGCGAGGGTGCCGGAGCGGCCCTTGGGCGAGAGGTTGACGTGTCCGTCGGCGGCCAGCGGCGCGGTCGCGACGAAGTAGAGGGGCTGGCGTTCGATGAACTGCCGCAGCCGGCCGTCGATGCTTTCGTACTGCTTTCCCATACCCGCCAGTGTGCCCTCATCCCGGCAAGTGAGAACCAGGATTCCGCACGGTGAGACGCGGGACACCGGGCCGGCCCGCCTGGGATGATCCGTACACCCGCCAGTGTCAGCTGTGAGAAGGGGAGTTGCGATGGTCCAGGACACCCTGCCGACAACCGGGCCGGAGACCGTGCTCGGCCTGCCCGCCGCACCGCTGCGCCGGTACGTCCTCGACTACCACGGCTACCGGCTGGCCCTGGAGAGCCCGCGCCGGCGTCTGGAGGTGCCCACCGACGTGGTGACGGTGGCGCTGGCCTTCGAGGGCCGGATGCGGCTCACCGACGCCGTGGCGCCCGCCCCCGCCGTCTCCCTCGGCTCGATCGCGGCCGGGCTGCGCCGCACCGCGACGATCGCCGAACACAGCGGCGCGCTGCACGGGTTGGCCGTCTCGCTCACCCCGCAGGGCGCGTTCCGGGCGTTCGGCCCGGTGGCCGGGGAGCTCGGCGGCCAGTGGGCGGAGGCCGGGGAGGTGCTGGGCCCCCGGCTGGGCCCGCTGGCCGCCCGACTGGCCGACGCCCCCGGCTGGCGGGCCCGGTTCGCCCTGCTGGACGGCTACTTCACCGCGCTGTTCGCCGACGGCCCGGCCTGGGAGCCGGACGTCACCTGGGCCTGGCAGCAACTGCGGCGCTCGGACGGGCGGGTGCCGGTCCGGACGCTGGTCGAGGGCACGGGCTGGAGCCGCCGCCGACTGGAGCTGCGCTTCCGCGAGCAGCTGGGGCTGGCCCCCAAGCAGGCCGCCGGCATCCTGCGGCTGCAGCGGACGCTGCGGCTGCTGACCGCCCCGGACGGCCGGTTCGCGCGCGCCGACCTGGCCGCGCTCTGCGGCTACTACGACCAGTCCCACCTGGACCGTACCTTCCGCGCCATGGTGGGCTGTTCGCCGCGCGACTTCCTGGCCTCCCGCCGCTCCACCACCGCGCCGGAGCCGGCCGACCGGGTCGTCGGGCGGGTCACCAGCGCCGTGCTCGACGCCGGCTGACGGGGCCCGCCCGGTCGGGCGCTGCGCATTTGTACAAGACGCGCGAAGGCCCCGTCCGGCACCCTCGGAAGGCCCGGCCGGTACGGGGGGACCGGCCGGTCACGGGCACGCGGACGGGGCGGCCGTAGGGGCGACCCTACGGCCGGCGGTCACCGCTTCATGTAGACGCTGTCCATGAACTCGATGATCTGCTGGTCCGTCAGCCGGTGGCCGTCGCGGTGGCCCATCGCCAGGTCGGCCTCGCTGATCATGCCGACCAGCCGCTCGCCGTCGATCACCGGGATGCGCCGGATCTGGTGCTGCTCCATCTTCTTGAGCACCGCGTCGATGCTGTCGTCGGCCCGCACGCAGTGCAGGTGTCCGGCCAGTTCGATGGCCGTCATGGTGGCCGGGTCCTTGCCCTCGGCGAGACAGCGCACCACGATGTCACGGTCGGTGATGATGCCGTGCAGCTTCTGGTCGTCGCCGCAGATCGGCAGCGCGCCCACGTTCTTCTCGCGCATCATCCGCGCGGCCTCGTCCAGGGTCTGGTGGGCGCCGATGCACTGGGCGCCGGTGTGCATGATGTCTCGGGCAGTGGTCACGGGGACTCCTTCGTCGCTGTTACCCCCCGACGGTCCTCCCCCTCGCGGCGCACCGCGCCCCTCACAGGGTGACCGTGCCCTCACCATAGGCAACCCCGCTCCCGCGCGCGACCGCGGACGCCGATACTGGAACCCGTGACGACGCAAGCCGCCGGGGCGGTCGACGAGGCCGTCCGCGCCCGGCCCGCGACGGCCCTGCGCCCGTACGTGGCCTGGTACTCCGGCTACCGGCAGCGCGGCCTGGCCCCGGCCGTGCACCGCGGTCTGCCCTCCCCGTACCTGACCTTCATCCTCACCCTGGACGAGCCGCTGGTGATCTCCGGCCACCCGGATCCGGCGCAGCCGCCCGGCAGCTATCCGACGCTGCTCGGCGGGCTGCACACCTCCCCCGCGCTGATCACCCACGAGGGCGCCCAGTCCGGGGTGCAGATCGCCGTGCACCCGCTCGCCGCCCGGGCGCTGTTCGGGCTACCCGCCGGGGAGTTGGCCGGGATCGACGTCCCGGCGGAGGAGGTGCTGGGGCGGCTCGGCCCGCGACTGCGGGAGCGCCTCCAGGCGGCCGACGGCTGGGCGGAGCGGTTCGCGGTGCTGGACGGGGCGCTGCTGCGGGCCGCCCGGCCGTCCGGGCTGGTGCCGCCGGAGGTGGGCTGGGCGTGGCGGGCGCTGCGGCGCAGCGGCGGCGCGCTGCCGGTGGCGGAGCTGGCCCGGGAGACCGGTTGGAGCGCCCGGTACCTCCAGGACCGGTTCCGCCGGGAGACCGGGCTCACCCCGAAGGCCGCCGCCCGGGTGATCCGCTTCGACCGGGCCCGGCACCTGCTCGCGGGTGGTTCGCCGCCGCCCCGGCTGGCGGAACTGGCCGCCCGCTGCGGCTACTTCGACCAGGCGCACCTGGCCCGGGAGTTCCGCGCGCTGGCCGGGGCCGCGCCGAGCGCCTGGCTGGCGGCGGAGGGACCGGAGGAGGGGAAGTTCCGAAACGTCCAAGGCGGGGCGGGCGGGGCGGTCGCAGAGTGGGAGGCGTAACCCACCCACCCGAGGAGTGACGGTCATGGACACCGAGACCCCTGCCCCGCAGGTCTGGCCCACCCTGCGCGCGAACGACGCCCGGGCCCTGATCCGCTTCCTGTCGGACGCCTTCGGCTTCCGGGAGGTGGTCAGCTACGGGGAGGACGGCTTCGTCGCCCACGCCGAGCTGGCCTGGCCGGAGGGCGGCGGCGTGATGCTCGGCTCGGTGCGCGAGACGGCGCCGGGCCAGTGGCGGGGCGAGCCGGGCAGCTTCAGCGCGTACGTGGTCACCGCCGACCCGGACGGCGTGCACGCCCGGGCCGTCGCCGCCGGGGCCCGGATCACCACCGGGCTGACCGAGACGGACTACGGCTCGCGCGACTTCGCCGCCGCCGACCCGGAGGGCAACCACTGGTACTTCGGCACCTATCCGGGCGCGCCCCGGCCCATGCCGTCCCGGTGACGCCCACCCCGGTGGACCGGCTGCGGGCGCTCTGCCTGGCGCTGCCGGAGGTCGAGGAGCGAGTCAGCCACGGGGAGCCGACCTGGTTCACGGGCTCCGGCCGCCGGGCCCGGGTGTTCGTGATGCTCTCGGACCACCACCACGACGACCGGCTGGCCTTCTGGTGCGCGGCGCCCGGCGGCGCCCAGGAGCGGCTGGTCGGGCAGGACCCGGCCCGCTACTTCCGCCCGCCGTACGTCGGGCACCGGGGCTGGCTGGGCGCCTACCTGGACGGCCCGGAGCCGGACTGGGCGCGGATCGAGGACCTGGTCGCGGA
Organism: Kitasatospora sp. NPDC023176; assembly: GCF_055560495.1. NCBI lineage: Bacteria > Bacillati > Actinomycetota > Actinomycetes > Kitasatosporales > Streptomycetaceae > Kitasatospora > Kitasatospora sp. NPDC023176. Next base: position 77,775 of record NZ_JBVHIP010000010.1, on the reverse strand, counting down.
CGCCCACGCCCTGGTCGGCCCCGCGCGGCGCTGACGGCCCCGGGCGGTGATAGGCCCCGGGGGTGACAGGCCCGGGCGATGACAGGCCCCGGCGGCGGTGGCCGCCCCGGGCGGTGGGCGCCGCGCCGGGGCAGACTGGCTGCGGGGGCCACCCGTAGGAGCCTTCGGAGACCGACCGTGCCGCAGATGACGGTGGACGGACACACCCTCGCCCTGTCCCACCTCGACAAGGTGTACTACCCGAGCATCGGCACCCTCAAGGGCGACGTGCTGCGCTACTACGCCGCCGTGCACACCGCCCTGCTCCCCCATCTGCGCGACCGCCCGGTGTCCTTCCTGCGCTGCCCGGACGGCGTCGAGGCGGAGGTGTTCGTCGCCAAGAACCCGCCGCCCGGCACCCCGGACTGGGTGCGCACGGTGGACGTGCCGACCAGCGGCGAGCGGCTGCGCCAGGTGGTGCTGGAGAACGGCGCGGCCCTGCTGGCCGTCGCCAACCTGGGCTGCCTGGAGCTGCACGTCCCGCAGTGGCACGCCGCCGCGCCCGGGCTGGCGGACCGGCTGGTCCTGGACCTCGACCCGGGCGAGGGCGCCGACGTGCTGACCTGCCGGGCGGTCGCGCTGCTGCTGCGCGAGCGGCTGGCCGCGGACGGCCTGTCGGCCTGGGTGAAGACCTCCGGCTCCAAGGGCCTGCACCTGCTGGTGCCGATCGAGCCCACCCCCAGCGCCGAGGTGTCCGGGTACGCGAAGGCGCTGGCCGCCGCCCTGGAGGCGGAGCACCCGGAGCTGGCGGTGCACACCATGGCCAAGGCCCGGCGGCGCGGCCGGGTGCTGGTCGACTGGTCGCAGAACAACGCCAAGAAGACCACCGCCGCCCCGTACACGCTGCGCGCCCGGCCGCTGCCGACGGTCTCCACCCCGCTCACCTGGGCCGAGCTGGAGCGGGCCCGCGGGGAGGCGGAGCTGGTCTTCACCCTGGCCGAGCTGCCGGGACGGCTGGCGGCGCACGGCGACCTGTTCGCGCCGCTGCTGGACCCGGAGCAGGCCCGGCCACTGCCCTCCTCGCCCTCCGTGTCCGCCGCATCCGCCGCACTCACGAAACCCGCCGCATCCACGGAACCCCGGCAGGTACAGGTGCTGCACCCGCCCGTCGGGGTGATGCGCCCCGTCGCCGTCCCCGCCGTGCCGCCCGCCGACGGGCTGGGCGGGGGCGGCGTCCAGTACGAGCTGAAACTGGACGGCTTCCGCTGCGTCGCCTTCGCCCGCGGCGACCGCCCGGCGTTCCTGCAGTCCCGCAGCGGCCGCGACCTCGCCCCCGAGTTTCCGCCGATCGCCGCCGCCGTCGCCCGGCTGCCGGAGGGGCTGGTGCTGGACGCCGAACTCGTCGCCTGGCGGGCCGGCCGGTTCGCCTTCGAGGAGCTGCTGCACACCCGCCGGTCCCGGGCCGCTGCCCCGGACGTCGCCCTCGGGCTGATCGCCTTCGACCTGCTCGCGCTGCCCGGCCGCGACGTCCGGCGCCTCCCGCTCACCGACCGGCGCCGGCTGCTGCTCGCCGCCCTGGCCGACGTCCCGCCGCCGATCCAGCCCGTCCTGGCCACCACCGACCGGGCGGAGGCGCTGGAGTGGATGGCGCGGCTGGCCGACACCGGCGTGGAGGGCCTGGTGTGCAAGGCCGCCGCCTCCCCGTACCGCGCGCGCGGCGCCGGCCACGGCTGGGTCAAGTACCGGCGCTCCGACACCGTGGACGCCACCGTCAGCGCCCTCACCGGCCCGGCGGCCCGGCCGCACGCCCTGGTGCTGCGGCTGGACGACGGCCGGGTGCTGCTGACCAGCCCCCGGCTGACCCCCGTCCAGGCCCGCGAGGTCGCCCGGGCGGCCGGCCCGCTGCTCGGCCCGCCCGCCACCGACCCCGACCACGGCCAGGTGCACCCGCTCACCGCCCCGCTGCGCGCCGAACTCACCCTCACCGGCCGCCCGCCCACCGCCACCTTCGTCCGGCTGCGCGGGGACTGACCGCGGGAACCGACCCGCGCGCCGGGCCGGACGGTGCGGGCGCTTCCCGGAGCACTCCCTCAGCGCCGTACACCGCCGGCTCCCTCAGCGCCGCACGTCGCCACGACGATCTGCCCGAGGTGTTCGGGGCGCCCGTCCGCCGCCAGGTCGCGGACGGCTCCACTGCCCCGGGCACGACCGTCGCCGCCACCCCGGCCCAGCGGTTGGGCATCACTCCGGCCGACACCTGCCCGGCGCCCGGTTCACCTGCCGACAGGCCCCGCCCCGGAGGGCGACGGCGTCCACCGGGCCGCGTGCACGCTCGTCATGGTCTGAAGGGCCTGAGGAGGCGGCTCAGTTCCGCCGCTCGGCCGCCGCGTGGGCGAACTCGGTGACCAGGGTGTCCTCGAACACCGGCAGGTCCCCCGGCCTGCGGCTGGTCACCAGCGGGCCGGGCCCCTCCCGGCAGACGTGCACCTCCTCGTCCACCCAGTGGGCGCCCGCGTTGACCAGGTCTGTCCGCAGGCTGGGCCAGGAGGTGAGGGTCCGGCCGCGGACGGCGTCGGCCTCGATCAGCGTCCAGGCCGCGTGGCAGATCGCCGCGACGGGGCGGCCGGTGACGCAGCAGGCGTGGACGAAGGCGACCGCGGCCCGGTCCAGCCGCAGCCGGTCCGGGTTGGCGACGCCGCCGGGCAGCACCAGCCCGTCGTAGGCGGCCGGATCCGCCTCCGCTACCAGGCCGTCCACCGCGAAGGTGTCCCCGAGCGCCTCGCTCCGGACGGCCTGGACCCGGCCCGGGGCGGTGGAGAGCAGCCGCGGGAGGCCGCCGGACTCGACGACGGCCTGCCAGGGCGAGGCCAGTTCCCGCTGTTCGGCGCCGTAGGGGGCGACCAGGAAGGCGATCGTCCGACCGGTCAGGGTGGTGGACGGCCAGCCCATGGCTCAGGTCCGGCGGCAGGCGGTGAGGTCCTCGGCGGGCGGTGGGACGGTGCCGAGCCGGGCCCGGGGGCAGTCGAGGTGGACGGCGCGGTCCAGGTGGTCGATCCGGGCGACCATGCCGACCGGGACGAGCACCCGGGTGCCCGGTACCCAGGGGCCGGCGTCGACCATCAGGTGGTCGCCGGCGTCCTGGTCGACCCGGCCGAGCGGGCCGTCGGTGGCCTGCACCTCGTACCCGACCAGGGTGGGGTCGGCGGCGGGGTGGGAGCCCGGTCGGTACTCCCACAGGTCGGTACTCATGTGCACCTCTCGGTGGTTCGGTCCATCCTCGGGTCACGCCTCCGGGCGGTCCCAGGGCCGGCGTTCACGACCTTCACGACCCTCCCCGCCCTCACCACGCTCGCGCCGGTCCGGCCGGTCCTGGTCGACGGTGTAGCCCCGGCCCGGTCCCCGGCGCCGCCGCAACAGCGCCGTGGCGGCCACCGCCGCCGCCACCGAGGCCGCCCAGACCACCCCGAGGGCGATCAGCACGGCGGTCGCCGGGGTGCGCACGCCGATGCCGGCGCAGATCGCCGTCATCACCAGCACGGTCAGCACCACCCCGGCCGAGATCCGGCGCCCGGCGCTGCGCAGCGCGGCCAGCACCCGGTTCGGCCGCCCCGCCCCCATCGTGCTCAACTTCCGGTCGAGACGCGTGTCCTGGCGCAGATCGGACTCGATCTCCTCGAGGAGCCGCCGCTCCCATCCGCTCAACGCGGGTCCGTCCATCTCGGTCACCTCCGACACTTCCGGTGACGTGCTCGCACCCGGGCGGTTGCCCGGTACGGGCTGGCGTTAACCGTTCCGGGGACCGCCTGTTGCGGCGGCCACGCGCCCGAAGGCCCGGGGACGGGCGAGCAGGCTGTCATCCAGGACACGCAGCAGGGCGGCGGCGTCGCGGTGCACCTCGGCCGCGCCGGCCGCCCGCAGCTCGGGGCTGGCGTCCCCGCCGGCCTCCAGGGCGACGCAGGGCACCCCGGCCCGCCGCGCCGCCCGCACCTCGCGCACGCTCCCGGCCACGGCCACGGCGTGCGAGGGCGCGCCGTCCACCAGGGCCAGCGCGGCCCGTACCGGGTCACTACCGGGGGCGGTCACGGTCAGGGCGGGCGCCCCGGCCGGCCCGGGGCCGGTCAGCACGACCGTCCAGCCCCGTGCGGCGCACTCGCGCAGCAGCTCGGCGCCGCCGGGCAGCCGGGGCTGCCAGTCGGTACCGATGAGGGCCGCCGAGATCACCGTCATGGCCGTCTCTCCCGTGCTTCCGCCGCAGGCCACGCACCGTGCGCGCCCTTCCAGGTTAGGACGGTCCCCGGCCCGGCGCGCAGCCTGTCGGCATCGGGCGCCGCGGCGGGCGAAATCCGCTTGGCGGCCGGCGCCCGGGCCGGAATACTCCGGGTGTTCACGGGCGAGCGGGGGGAGAGCGCGTGGCGGTGTTCGCGTGCGCGGGGTGCGGTACGGAGCTGACGGTGCCGGTGGCGGAGGTGGCGCTGCCGCCGCACGCCCACCGCCAGGGCGGGCACAGGTACCTGCCGCCGCTGCTGGAACCGGGCACCTTCGCCGTCGACCCGGAACCGTCCGAGCCGCCCTGGCGGCCCTGGGCCGAGATCACGGTCGCGGAGGCCGTCGCGCGGGGCGTGTACGCGCCGGTCGACGGCCTGTGGTGCGGGTCCGGCGGCGCGGTGCTGCTGGCCCCGGGCGACACCCGCGGGACCGTGCTGATCCCCGAGCGGTGCGACGGCTGCTGCGCGGCGGCCGGGAGTCCGAACCTCGCCTGCGAGGGGTGCGGGCGCACGGTCGGCGCCCGGATCGACGACTGCTACCAGTGGCAGGCGGTGTGGCTCCACCCGCGGGCCGTGTGGCGGTTGCCGGTCGAGGGCCCGGCCCGCCCGGCCGGGGACGGCTGGGCGGTGCCGCCGCTGCCGCCGGTCGAGCCGGACGGCTGGTGGAACGACCGCTGGACCGCCACGGTCGGGGCGGCCCTGGCCGAGGTGCTGGCGGCCTCCGGCGGAGAGCCGGTGGCCGTGCCTCCGGGCCTGCTCACCGAGACCTTCGGCCGCACCCTGCGGCGGCTGCTCCCCGCCGGCGCCCCGGCCCGCACCCTGGGCCTGGCCGGGCCCGGCCTCACCCCCGCCCCGGCCCCGGACATCGCGCTCGTCCCCCGCCACCCGTGGACGGGCGCCGCCTGGCAGCCGCCCGCCGGCCACGGCGCGGTGCCCGTCCCGCTGGACGCCGCGGTGTGGACGTACCTGGCCTTCCCGCCGGCCCGCCGCACGACCAGGCTGCCCGCCGGGGAGGAGCGCGACGACCCGCTGCCGCTGCGCCCGGGGTGGCTGTTCGAGCCCGACCGGTACCTGCTGAGCCACCGCCTCGCCCGGTTGCCCGCCGTCCGGCAGCCCTGGCTGCACGCGATCTACGATCGGCTCGGCAACCGTCGCCACCATCCGGGCACTTCGGAGGACTCCCCATGAGGATCAACCTGACCACCGTGTTCGTCGACGACCAGGGCAAGGCGCTGCGCTTCTACACCGAGGTGCTGGGCTTCCTGAAGAAGGAGGACGTGCCGGTCGGCGAGCACCGGTGGCTCACCGTGGTCTCCCCCGAACAGCCGGACGGCACCGAACTGCTGCTGGAGCCCGACCACCACCGCGCCGTCGGCCCGTACAAGACCGCGCTGGTCGAGGACGGCATCCCGGCCGCCCAGTTCGCGGTGGACAACGTGCACGCCGAGTACGACCGCCTGCACCGGCTCGGGGTGCGGTTCGCCCAGGAGCCGACGGCGATGGGTCCGGTCACCGTCGCGGTGCTGGACGACACCTGCGGCAACCTCATCCAGCTCGCCCAGTACCACCGTTAGCCGCCGGGACGAACGCCTCGGCCAGGCGCAGCCGCCGGGCCGGGTTCGGGCCTGCCGGCCTGGTGCAGCGGTGCGGTGCACCGGCGGGGTGCCGGCCGCCCGGGTTCCTCACGTTCCGTCAGCAGCCTTCGGACCGCCCGCGATCACGGATCCGGCACGCGGTCGGTCGGCGTCCGGCTCCGGGTCGGTCGCCAGGCGGGCGTGCAGGTGCTCGTCGTGGTAGGGGCCGTCGCCGCTGCGGTAGGAGGCCCGCAGGGTGCCCTCGTACGGGAAGCCGGCCCGGGTGGCGACGCCGCAGGAGGGGTCGTTGCCGACGGCGTGGTAGAGCTCGATGCGGCGGACGCCGGCGGTGCGGACGCCCCACCGGGTGACGGCGGTGGTGGCACGGGTGGCGAGGCCGCGGCCGCGGGCGGCGGCGAGCAGCCAGTAGCCGACCATGGCGATGCCCTCGGCCCGGTCGGTCCATTGCAGGGCGACGTTTCCGTGGAGCCGGCCGTCGGCGGCGTCGGTGATGGCGAAGCAGGCGGTGTCGCCGTCGGCCCAGCGCTCGTCGGCGCGGTCGAGGTAGGCGCCGGCGCCGGCCGGGTCGGTGGCGTCGCGCAGCGGGTTCCAGCGGGCGACCTCCTGGTCCGCGGCGGCCGCCGACACCGCGGCGAGGGTGCCGCCGGGCAGGTCGAGGGCGCGGCCCCAGGGGCGGAGCAGGGCGTCTCCGAGGTCGAGGACGGCGGGCTGGAAGAGGCGCCGGTCGGTCGCCGGGTTGCTGGTGGTCACCCCGCCTTCCTACCTCCCGCCGCGCCGTCCCCGCCAGCGAATTTCCGGGTGGGCGACGGCCCGTCCGGCGGTCGGCCGCCGGACGGTGACGTCCGGTCAGATCCGGGCGAGGTAGCCGTTCTCCACCAGCCAGAGCACGTTGAGCTTGGCCGGGCCGCCGGGGAGGAGGGTCGCGTCGAGCTGGTACTGCAGGCCCCAGCCGGGCTGGTTGAACCAGGGGGCGATGGGCCCGGCGTGCACCGTGAACGGCTTGACCACCTTGTAGTCGTGGTAGTTGCAGCCGGCCGCGGGGGTGCCGTCGAGGCTCTGCGGCGGGATGGCGCGGTCGGCGTAGGGCAGGCCCTCGGGGGCGAGGAAGGCCCCGTACTCGCTGCCGTAGCGGTCGATGTTCTGGTTCGGGTAGAGCGTGAGGTCGAACTCGACCGGGGTGCCGTCGGGCAGGGTGGCGTAGCCGTCGGCGGGCGGGTACTTCCAGCCGCCCTTGCCGCCGTTCGCGCTCGGGTCGTAGTACTGGGCCAGGAAGTCCTGGTCGCTGGCGCCGCCGGTGCGCTGATAGCCGAGGAGCTGGCGGCCGACGGGGCCGGTGGTCGGGAGGTCCTGGGGGCCGAGGCGCGGATCGTCGTGCTCGAAGGCCGCGGAGCACTGGTCGGACGGGGTGGCCGCCCTCGGGTCGGCGGCCGCGGCGGGGATGCTCACGGCGGTCAGGGCGGCGGCTGCGGCGAGGGGCGCGACGAGCAGGCGAAGGCGAAGGCGCACGGTGTCTCCGTCGTAGGGGTCGGTCGGGAACGTCCGCACGGAGGGGGCGCTGTGCTCACCCTCCGTGTCCGGTTCGGCACAAGGCAAGCGGATCTGCTGATCATTCGTCAACACGACCTGGCGGACGGCGTGCCGATTTCCCCGGTTTCGGCCAAGCCCGGGACGCCGGAACCACTCACCCGAAAGAATGAGCGATTCCGGCGTCGGCCTCACCGCCCCGGGGCGACCCGCCCGAGCAGGTGGAGCAGCCGGTCCAGGGCGTCCTTGGAGTTCGGTTCGGTCAGGTTGACCATCAGCCGGAACGCCACCTTCAGCAGCGCCGGGTGGCCCAGCCCGGCGGCGCCGGCGGCGCCGAGCAGCCGGGGGCGGCCGAGCAGGTCGGCGGCCAGCCGGCCGAGCGCGAAGTAGCCCGCGTAGGCGGAGCGCAGCCTCTGCGGGTAGGCGCGCAGGGCGAGTTCGCGGCCGCGGTCGGTGCGGCGGGCGTGCGCCTGGACGATGGTCTCGGCGGCGTGGCGGCCGGACTCCATCGCGTAGGCGATGCCCTCACCGGTGCCGGGGCTGACCGTGCCGCCCGCGTCGCCGATCAGCAACAGGCCGTCGGCGTAGTGGGGTTGGCGGTTGAGGCCCATCGGGAGGGCGGAGCCGCGGATCGGCTCGGTGACGGCCTCGGGGTGGTAGTCGTAGCCGGGCGGGAGGTCGGCGCACCAGCGGCGCAGCAGGTCCCGCCAGTCGAGGTCGGTCTTGGCGGTGTCGAGGACGCCGAGGCCGACGTTGGCGGTGCCGTCGCCCATGCCGAACACCCAGGCGTAGCCGGGCAGCAGGCGGTGGGCGGGGTCGGTGGGGTCGCGCAGGTCGAGCCAGGCCTCCAGGTAGCGGTCCTCGTGGCGCGGGGTGGTGAAGTAGGTGCGGTAGGCCACGCCCATCGCGCGGTCGGTGCGCCGGTAGCGCTTCATCGCGACGGAGAGCCGGGTGGAGTTGCCGTCCGCGGCGACCACGATCGGGGCCCGGTACTCGACGGGCCGGCGCTCCTCGCCCAGCTTGGCGCTGACGCCGGTGATCCGGCCGGACCGCTCGTCCGTCAGCGGGCCTGCCACGTTGGCCCGTTCGATGAGTCTGGCGCCGGCCGCCGCGGCCTTGCGGGCGAGCAGTTCGTCGAAGTCGGCGCGCCGGCGCACGAGTCCGTGGCCGGGGAAGGCGGACAGCTCGGGCCAGTCGAACTCCAGTGAGCGGTGTCCGGAGATCAGCCGCAGGCCCTTGTTGTGCAGCCAGCCGGCCTCCTCGGAGACGTCGATGCCCATGTCGACCAGCTGCTTGACGGTGCGCGGGGTGAGACCGTCGCCGCAGACCTTCTCGCGCGGGAAGGCGGACTTCTCCAGCAGCAGCACGTCCAGGCCGGTGCGGGCGAGGTGGTAGGCGGCGGTGGAGCCGGCCGGTCCGGCGCCGACCACGATGACGTCGGCGCTGTCCTCGGTCCGGGCGGGCCGCTGCCGCTCCGGTCGCACCTGCTGCTCTGGGCCGGGCATCGAGCACTCCCCGTGGGTCGGATCGGCTGCCGGCTCGACCGGCTGCTCGCGCGATCGGCCGCACGCACAACGGAATCGGTGGGCTGGGCGGTTCCAGACGGACGATAGAGAACCACGGCTTCCGCCCGCCGCCCCGACACGCGGACCCGTGCCACGGACCGGCCAATACCGGCCACCCGCGGAGCCTCCGTTCCGTCCGCCGGGGCAGGGCCGGCCGGCCCCGACCGCCTCGGATACCTGCGGGACGCACGATTTCCCCACAACCGGGTGATCGGATTGTTGCGAGGGACCAGCCGGACCAATCGCCCTCAGCGCCGTATTTCGGCCAAACCTCCCTTGCGTCACGTTTCCCACTGGAGGAATTTTGTGCCCCTCACGTCGTACGCGGCCGGCTCCCGGTCCAGTGGCCGACCGGAGACCCCCTCCCACCGCGCAGGCTCGTCCCGGCCTGCCGTACCGATGGCGCCGCCTCGGACGGCAGGAAGCTGGCCACCACCGGTAGCGACGGCACCCTGCTGTACGCGGGCGTCGGCACCGCGCTGCTGGTCGCCGGCGCGGGCGCGGTGGTCTACACCCGCCGTCGCCGCACCTCCTCCTGAGGCACCCGGCCTCCGGAGGAGGCCCCTGACGCCGCCTCCGGGGGTCTGAGCCCTCCGGGAGGCGCGGGCCGCGTCTGAGCCGCGGCCATCAGCGAGTCCCCGGCCCGCCGCATCACCGGTGGGCCGGGGACTCCCGGTCGTGACCCGCTCCTCCCAGGCCGGTCACGGCCGGAGACGACGGAAGCCCCTGACCGCACGGGGGGACGTGCCAGGGGCTTCCGTTCATCTCGACGGCCCGGAGGGCCTCAGTGGTTCACCCTCGTCACGGATTCACCGCCAGCACCACGAACTCGGCCATGACGCCCAGGTGCAGCGCGCCCTGCAGCAGGGTCGCCCGGCGCGGGATGACGGTCAGGGTGCCGAGCACGATCGTCAGGGTCAGCAGCACCAGGTGCGAGGGTTCGAGGCCGAGGACGAGCGGGCCGGAGAGCCAGGCGGAGGCGATGGCGACCGCCGGGATGGTCAGGCCGATGCTGGCGAGCGCCGAGCCGAGGGCCAGGTTGAGGCTGGTCTGGACCCGGTTGCGCAGGGCCGCGCGCAGGGCCGCGATGGTCTCCGGCAGCAGCACCATCATGGCGATCACCACGCCGACCACGGCGTTCGGCAGCCCGGCACCGGCCACCGCGGACTCGATGGTCGGCGAGACGCCCTTGGCCAGGCCCACCACCGCGACCAGCGCGACGGCGAGCAGCAGCAGGCTGACCCCGGCGGCCCGGAGGGTGGGCGGGGTCGCGTGGTCGTCCTCCTCCTCGATCCTGCGGACCCTGCCCTCCGGGGTGACGGGCAGGAAGTAGTCCCGGTGCCGCAGGGTCTGGGTGGTCACGAACAGCCCGTACACCACGAGCGAGGCGACGGCCGCGTAGCTCAGCTGGGTGGTGGAGAACTGCGGGCCGGGGGTGCTGGTGGTGAAGGTCGGCAGCACCATGCTGAGGGTCGCGAGGGTGGCGATGCAGGCGAGCGCCGTGCCGGTGCCCTCGGCGTTGAAGACGGCGGTGCGGTACTTGGCCGCGGCCACGATGATGGACAGGCCCATGATCCCGTTGCAGGTGATCATCACGGCGGCGAACACGGTGTCCCGGGCGAGGGTCGAGGACTTGTCGCCTCCGTCGGCCATCAGGGTGACGATCAGCGCGACCTCGATCACGGTGACGGCCACCGCGAGCACCAGCGATCCGAACGGCTCCCCGGTCCAGTGGGCGATCACCTCGGCGTGGTGCACGGCGGCCAGCACGGCCGCGATCAGGAAGCACGCGACCACGCCCACCACCCAGCCGGGCAGGTCCTTGTGCCAGGTCAGGACGAGGACGACGAACGCCGCCACCGGGACGACGAGGGTCCACTGCGCGGCGGCCGCGCGGAGCTTCGTGATCATGCGCCCGAGGATCCCAGACCGGAGGCCGGTCCTCCGGGTGCCCGCGCCGGGATACGGGGGGATGTAGCACAACTCATCCCGGTATGCGCGGTCACCCGCCATAGTCGGCCAGGTACCGGAGCACCTTGTCGACGTGCGGTCGGACCCGCTCGGGGACGCCCCCGGTGGCGGCCACGGTCTTGTCGCTGGTCCGGTAGGCGGCGGTGACCAGGGCGGGCAGGTCGCGGGTGAAGCCTCGCCGCTTGAGCTGCTGGTCGAGCCAGCAGACGTAGTTGCCCATCGCGGCGATCGCGTCTCCCGGGTCCAGGTAGGACTTCGGGCCGGCGTGGTTGGCGGCCTTGGCCCAGGCCTCGAAGACGGCGGGCGTCCACATCGCGATGCCGTACTCGCCGGTCTCCGGGCGGGCCGCGTTCGGGTCGAAGCCGCTCTCCGCCTTGAGCATCGCGGCCAGCAGGACCGGGGTGACCTCCGGCTCCGGGCAGCGCCGGGCGGCGTCCTCGATCATGCTCCGGTAGGCGACCGGGACGTCGGAGCCGGCCGGGATCGCCCCGGGCAGCGGCGGTGCGGCCCGGTGGACGCCCGGCCCTCCGGGCTCGGGGCCGCCGGTCAGCGCGAACAGGACGGCCACGCAGGCCAGCAGGGCGGCACCGGCCCGCAGCGTCCGGCGGCGCCCGCCCGGGCCGGCGGTGGCGCGGGCGACCAGCGCGGCGAGGTCGGTGCGGGCGCGCTCCTCCCGGCCGGACGCCAGGCAGGCCGCCACCACCGGCCGCCAGCGGACCGGCAGCGCCTGGTCCAGCCGCAGCGGCGCGGCGCCGCGCGCGTACGACTGGGCGGCCAGCGAGCGGGCCCGGGCGGTGGCGCCGAGGAAGGGGTGCAGTCCGCCGGTGAGCAGCTGGTGGGCGATCACCCCGAAGGCCCAGACGTCGGCGCTGGGGCGCACGGCGACCCCGCGCGCGCCGGTGCGCTGGGACCACCACTCGGGCGGGACGTGGTCGGGCGAACCGAGCGGCGGGGCGTAGGCGTGGGTGCCCTCCAGCTCGGCGGTCAGGCCGAAGTCGGCGATCTTGGCGGTGCCGTCGGGCATCAGCAGGATGTTGGCCGGTTTGAGGTCCCCGTGCACCCAGCCGGCCCGGTGCATGTGGGTCAGCCCGGCGCAGACCTCGGTGAGGATGCGTTCGGCGCCGGGCAGCGGCGTGCCCGGGCGGGCGGTGGCGAGGAGGTCCTGGAGGCTGTGGGCGGCGCGTTCCATCACCAGGGCGACGGCGCCGTCCAGTTCGGGGTGGCCGGGGTCGTCGACGGTGACCACGGCGAGGGTGCGGATCAGGTGGGGGTGGTCGGCGCGGCGGCTGAAGCGCAGCTCGCCGGCGGCCATCTGGGCCATGGTGCGGCGCTGGCCGGGGCTGGAGCGGGCCGGGCCGAGGATCTTGACGGCGACCGGGGTTCCGTCCGGGCCCTCGGCGGCGTAGACGCTGCCCCAGGCGCCGGCGCCGAGGAAGGCGCCGGCGCGGTAGCCGGCCAGCGGGTAGCCGTCGGGGACCTCGAAGGGCGGCCGCGCGGCGCCGGGCCGCTCCGGGGGCCGGTCGTCGGGCGCCTCGGTGCCGGGCCCCCCGGTGTCGGGCGGCGGGGCCTCCGGCTGCGCGGTGTCGAGCCCGTCGGCGTGCGGCCCGTCGGCGTCCGGCTGGTCCGCGTCCGGCTGGTCGGCGTCCGGCTGGTCCGCGGGGGTCACGGCCGGGTGACCGGGCGCCGGGGCGGGAGCAGCGAGAGGTGTTCCTCCCGGACGAGGTCGAACCGCAGGGCCAGGGCCACCAGTTCCTCGCGCTTGCCGCCGGCCGGGCCCTCCTCGTACGGCTCGCGCAGCCGCAGTTTGGCGCCGACCAGGTAGTCGATGTGGTAGTTCACCGCCGAGCGGGTCAGCCCGCGACAGGAGGGCAGGGCGCGCAGCCGGCCCAGCACCTCGGTCACCCCGGGGACGGCGGCGGTGGAGGGCGAGCGCAGCCGGGGCTCGCAGAGCGCGAGCAGCACCAGGAAGTACTTGGCAGTCGGGTCCAGGGCGAAGGGGCTGACGGTGCGTTCGCCGTCGGTGCCGCCCGGCGGGCCGTCCAGGTAGGCGTGCTGCGGGGCGAAGACCTTGAAAGTGGCGGGTTCGCCGAGGGCGGGCAGCAGGACGCGGGAGAGTTCGAAGGGGACGGGCGCGCCGAGGCGTCCGGGGGCGACCTTGATGTGCTCCCCCGCGCCTTCGAGGTTCTCCACCACATAGGTGGCGGTGGTGCTGAAGTTGGACAGCCGCCAGTAGTCCTCGGCGGCGACGACCTCGCCCGCGCGACGGGAGACGCCCTGGTCGGGCAGCGGGATGGCGACCGGGCGGGCGGGCTCGCCGCGACCGAACACCGAGGCCTCGCCGGGGCCCATCCGCAGCAGTCCGGGCGCGCCGGACGATCCGCCGCCCGCCGCGCCGGGCGCCAGGTCCGGCCCCGGGCCGGGCAGTTGCACGATGACCGTGTCCACGCAGCCACCTCCGTGGGATCGGCTCGATGGTATCCGTCCGATTCGCCCCGGTGGCAATGCGCCACCCGGACGAGTGAAGGGCCACGGCCAACACCGGACGGCCGGCGGGGAGTTGCCTCCGCAGTGGGAGGAGGGCGGCTCCTCCTCGGGGCCGGTCGGCCGAGGCGGGGTCGGGGCGGCTGCTGCCAGGGCGGCGGCCGTGGACGTCAACTCCCCCTCATCTTGCACGACTTCAGCCACTTCGGGTACGGCTCGACGCGCCTTGCCCGGAACCTCCGCAAAGGCCGGTCACGGGGGTTGGCCGTCCGCACCCCGCCCTCGGCCGCCGAGCAGGCCCGGCCGGACGTCGGCGCCTACACAGCCAGGAAAAGGGTGATTCAAGGTCTGGTCAAAGCGGCCGCATTGGCGTACGGGACGCGGGGCATCAGGATCCACGCGATCCTCCCCGGCACCACGGGCACCGCCTTCGTCCGCCCGCCGGGGATCCCGGACGCGGCCTGGGCGGCGTTCCGGAAGGCCTACGGTCCGTTGAACACCGACGGGTTGGAGCGGATGCCCGGGCCGGACGCGATCGCCCGCGCGATCATGGCCCTGACCTCGGACGACTTCGGTTGTCAGACCTGCGCGTCGGCGCCGGTGGACGGCGGGGCGACGGCCGGCGGCGGACGGCCGTGCCGCCCGCGAACCGATCCACGGACTGATCGTCCGTCAGGCCGCGACGTGTCCGGGCGCCGAACATCCGGCGAATGATTGCAGCCAGTAGTTGAACCGTCACCATGAGTGTGACGCAACGCACATCCGCCGATTCCAGGATGTGTGCAACACTCATCTCAAGGAGTGAGATTCCCTTAAATTCCAAGGAGGTTCGTATCATGCGCACTCGGATTGCAGCCGTGATGATGACGGTGGCAGGGATCGCAGGGCTGTCCGCCGCCCCCGCCATGGCCGCCACGGCGACGTCCGAGGCCGGCACCGCGGCCTGCGCCACGGTGCTCAACCGCCCCTGCATCACGCACCAGGCCGACAGCGAGGGCATCGTCGGCATCGCCCAGGTCAACGCGGACCCCAACCAGTTGACGATGGTTCAGGTAGAGGTGCGCTCCCAGCAGGCCTGGGGCAGCCCGTGGGAGACGGTCGCCAGTGCGACGACCGTCCGACTCGGCTCCGCCCAGGCCGTCACCCCCAAGGTCACCGCCGCCGCCCCCCACATCATCTGCGCCACCGCCGGCCCGGCGCTGGACGCCAGCAAGCAGGTGACCACCTGTACCAACCCGTTCTGATCCAGTCCGCTCCGGAGGGAGCGAAGGGATCGGAGGGACCAGCACACCCCGGCCGTCCACCCGTGGAACGGCATCCGTAGGACAGGGCGGCCCGTTCGACAGGGCACAGGGAGCCGGGGCCTCTTCGGGCCCCGGCTCTCCGTCCGTCCGGCACCGGGAGCCCCCACCAGGCAGAACGCCCGGGCTCCGGCACCCGCCCCGGGTGGACCTGGGGGCCACGTTCACGGCAAACTGGTCTAGACCTCGAAGGTCTAGACCTCAGCCTCGCCTCAGAACGGTGGACCCAGTATGGAAATCGTGATCGTCCCTGACGCCTCTGCGGCCGGCGACCTCATCGCCGCGGCGATCACCGATCTGCTGACCGACAAGCCCGAGGCCCTGCTCGGCGTCGCGACCGGCTCGACCCCACTGCCGATCTACCAGGCCCTCGCCACCCGGGTCCGGGACGGCCGACTGGACGCCTCCCGGGCGCGCATCTGCCAGCTGGACGAGTACGTCGGGCTGCCGGCCGGCCACCCGGAGTCCTACCGCTCGGTGGTGCTGCGCGAGGTCGTCGAGCCGCTCGGCCTGACCGAGGCCTCCTTCCTGGGCCCGGACGGCAACGCCGCCGACATCGCCGCGGCCGCCACCGCCTACGACCGCGCGCTGGCCGAGGCCGGCGGCGTGGACCTCCAGCTGCTCGGCATCGGCACCGACGGCCACATCGGCTTCAACGAGCCCTGCTCCTCGCTCGCCTCCCGGACCAGGATCAAGACCCTGACCCGGCAGACCCGGGTCGACAACGCCCGCTTCTTCGACAGCATCGACGAGGTCCCGCACCACGTCATCACCCAGGGCATCGGCACCATCCTGGAGGCCCGCCACCTGGTCCTGCTGGCCACCGGCGAGGCCAAGGCCGAGGCCGTCGCCCTGGCCGTCGAGGGCCCGCTGGCCGCCGCCGTCCCCGCCTCGGCGCTGCAGCTGCACCCGCACGCCACCGTGGTGGTCGACGAGGCCGCCGCCTCCCGCCTCAAGCTCGCCGACTACTTCCGCGACACCTACGCGGCCAAGCCGGCCTGGCAGAAGCTCTGACCGCATCGAGGACCACTCCCAGGCCCGCACCGAGGATCGCACCGAGGACCACGCCCAGGGTCGTGCCCAGGGCCGCACCCGCGGCGCGGCCCGACCAGCCGCGAGGCCGGGACACCCAGCGGGTGTCCCGGCCTCGCGCGCCTCTCAGCGCTTGCGCAGCCACTCGGCGAAGGCCTCCAGCGCCGGGCCCGGATCGCTGCGGCCGACGCCGATCCGGAAGCGGTCGGCCGGGGTCGGGGTGAGCTCGGAACGGAACATGCTCGCCGGCATCAGCAGCACGCCCGCCTGCTCGACCAGCGCGGTGCAGAAGTCCTCCACGCCGTCCGCCCCGAGGTAGCGCGGGTAGCTGACGCAGCCGCCGTCCGGGGCCCGCCACTCGAAGAGTTCGGGGAACTCGGCGAAGAAGGCGTCGAAGAGCGGCAGATTGGCGGCGATGATGCCCCGGTTGCGGGCCAGGATCCGCTCCCGGGCGGTGATCGCGATCCGGGCCAGCACCTCGCTGGGCGCCGAGTTGCAGATCGTGGTGTAGTGCTTGGCCCGCTCCAGCCGGCTGCGCAGCTCCCGGTCCCGGCAGGCGATCCAGCCGATCCGCAGGCCGGGCAGGCCCAGCGACTTGGAGGTCACGTTGAGCGAGAGCGCGGTGGGCGAGAGGTCGGCGGCCTGCGGCAGGATGCGCTCGGGCTCGCGCTCCAGGCCGCGGTAGACCTCGTCGGAGAACAGCCGGATGCCGCGCTCCTCGCACAGCTCGGCCAGCCGGGCGAGGTCGGCGGCGTCGATCAGCGTGCCGGTCGGGTTGTTGGGGAAGTTGACCGAGAGCACCTTGGTGTTCGGCCGCAGCGCCGCCGCCACCGCGTCCAGGTCCAGCGCCCAGTCCTGCCGCTCGTCCAGCGCGACGCCGGTGACCTCGCAGAGCGAGAGCGGAATGGTCTCCGCGGACTGGTAGTTGGGGGTCACCACCACCGCGTGGTCGGCCGGGCCGAGCAGCACCTGCATGGCGAGGTTGATGCCCTCCTGGGCACCGCCGAAGCAGATCACGTCGTCCGCCTCGACCCGCTCGTACATCCCGGCGATCGCCTGCCGCAGGCCCGGATCGCCGAAGGTCTCGGTGTAGCCGAGCGACAGGGTCTCCCAGGCCTCGCGGTCCTCCGGGCCGGCCAGGGCCAGCAGTTCGGCCATCGACATGGTCTGGGCGTCGGAGGCGGTCAGGTGGTGGCGGGCGGTGAACTCCCAGCGGGTGAAGTGGGCTTCGATCCGGAAGTCGGGCAGCTGGGTCATCGGGTACTCAGTCCTTCCTGGGGCCGACGCCGGGGCCGGCCGGGTGCTTGAGCTCGGCGAGCAGGGCGTAGGCGGTGGAGCGGGAGATCCGCAGCGCGATGGCCACGGCGGGCACGGCGCGGCGGACGGCGAACACCCCGGCCGCGTCCAGCTCGCGCAGCACGGCGAGCCGATCCTCCCGGGTGAAGCGTTCCAGCGGGCGGCCTTGCGCGCGGACGTGGCCGCCGACCACGTCGTTGATCCGCTCCGTCCAGTCCCGCTCGAACAGCGACTCGGGGCGGGGGGCGGTGGGCGCGGCGAAGTTCGCCAGCAGGGCGGCGGCCTGGTCCAGCGGGCCGCGGTCCAGGTTGACGCAGAGCACCGCCGACGGCCGGCCGGCCGCGTCGCGCAGCACCGCGCTGACCGTGGACAGCCGCCGCCCGTCCGGCAGCAGCTTCTCGTACGGTCCGTAGACGTCCGGCGCCGATGGGTCCAGTTCGTCCAGTTCGCCCAGCAGGGACGGGTCGCCGGGGGCGCGGGCCGTCATCGGGTTCCAGATCGCCAGCACCCGGTCGGTGGCGGTGTCGTGCAGCACCACCTCGGCGTAGGGCCCGAGCAGCAGCGCCACCGCGCGGCAGACCGGTGACCAGGCCAGGACGCGCGGGTCGGGGGTTTCGGCAGGCATGGACGGACTGTACGTCCGAATCGGACACTCCGTCCAGCGGTGCGCCGGGATCGTGGCCCCGGGCACGAGGAAGACCCCGCCCGGGCGTTCTTGGGTTCTCACGGACGGGGTCTTCCGAGAGCGCCGGTCAGCGGCAGGTGATCAGCAGGCCGAGGACGGAGGTGCAGCTGCGGGTGGACCGGCTGGTCGCGGGCGAGGGGTCGGCGGGGGCCCCGGCGGTGCGGGCCACCGTGACGTCCCAGGAGGAGACCAGGCTCAGCAGCCCGACGGCCACCGAGAAGTGCCGGGTGGTGGCGGCGCCCTTGGCGAGCGGCGCGGCCAGGGTGCAGGTGAGCTTGCCCGCGGCGACGGTGCAGTCGCCCGAGGTCGTGGTCAGCCCGGCGGGCAGGGCGGCGGAGACGGTGGCCGCCGTGAGCGGGTCGGGGCCCTGGTTGGTGAGGGTCACGGTGTAGTCGACCCGACCGCCGAGCAGGCCGGAGACCGGGGTCGCGGCGAGCGCGACGGCCAGGTGGGCGCTGGGCGCGGTGTAGCCGAAGCGGTCGGCCGGGCCGGCGGCGCTGGTGCCGCCCGCCGTGGTGACCTGGACGTCCACCGGGCCGGTCACCGTGGTGGCGGGGGCGGTCGCGGTGCAGCTGGTCCTGGTGCAGCTGAACGAGGTGGCCGGGCCGGCCGCGCCGAAGGTGACGGCGGTGGCGCCGTTCAGGTCGGTGCCGGTGACGGTCACCGTGGTGCCGCCCACCCCGGAGCCGCCGTTGGGGCTGATCCCGGTCACCACGGGCACCGGCAGCGGGAAGTTCAGCACCTCGACGGCGTTGCCGGTGAAGTCGGCGAGGTAGCCGCGCCGCCCGTCGGCGCTCAGCGCCAGGGTGTACGGGCTGGCGCCGACCGGGACGGTCGCGGTGACGGTCCGGCTGGCCGCGTCGATGACGCTGAGCGTGTTGTCGGCGTAGTTGGAGACGTACGCGGTGGAGCCGTCCGGGGCGAGGGCGACGGAGTACGGGCCGTTGCCGACGGTGACGGTGCCCAGCAGGGCGTTGGCACCGGTGTCGAGCACGGCGGCCGTGGTGTCGTCCCCGTCGGCGGCCCACAGCCGGCTGCCGTCGGAGCTGAGCGCCAGGCCGAAGGCGCTGTGGCCGACCGGAACGGTGGCGCTCACCGTGCTGCTCACGGTGTCGACCACGTTCACCGCCTTGGCGCCGGAGGCCGCGACGTACAGGCGCTTGCCGTCCGGGGAGACGGCGAGCCCGTGCGGCTCGGCGCCGACCGGGACGGTCGCCGTGACGGCGCCGGACGCGGTGTCCAGCACGCTCACCGTGCCGGCCCCGGCGTTGCTGACGTAGGCGCGCGTACCGTCCGGGGACAGCGCCAGGCCCCAGGGCTGGACGCCGACCGGGACGGTGGCGGTGACGGTGTTGCTCGCGGTGTCCACGACGCTGACCGTGTTGTCCAGGTGGTGGGTCAGGTAGGCGCGCTTGCCGTCGGGCGACACGGCGACCGCGTAGGAGCCCGTCCCGGCGGTGAAGCTGCCGGTGACCGCCTTGCTCACGGTGTCCAGGACGCTGACCGTGTTGTCCAGGTGGTGGGTCAGGTAGGCGCGCTTGCCGTCGGGCGACACGGCGACCGCGTAGGAGCCCGTCCCGGCGGTGAAGCTGCCGGTGACCGCCTTGCTCACGGTGTCCAGGACGCTGACCGTGCCGCTGCTCTGGCTGGTCACGTAGGCCCGGGAGCCGTCCGGGGTGAGCGCCACCCCGGACGGGTACGGCGCCACCGGCACCCGGGCCGTCACGGCGGGCGGCGGCGCGGCGGCCTCGGCGGTGACGGGCTGGGAGAGCAGTGCGGCCGTGGCGGCGGATATCGCCGTCACGGCCGTCCAGGCGCGCCAGGGTGCACGACGTGATCTCAAGGGATCTCCAGGGGAGTCGGCAGTCGGGGGGTGCGGTGAAGGGCGTGGCTCCGGAGCCGCAGGAAGCGTAGATCGGGTGTTGATGACGCGTCAGGAGCTGATCGGTAATGTCTTCAACTGTTCAGTTTCGACCGGGATGCGGTCGCGACGACCCTCGCAGCGCCGCACCCACCGCCCGGCCCGGCCCACGACCCACCCCCGCCGGCCCGGCCCACGGCGTGACCGGGGTCTCAGCCAGGAACGTGCAGGAAATTGGAGTTGTGGAGTCGCATTCGCTAGCGTCTCGATCGTGAGGCTGACCAAGAGCACCGACATCGCCCTCCGCATCGCCATGCGACTGGCCGTGGCCGGCGAGGGCGACAACCCGACCACCCGCGAGGTGGCCGAGGCGGTCGGCGTGCCGTACACCCACGCGGCGAAGGTGGTCAGCAGGCTGCAGCACCTCGGGGTGGTGGAGGCCCGGCGCGGACGCGGCGGCGGGCTGATGATCACCTTCGCCGGGCGGACCGGCTCGCTCGGCCTGCTGCTGCGCGAACTCGAAGGCGTCGGCGACGTGGTCGGCTGCGAGGACGACCCGCCGTGTCCGCTGCGGGCCGCCTGCCGGCTGCGCGGGGCGCTGCGCACCGCGCAGGAGGCGTTCTTCGCCGTGCTCGACCCGCTCAGCATCGACGACCTGGTGGCCTCCCCCACCGGGCCGGTGCTGCTCAGCCTCACCGCCGGCCCCGCCGACTGACCCCATCCCCCTCAGGGATCAGTCGGTACCCATCCGCTTGAATACGAATCTCAGATACCAGTTCTCAGTAGTTCTCAGTAGTTCTCAGCTACCAGTCAGGAGCTCCTCTGATGCTGTCCGCGAAGTCCGCCGAGGTCGTCGAGGCCACCCTGCCCGTCGTGGGCGGCGCGATCGGTGACATCACCCCGCGCTTCTACGACCGGCTGTTCGCCGCGCACCCGGAACTGCTGCGCGACCTGTTCAACCGGGGCAACCAGGCCAACGGCACCCAGCGCGAGGCCCTGGCCGGCTCGATAGCCGCCTTCGCCTCCGCGCTGATCGCCCACCCCGACCAGCGGCCGGACGCGATGCTCGCCCGGATCGCCCACAAGCACGTCTCGGTCGGCATCGCCGGCGCACAGTACGAGGTCGTCCACGAGCACCTGTTCGCCGCGATCGTCGAGGTGCTCGGCGAGGCCGTCACCCCCGAGGTCGCCGCCGCCTGGGACGAGGTCTACTGGCTGATGGCCAACGCGCTGATCGCCGTCGAGGACCGGCTGCGCGCCGAGGCCGCCGCCGGCGGCGACCCGGCCGACCTGTGGCGCCCGTACACCGTCATCGCCCGCCACCAGGAGACCGAGACCGTCACCACCTACCTGGTCCGGCCCGCCGACGGCCGCCCCGCCCCGGCCGCCCGGCCCGGCCAGTACGTCTCGGTGCGCACCGAACTCGCCGACGGCGCCCGCCAGATCCGTCAGTACAGCCTCTCCGGCGGAGCCGACGGCGCGCTGCGCTTCAGCGTCAAGCGCGAGCCCGGCGGCGAGGTCTCCGGCCACCTGCACGACCACCTCCACACCGGCGACACCGTCGAACTGGCGCCCCCGCTGGGCGACATCGTCCTCGCCGACGGCGATGGCCCGGTGCTGCTCGCCTCCGCCGGCATCGGCAACACCCCGATGACCGCGATGCTCGACCACCTCGCCGCCACCGGCTCCACCCGGCGGGTCGTCTCCGTCCACGGCGACCGCGACCAGCTCAGCCACGCCTTCCGCGCCGACCTGGAGCAGCTGACCGCCAAGCTGCCCGACGCCACCGCCCACGTCTTCTACGAGCAGCCGCTCGGCGAGTGGCCGGCCGAGCGCACCGGCCTGGTCGACCTGTCGACCGTCGAGATCCCGGTCGGCACCACCGCCTACCTGTGCGGCCCGCTGCCCTTCCTGCGCGCCGTGCGCGGGCAACTGCTCGCGGCGGGCGTCCCGGCCGCCGACATCCACTACGAGGTGTTCGGGCCGGACCTCTGGCTCGGCGCCTGACCGGCTACCTCGGCCCCGGTCCGCCCGGGATGACACCGGGCGGACCGGGGCCGACGAACCGGCCGCGGCCGACGCCGACTCGGCGCCCCGGGTGGGCGAGTTCGCCGCGCACCCTACAGGCGCTGCTCGTCACGGGCGGAGTTCCAGGGTGCAGCACTTCGCCCCGCCGCCGCCCTTGAGCAGCTCGGAGACGTCCACCGGGATCGGCTCGTAGCCGTGCTCGGCGAGCCGGCCCGCCAGGTTCTTGGCCGCCTCCGGGAGCAGGACCCGGCGCCCGTCGGAGACCGCGTTGAGCCCGAACACCTCGGCGTCCGCCCGGTCGGCGAGGATCGCGTCCGGGTAGAGGGCGCGCAGCACGGAGCGGCTGTCGGCGTCGAAGGCCTCCGGGTAGTACATGACGTGGTCGTCGCCGAGGACGGCCAGCGCGGTGTCCAGGTGGTAGAAGCGCGGGTCGACCAGGGTCAGGCTGACCACCGGCACGCCGAACAGCTGCTCCGCCTCGGCGTGCGCGGCCCGCGAGGTGCGGAAGCCCGTACCGGCGAGCACCCGGCGGCCGACCACCAGGTGGTCGCCCTCGCCCTCGTTGACGTGCCCGGCGCGGCGCACCGCGCGGTAGCCGTGCAACCGGAACCAGGACTGGTAGGCGTCGGACTCGGCGGCCCGCTCGGGGTAGCGGAAGGTCGCCACCAGGGCCCGGCCGTCCAGCACGGTCGCGCCGTTGGCGGCGTAGACCATGTCGGGCAGGCCGGGCACCGGGTCGATCAGCTCCACGGCGTGGCCGAGGCGGCGGTACGTCCGGTGCAGCCGCTCCCACTGGCGGACGGCGAGTGCGGTGTCGGTGGGCTGCGCCGGGTCCATCCACGGGTTGATCGCGTAGTCCACCGTGAAGTACGTCGGCCGGCACATCAGGTAGCGCCGGGGTCGCGCCGTACGTGCCGGGGTGTGCGTGGGCATTGCTCAACCGTCCTCGGATCGCGGGGAGTTGGTGTGTGCGGGGACCGCGTCTTTCCAGAGGCCGCTGCCCCGCCGCCCCCGTTCGCACACCCGCGCGGACGCCCCCGGCGGGCGCAACCCCCCGCGCACCCGGCGCGAGCCCCGGCGCACGGGAACCCGCTCGGCCTCGGGCCGAGCCCCCGCCCGACCCTCAGCCCGCCCCGGTCACCGGTGCGGCCTGGTCACCGCGCGGACCGGTTACCAGCGCACCGCCGCGAAGTCCACCGGCTCGGTCCGCAGCGCCCGGGCGCGGACGGCCAGGGCGCGCAGCCGGCGGTCCGCCTCCTCGGCGGGCATCCGGTGCTTGTCGCCGTGGCCCGGCAGCAGCCACTCGAAGCGCAGCGCGTCCAGGCTGCGGTCCAGGGAGGCGGACTGTTCCTCGATCGAGTACCAGGTGACCGCCTCCTGCACCTCGATGTCCTGGTTGGTACGGGACCAGTAGAGGCTGTCGCCGCTGAAGCAGTAGTGCCGGTCGGCGACGTAGAGCACGCTGCCGAGGGTGTGGCCGGGGAAGGGATGGGCGACCAGGCCGGGCGAGATCTCCACCGGGTCGGTGCCGCGCAGCACCCGGTCGGCGTCCGGCGCGGCGGCGAGGTCGCCCTCGTGGATCCAGAGCCGGGCGCCCAGCCGGTCGGCGTACTCCCGGCCGTGGGCGGCGTGGTCCCGGTGGGTGAGCAGGACGTCGGTGACCGGGCCGAGCGCCTCGTAGCGGGCGGCGAGCGCCTCGCTGTAGCGGGGGGTGTCGATCATGACCCAGCCGGTGGGGCGGCGGCAGAGGTAGGCGGTGGCGCCCGCCGTCTGCCGGGAGTTGTGGCCGAGCATCAGCACGTCCCTCTTCTCGTCCTCGTCGAGGGCGAGCGGGAACGGGTCGGTCGCCGGGTCGAGCCGGCCGGTGCCGGGGCGGATCGAGCGGGTCGGGCAGGCGTGGGCGGCGGCGAGCAGTTGACGGCGTTCGGCGTCGTCGCGCGGCTGGCGGATCAGCTCGGACTTGCGGGCGTGCTCGCGGATCAGGTCGGGCGCGAGCTGTCGGGCGACGTCGCAGTTGGTGCAGCGGTCGTCGACGGTCCAGTTCTCGGAGCGGTTCATGGCAGGTGTCCCCCAGGAAGGAACGGCGGCCGCAGCGACGCGCCGTGCTTCGAGCATCGTCCTGGCGGTCCGGAAATCGGAAGGGGGCGCGGATCTTGTGGTTTTCCGGGCCCGCCGCTCTGCGGGCCGGGCAGGGCAGGGCAGGGCACGTGGCCCATCTCACGTGCCGCCAGGGTCACCTACGGTGGCGTAGGTCACTTGAAGAGGTGAACTATCTCTTTCATGCCGAACCTCCAGGAGACCCTTGACCTCAGTTCGTACGCCGCCCTCGGGGACAGCTTCACCGAGGGCCTGAACGACCCCGGTGCTGACGGCGCCTTCGCCGGCTGGGCCGACCGCCTGGCCGGGCTGCTCGCCGACGGCCGGCCGCCGGGCGGGTTCCGCTACGCCAACCTGGCGGTGCGCGGACGGCTGCTGGACCAGATCGTGGCCGAGCAGGTGCCGGAGGTCCGTCGGCTCCAGCCCGACCTGGTCACCTTCTGCGCCGGCGGCAACGACATCCTGCGGCCCGGCAGCGACCCGGACGAGGTGGCCGGCCGCTTCGAGGCCGCGATCGCCCAACTCACCGAGAACGCCGGGACGGTGCTGATCTGCACCGGCTTCGACACCCGCGAGGTGCCGTTGCTCAAGCACCTGCGCGGCAAGATCGCCACCTACAACGGCCACATGCGGGCGGTCGCCGACCGCTACGACTGCAAGGTCGCCGACCTGTGGTCGCTGCGTGCGGTGCAGGACCGCCGTGCCTGGAGCGAGGACCGGCTGCACCTCTCCCCGGAGGGCCACCAGCGGGTCGCCCTGCTGGCCGCCCGCTCGCTGGGCCTGCGCACCCAGGAGGACCCGGAGGCCCCGTGGCCGACCACCCGGACCCTCACCCCCGCCGACCAGCGGCGGGAGAACCTCCAGTGGGCCCGGGAGTACCTGATCCCCTGGGTCGGGCGGCGCCTGCGCGGCGAGTCCTCGGGCGACCACGTCGAGGCCAAGCGGCCTGACCTGCTTCCGCTCTGACGCTCCGTCAGTCAGCGGCGCCGGGTGCGGCGGTCCCGCAGGACCGCCGTGTCCGGCGCAGCAGGGCCCGGTGCGGCAGCGCGGCGCCCGCCGCGCCGACCAGGTACCAGAACAGGTCCGGCGGATGGAAGGTCGACCCGAGCACCAGGTGCACCAGCCCGCTGTGCCGCCCCCAGGCGTCCGGTAGCCCGGTGGCCTGGAACAGCTCCACCGCCCCGCTCACCCCCGCCGCCCCCAGGGCCGCCCGCACCGGCCGCACCCCCGGCGCGACCAGCACCACCAAGGCGTACACCAGCACCGTGTAGAGCGCGTCGCCCGCGTACTTGGCCACGTCGCCGGACAGCACGGCGCGCACGCCCAGGCCCGCCGCCACGGTCAGCAGCGCGGCGCCGGCCGCGGACAGCCGGGCAGCCGGTCCCCTCCGAAGATCATCCACCCGCCCCACCGTACGGCCCGGCCCACCCGTCACATCCGCACCCCCGCCCCAGGAACCACCGCGCGACGCCGGACGTCACTCCCCCTGATGAGCCATCCGTGCAGGTCACGGGCGGGAGTTCGAGCAAGGCGGGCGGGGAACAGTGACGGACCACGGGAACACCACGACGCGGCGGCAGTTCACCGTCCCCGGATTCGCGACCGGACCGGACGGCCGGGCCCTGCGGGCCCGCGAGCAGGGCAAGGCGCTGCGGGGGCGCGTCCCCCGGGAGCGGCACTCGGAGTTCGCGCCCGCACCCGACCGGCCCACCGCCGTGGCGGCCATCGAGGCCTCCAACGCGGGCCGGATCCCCGGGCTGGTGCCGATCCGGGTGGGCCGGATGGCCGCCACCCCGTTCGCCTTCCTGCGCGGCTCGGCCGGACTGATGGCCGCCGACCTCGCGGGCACCCCGGTGACCGGCGTCAGCGCGCAGCTGTGCGGGGACGCCCACGCCGCCAACTTCGGGCTGTACGGCGACGCGCGCGGCCAACTCGTCATGGATATCAACGACTTCGACGAGACCGTGCCCGGCCCCTGGGAGTGGGACCTCAAGCGGCTCGCCACCAGCCTGGTGCTGGCCGGGCGGGAGACCGGGGCCGGCGAGACCACGGCCCGGGCGGCCGCCCAGCACGCGGCCGGCTCCTACCGCCGCACCATGCGCACCCTGGCCAGACTGCCCGCCCTGGACGCCTGGAACGCCGTGGCCGACGAGCAGTTGGTGGTCTTCACCGAGGCACACGACCTCGCCGAGGTACTGCGGAAGGTCGGGGCGAAGGCCCTGGGCAACACCAGCGCCCGCTTCGCCGCCCGCAGCACCACCCGCACCACGGACGGCGGTTGGCGCTTCACGGCCGCCCCGCCGGTGCTCACCCGGGTCACCGACGCGACCGCCCGGGCGGTGGCCGAGTCGCTCGGCCCGTACGTGGCCACGGTGCCCGCCGAGGTGCGCACCCTGCTGTCCCGCTACCGGGTGCAGGACGTGGCATTCCGGGTGGTCGGCACCGGCAGCGTCGGCACCCGCTCGTACGTGGTACTGCTCACCGACCACCGGGACCAGCCGCTGGTGCTCCAGGTGAAGGAGGCCCGGCCGTCCGCCCTGCTGCCCTACCTGGACGGCGGCAGCGGGCAGCAGCCGGACGGGCACGAGGGCCGGCGCGTGGTGCTCGGCCAGAAGCACATGCAGGTGGTCAGCGACACCCTGCTCGGCTGGACGACCGTCGACGGACTCCCCTACCAGGTACGGCAGTTCCGCAACCGCAAGGGCAGTGTCGACCCGGCCGCCCTGCTCCCGGCCCAGGTCGACGACTACGCCCGGATCACCGGCGCCCTGCTCGCCCGCGCCCACGCCCACACGGCCGACCCGGGCCTGCTGGCCGGCTACTGCGGCAAGAGCGAGGCCCTCGACGAGGCGGTCGCCGCCTTCGCCGTCGGCTACGCCGACCGCACCGAGGCCGACCACGCCGACCTCCTCACCGCGATCCGCAACGGCCGCCTCCCCGCCGAGCAGGGGGTCTAGGCTCTTCGCCTGCCTGCCTGCCTGCCCGCCGGGCGGGCAGGCAGGCAGGCAGGCGGTCGTCTCCGGGTGACGGCCCGCCCGTTCAGCCGGCCAGGAACGGCGCCACGGCGGCGATGTACTCGGCGGGCCGGGCGCTGTGCACCAGATGCCCGGCCTCGATGGTGACCAGCCGGCAGTCCGGGATCAGCCGGGCGAGTTCGGCGATCCGCTCCTGCGGGACGTGGCTGTCCCCCGCGCCCGCGACGGCCAGGGTCGGGGCGGTGATCCGGGCCAGACCCTCCCGCCAGGCCGGGTCCGGGGTGTCGATCTGCGCCTTGATCGCCCGGACCATCGCCCAGTCGAAGTGCGCCGGTTCCTCCGCGCCCTCGGTCGGCACGCTGGCCGGGCGCGGGTACAGGGCGGGGATCTCCTCCAGGACCAGCCGGTTCACCCGCTCCGGCGCGGCCTGGGCGAGCAGATAGGCGACCGCCCCGCCCATCGAGTGGCCGACCAGGTCGACCCGGTCCAGGCCGAGCGCGTCCAGGAAGGCGAGCACGTCCTCGCGCATCCGCTCCAGGCCGTAGTCGGCGGTGCGGCCGCTGTCCCCGTGGCCGCGCAGGTCGAGCGCGTACACGTGGTGGCCGGGGGCGAGGTCGGGCAGCACTGCGTCCCAGTCGGCGGCGCGCTCGCCGAGGGCGTGCAGCAGCACCAGCGGCGGGCCGTCGGGATGTCCGCTCTCGCGGTAGGCGAGCGTGACCTCGGGAAGCTGCACCGTTCGTACTGTCGTCATGCCCGCCACCGTACGCGCCGGCCGGGCCCTAACGGACGGCTGTTCGCCCTCGGCTCACCGGGACGGGGGTCCGTTCCGGCCCGGTCGCCCGGCCGGCGAACACCGAGGCCAGCACGGCGAGTCCGGCCACCGCCGCGCAGACCAGACTGGCCGCCAGGTACGCGGAGCGGTGGCCGCCGCCCCCGGCGGTCTCCCGCAGGTACACCCCGGACAGGGCGGAGACCGCGACGGCCGCCGCGATCCGCTGCGCCATCTGCAGGATCGCCCCGCTCACCCCGGCCGCCTCGGCGGGCGCGTGGCGCAGCACGTAGGCCTGGTTGGTGGAGCCCATCAGTCCGACCGAGGCGCCGCTGAGCAGTTGGAGCAGGGCGAGCAGCCAGGGCAGCACGGCGACGGGCGCCCAGTGGGCGACGGCTCCGCTGAGCAGCATGGCCAGCGCGGACCCGATCATCCCGATGGTGACGGTGCGCCGGCCGAGCCGCCGCACCACCCGCCAGGCGAGCGCGGAGGCCGTCGCCATGGCCAGCGCCGAGGGCAGCGAGACCAGGGCGGCGCCCATCGGGGACAGGCCCAGGCCGTCCTGGAGGAACATGGTCAGGACGAGCGAGGCGGCCAGTGAGGAGCCGAACTGGGCCATCGCGGTGGCCGTGCCGAGCGCGTACGGCGCGGAGCGGGTGAGCGCGGGGTGGATCAGCGGGTTCCCGCCAGTGCGGGCGTAGCGGCGCTGCCACCCGACGAGTGCGCCGAGCAGTGCCAGCGCGCCGGCCGCGAAGGCCAGCCAGCCCGCCGGGCCGGGCGGCTGGACGAAGGGCAGCATCAGGAGCAGGGTGAGCGCACCGACCAGCAGCAGGCCGAGCAGGTCGAGGTCCTGTCCGGCGGATGTTGGCGGACCCGGCAAGATCCGCCGGACAGGGCCTGCATCGGCGTTGCGGCTGGCGGGGCGGGGCTTGGGCAGGTGACGGACGGCCAGCAGGACGGTCGCCAGGCCGAACGGGACGTTGAGCAGGAAGGTGAGCCGCCAGCCGAGTTCCGGGCCGGCCGCCGCCAGCACCAGGCCGCCGACCGGCGGGCCGAGGGCGAAGGCGAGGCTGCCGGTGACGGCGTACATGCCGAGGGCGCGGGCGCGCAGCTGGCCGTCGAAGACGTCCTGGAGGGTGCCGATCATCTGGGAGTTGACCAGGCCCGCGCCGACACCCTGGAGGAGCCGGGCGGCGATCAGCACCGTCGGGTCGGTGGCGGTCGCGGAGACCAGGCTGACCAGGGTGAACAGGGCGAGGCCGGTGACGAAGAACCACTTGCGGCCCTTGACGTCGCCCAGCCGCCCGCCGGGGATCAGCGCGAGGCCGAAGGCGAGCGAGTACCCGGCGACGATCCACTGGAGGTGGGCGGGCTGGGCGTGCAGGGTCTCGCGCAGGGCGGGGATGGAGGTGTTCAGCACGGACTGGTCGAGCAGGGTGGTGAAGCCGCCCGCGACGCAGACCAGCAGCACGCGGCGCCCGGCGGCGTCGAAGCGCTCCTTCGGCGGTTCGGCGGCCGGGCGCCCGGCTATCGGCCCGGTGGGGCCGTCGGCGGCGCTCACGGCTCGACCACCACGAGGGCGTAGCGGGCCTCACCAGGGCCGAGGCTGCGGAAGCGGCTGGTGCCGGAGCCGTAGCGCAGGCAGTCGCCGGGGCCGAGCAGTTGTGCCTCGCCGTCCAGGCTCAGCTCCAACTGCCCCTCGAACAGCCAGAGGTGGTGCTCCAGTCCGGGTGGACAGGGGCGGTCGTAGGCGATGTCGGCGCCGGCCGGGAGGCGGCCTTCGATGATCTCCGCGTGCAGTGAGCCGTGCGGTGGGGAGACCGAGCGGCGGACGAAACCGGTGGCCTCGTCCTGCCACCGCTGTTGGTCGTCGGCCCGGACCAGCCGGGCCGGGCCGGACTCCACCTCGGCGAGCAGCCGGGACATCGTCCGCCCGTACACGGCGCACAACCGCCCGAGCAGCGCGGCGGTCGGGCTGACCTCGGCCCGCTCCACCCGGGACAGGGTGGAGCGGCTGACGTCGGCGAGCCGCGCCAACTCCTCCAGGGTCCAGCCGCGTTCGACCCGCAACTCGGCGAGCCGCCCGGCCAGCCGCTCGTCGGCGGCGATGTCGATTCCCATATCCGTGATGCTATCCCGGATATGGGATGGCCTGCCGGGGAGTTCGGGAGCTTGGTGAAGATCTGACGTCGGCTCGGCTCCGCATCAGCCCACCCCCGCCCCCGACCGGCCGGCGATCATATGATGTGCGCCGACAAAAGGGCCGGTCAGCGGCCCATCGGGCGAGGGGGACCACGATCGTGTTCGGCATCATCAGACCGTGCAGGCACCGACTGTCCGAGCAGCTCCAGACCTCCTGGATGGCGCACCTCTGCGGACTCTGCCTCGCCCTGCGGGACGACCACGGGCAGCTCGCCCGGACCGCCACCAACTACGACGGGCTGATCATCTCCGTCCTGGTCGAGGCCCAGGCCGAGCGGGAGGACTCCTCCTGGCGCCGCACCGCCGGGCCCTGCCCGCTGCGCGGCATGCGGAGCGCCTCGGTCGCCAAGGGTGAGGGCGCCCGGCTGGCGGCCGCCGTCTCGCTGGCGCTCGCCTCGGTGAAGATCCGCGACCACGTCGAGGACCGGGACGGCGTGTTCGCCCGCCGGCCGGTCGCCGCCGGGGCCCGCGCGGTGACCAGGCGTTGGGACCGCAAGAGCGCGGGCAGCGCCTCCACGGTCGGCTTCGACACCGCCGTCCTGCTCGACGCGGCCTCCCGGCAGGGCGAGTTGGAGCGCTCACTGCTGCCCGGCAGCTCCGTCCTGCTGGTCACCGAGCCCACCGAGACCGCCACCTCGGCCGCCTTCGCCCACACCGCCGTGATCGCCGGCCGCCCCGGCAACGCCGCCCCGCTCGCCGAGGCCGGGCGGCTGTTCGGCCGGCTCGCCCACCTTCTCGACGCCGCCGAGGACCAGACCGCCGACGCCGCCTCGGGCGCCTGGAACCCGCTGACCGCCACCGGCACCGACCGTGCCGAGGCCGAGCGGCTCTGCCGGGACGCCGTGCACGGCATCCGGCTCGCACTGCGCGAGGTCGAACTGACCGACCGGGCACTGGTGCACGTCCTGCTCGGGCACGAGACGGAGAGCGCGGTGGACCGGGTCTTCGGCCGGGCCAGACACGGCGCGGGCTGCCGCCACGGTGCCACCGGCGGGGCCGCCGCCGAGCACCCGCAAGGGCCCCAGGGCCCGGGCTTCCCGCCGCCCGGCGGGAAGCCGCCGCAGCCGCGCGACCTGCTCGCCGGGTGCGCGATGTGGGCCCTGATGGCCTGCACCTGCCGGCTGCTCTGCTGCGAGCACGAGGACCCGTTCAGCCGGGAGCGGCGCAAGGGCTTCTGCGAGCGGCACGACTGCTGCGACTGCTGCGACGTCTGTGACTCCGACAGCTGCGGCACCTGTGGCAACTGCTGCAGGTGCGGATGCGGCGGCGGCGACTCCCACGGCTCCGGAACCGGCGGGTGCGACGGCTGCGGATGCGACGGCTGCGGGTGTGACAACTGCGGGTGCGACAACTGCGACTGCGGCTGTGACGGCTGCTGCTGCGACTTCTCGTGAGCCGTCGCCGTTCGTGAGCCGTCACGGCGCCGTGAACGGTCAAGACGCGCGTACGGTCAGCGCTCGTCGGACCCCGCCTGCGGCTGATCGGGCGCCACCGGCCCGGGGTGCCCCCGCAGCACCCCGGGCCGGTGCGCGTCGTGCCGTTCCGGGCCGCGCCGCCACAGCGGCAGCACCGCCACCGGGCCGGGCGGCTCGACGACCTCAGGCATCACGCCCCGCCACTTCCCGGTCCGCCGCCAGCGAGCTCTCCAGCCCGGCCAGCAACTGGCGGAACCGCTCGGTGTCCTGCTCCGTCATCCGCCCCTCGGGCGCCGCCCCCGACCACTCGGCCGTCCTGTCGTCCATGGGCCCGACGTTAGGCGGCGGCGATCAACGGGCGATAAACGAGAGGCGGGTGGGGCGCAAGGGGTCGGACGCCGCCGGACCGCGCGGTGTGGGGCGGCTTGGCGTGTTCACGCGTCGGTGGTTCAATGCCACTCGTTAGGAAGGTTTCCTAACACCCCACCACCGGACCTGAGCACGACCTCCTCCCCCACCGAGAGGTGACTTTCCCATGGGTCGTAGCACCACCAGGAACACCGCCCGCCGCACCGCCCGAACGCTGATCGCCGGTGCCGCCCTCGCCGCCCTCCTCCTGCCGACCGCCACCGGCCCCGCCGAGGCCCGTACCCCGGTGCCCGCCGCCCGGCCCGCCGCCGCCTTCCAGCACCCCGGAGTACTGGTCGGCGCGCGGCAACTGGCCTTCGTCAAGGGCAAGCTGGCCGCCGGAGCCGAGCCCTGGACCTCCGCCCTCGCGGACCTGCGGGCGAGCAAGTACGCCTCGCCCGACTGGCAGCCCAAGCCGCGCGCCACCGTCGAGTGCGGGTCCAGTTCGCACCCAAACAACGGCTGTTCGGACGAGCGCGACGACTCGATGGCCGCCTACGCCCACGCCCTCCTGTGGACGCTCACCGGCGACCAGCGGGACGCCGACAAGGCGATCTCCCTCATGGACGCCTGGTCGGGCGTGATCCGCGAGCACACCAACACCAACGCCCCGCTGCAGACCGGCTGGTCGGGCAACAACTGGGCCCGCGCCGCCGAGCTGATCCGCCACTCGGGCGCCGGCTGGTCCACCGGCTCGGTCGACCGCTTCGCCACCATGCTGCGCACCGTCTACGTGCCGCTGCTGACGCCCGGCAGCCCGCGCAAGAACGGCAACTGGGAGCTGATCCAGACCGACGCCCTGATGGGCATCGCCGTCTTCCTCGACGACCATGACCTGTTCGACCGAGCCACCGACCTGTGGCGGCACCGGCTGCCCGCCTACGTCTACCTCTCCTCCGACGGGGACCTCCCGGTGCCGCCGCCGAAGGCCGGGATCCAGGGACAGTCCGCACTGGTCACGTACTGGAACGGCCAGTCCACCTTCGTGGACGGACTCTCCCAGGAGACCTGCCGGGACTTCGGCCACACCGGCTGGGGCCTGGAGGCCGCCGCCCAGACCGCCGAGACGGCCCGGCTCCAGGGTCTCGACCTGTGGGGCGAGGGGCGCGAACGACTGCTCAAGGCCCTGGAGTTCCACACCGGCTACGACAACGGCGCGAGCGCCCCGGACTGGCTGTGCGACGGCTCGCTGAACACCGGGCTCGGCCCGGCCGTGCAGCTCGCCTACAACGAGTACCACCTGCGCGAGGGCCTGGCGATGCCGCAGACCGAGCAGTACGTGGCGGCGCACAGCCCGTTCGGGGCGAACTACTTCATCGGCTGGGAGACCCTCACCCACACCGACGCACCCTGAGCCCGGACACCGGACGGCGACGTCCGTAGCGGCGGGCGGGTTCCGGCCCCGGGACCCGCCCGCCCCACCCTGCCGCCCCACCCCTCCGGGAACAGCCGCTCCAGGAGGGCAATGTTATGAGGAACCTTTCCTTACGATATGCATCGCCGACCGCTCCGACGCCTCCTCTGCTGCCCCGGCCCCCTTCAGCCCCGTCCCGCCAGGGCGGCGTCCAGGAGCAGCCGGGCGGCCTCCCGGGCGTCGGCGGCGGCGCTCGGATCCCCGTGCACGGCCGCGACGGTGATCGCGCCCTCGGCGAGCAGGGCCAACTGGGCGGCGGTGGCGGGCGGGGCGCCGGCCGCCTCGGCCAGCCCGGCCAGGTAGCCGGCGAACTCCGCCTTGTGGTGCCGGGCGGCGGCCGCCACCGCCGGGGTGCCGGCGCCCAGTTCGCCGAAGGCGTTCACGAAGGCGCAGCCGCGGAAGCCTGGCTCGGCGAACCACCGGCCGAGCCAGTCGAACACCGAGAGCAGCTGGTCCCGGGGTGTGCCGCCGGTGCGCGCGACGTGGACGGCCAGGCTCGCCCGCCAGCGCGCGTCGCGGCGCAGCAGATAGGCCTCGACCAGCTCGTCCTTGGACGGGAACTGCTGGTAGACGCGGCGCATGGTCAGCCCGGAGGCGGCCCGGACGGCGTCCATCCCGACCGCCTGGACGCCCCGTCCGTAGAACAGCTCCTCGGCCGCGTCGAGGATCCGGGTCCGCGGGTCCACCTGTTCCATCTGCCGTGCCCTTTGCGTGAGAACGATGATTCTCCTAGGGTAGCGACTGAAGCGAGAACGATCGTTCTCACTGTTGGAGCACCCGTTCCCGAGGAGACACCCCGTGACCGAACAGCGCCCTCCCGTACCGCCCTTCACCGAGGAGTCCGCCCGCCGCAAGGTCCGGGCCGCCGAGGACGCCTGGAACACCCGCGACCCGCAGCGCGTCGCCCTCGCGTACACACCCGACAGCAGCTGGCGCAACCGCGCCGAGTTCCTCACCGGGCGCGAGCGGATCGCCGCCTTCCTCACCCGCAAGTGGCAGCGCGAACTCGACTACCGCCTGGTCAAGGAGCTGTGGGCGTACGGCGGCGACCGGATCGCGGTCCGCTTCGCCTACGAGTGGCACGACGACGACGGCCAGTGGTACCGCTCCTACGGCAACGAGAACTGGGAGTTCGACGAGCACGGCCTGATGGCCCGCCGCCTCGCCTCCATCAACGACCTGCCGATCACCGCCGACGAGCGCCTCCTCCACTGGCCCGCCGGACCCCGCCCGGACGGGCACCCGTGCCTCACCGAACTCGGCCTCTGAACGCTCCCGGCCCTACGGAGCAAGCGGGCTGACGCCGTGTCCGGCAGCACTGTTCCAGGGCTGTGACACAGCACGCACCGGGTGCTGACCTCGGACTGGCAACCTCCTTGTCGAAAGCGACAGCACCATCCGAGGGGGACCCTGCCATGCCCGTGCGCAACAGATTCGGCACCGCCGCCGCCATCGCCCTGATGACCACCGCGAGCGCCGTCCTGCTCGCCGCCTGCGGCCCCGACAACAGCGACCCCGGCTCCGCCGCGCCGAGCGCGACCGGCTCGGCGGCCCCGGGCACGGCGGCGCCGGGCGGCGGAGCCCACTCGGGCAGCCCCGCGCCGGGCGGCAAGGAGGTCAACGGCACCTCCGCGGCCAACCACCTCACGATCAGCACGGGCACCAAGACCGTCGCGATG
The DNA here is from genome assembly GCF_055560495.1 of Kitasatospora sp. NPDC023176. Taxonomy (NCBI): domain Bacteria; kingdom Bacillati; phylum Actinomycetota; class Actinomycetes; order Kitasatosporales; family Streptomycetaceae; genus Kitasatospora; species Kitasatospora sp. NPDC023176. Next base: position 43,233 of record NZ_JBVHIP010000010.1, on the reverse strand, counting down.
AACGGCACCACCGTCGACTTCGGCACGGTGGTCCGTGACCTCGCGTGGTCCCCCGACGGCAAGAAGGTCGTCTTCGTCAACGGCGACGGCGACCTGGTCACCGCCAACCCGGACGGCAGCGGCAAGTCCACCCTGGCCAAGGCCCCCAGCGGCGAGGCCTGGTCCCACCCGACCTGGCAGCACGCCGCCAAGGGACCCAGCGGGGACTCCGTGCCCAACGAGACCGAGCGCTACAACAACATCGTGTTCGCCGCCGCCAAGGGCGGTGTGCTGCGGCTGGCGACCGTCCCCGCCAAGGGCGGCACCGTCGCGGACCTCACCCCGCACAACTCCGAGGGCGGCGACGCCGGCAGCGAACCGCAGCCGCCGCAGACCGGCAACACCTGGGCCAACGCGGGCGGCCAACAGGCGGAGATCGCGTACGCCAACACCCCGGCCGACGAGGTGTACATCTACGACGACTACATCCGCCCGGCCACCCAGGACATCGGCAAGGGCTCCCAGCCGGCGCTGTCCGCGGACGGCCGGGCGATCGTCTTCGTCCGCTCGGTGAACGGCCACGACCACCTGTTCACCCGCGCCACCGAGCACGGGAAGTCGGCCGAGAAGGACCTCACCCCCTCGGCCACCACCGACTACACCGAGCCCGCGTGGTCCCCCGACGGCAAGACCGTCGCGGCCCGCACCCCGGACGGCGTCAGCACCGTGCCGGCCGACGGCTCGGCGGCGCCGGCCCAGGTCTCCACCATCAAGGGCCTGCCCTCCTACCGGCCCTGACGGACCCTGGGGCAATCCAGCCGGGGCGCTCCGGCCAGAACGCTCCGGCTGGGACGTTCCAGCTGGGGTGCTCCGGCTGGGGCGCTCCGGCCAGGACCCTCCGGCTAGGACGTTCCGGCCGTGCGGGCCAGCTCGGCGCGCAGCTCCGCGAGGTGCTCGTCGGCCGACTCGTGCGGCCGGAACTCCACCACGTCCAGGAAGCGGAACAGCACCCGGGTCTCGGTGACGGCGTACTCGTAGTCACCGAACCCGACCACCGCCCCCGTCCCGCCGCGCGCCGCGCCACGGACGGCGGCGGCGGTCAGCCCGTCCGCCGCGCCCTCGGCGGTGACCTTCCGGCGGGCGTTGGGCAGGGCCAGGTACGGGCACACCATCGACGCGTACAGCATGCAGGCGCGGTGCCCCGGGCCCTCCATGGTCGGCGCGAGGTTGCGGTAGGGGCGCCCGGCCGCGAGCGCCTCCGCGATCGCGGCGCTCTCCGCCGGACCGACCACCCGCCACACCGGCCCGCGCGGCATGAACGCCCCGCACACCGAGCAGCGGCGCTCCAGCGCGCAGTGGGCGCTGCGCCCGTGGTCGGTCAGGGCGAACTGCGGCCGCCCGTCCTGCCACGGCGTGATCGCCGGCACCGGGTACCCGCGCCCGTCCCGGGGGCGCTCCCCCACCTCGTCCGGCATCGGGACCTGTTCGAATCGCACGCCCCTATCGATACCAGGCGGGCGGGCCCCCGGTCGAGTGCCCCGGGACGCCGGACCGGCGACCGCGGGGCGGCCGCCGGTCCGGGGTGGACAGCACCCCTTGCGGAGGGTCAGTTCCAGATGCCGGTGATGTCCGTCACGCCGGCCGCGTTGCCCGCGTGGCCGCTCGCCCCGGAGAGGTCCTCCAGGGTGCGCAGCACGTTGTAGTGGTTGTAGGTGGTGGCGCTGCTGCTGCCCGGGGTGACGTGGGCGCCGTAGAACAGGGTCGGGATCCGGTTCCCGGACAGGCTGTTGTCCTCGTCGAAGGTGACCACCAGCAGGCTGTTGTGGCTCTGCGCCCAGGTGGCGTACGCACCGAGGTTGTTCTTGGTCCAGGTGTCCCCGGTGCCGACCGAGCAGTCGTGCATGTCGTTGCAGAGGTTCGGCACCACGAACGACACGTTGGGCAGCGTGGTGTAGTCGGTCGGGAACTGGGTGAAGGTCTTGGCGCTGTTGACCGGCACGTTCCCGAAGCCGAACCAGGGGTTGTGCTTCTGCGCGTACTTGCCGCTGCTGCACACCGTGCTGCCCTGGCTGGGCAGGGTCTCGTTGTAGCTCGCCCAGGTCTTCCCGGCGGCGAGCACCTCGGAGGCCAGGTTCGGGGACTGGAACCCGCCGACCGTCACGCAGCTGTCGTCGACCCTGCCCTGGGTGGAGCCGGAGAACAGGGCGTAGTAGTTCGGCTCGCTCGGGTGGGTGATCGCGTAGGACTGGGTGAGGCTGGCGCCGCCCGCCTTCAGGGTGTTGTTGAGGTACGGGGCGCTGCTGCTGCCGATCACCTGGCCGAAGGCGTGGTTCTCCAGCACCACGACCACGATGTGGTCGGGAGTGGGCAGCCCGGCTGCCTGGGCGGTGGTGGCGGTGGCCGCCCACAGCCCGGCGGAGGCCGCGACCAGCGCGACGGCCGAGCCGATCGCGGTCGCGGTGCGGCGGGAGCGGGGGGCGTCGTTCAAGGGCTCGTTCAGGGGCTTCGCGGACGAAGACATGACGTTTCCTCGGGTGGAGGGCGGCCCCGGCACGGGGCCACCCGGACGGGAGGTGACGGAACTACCCGGAGTGCCGACCGGCCGGAACGGGCCTAGTAGGCCGTGCCGTTGGCGAAGTCTGTGGCGAAGGTCGACTCGATCGTGTTGAGCACCCCGGAGTCGGAGACGATCAGGCCCAGCTCGCGGTTGTTGTTCAGCGAGTTGTCGGAGAAGTTCTCCGAGCCGGCGAACACCTTGGCGGTGGCGGTGCCGTAGTCGGCGACGACGGCCTTGGCGTGGATGTACAGGCCGGTGGTCGAGGAGTAGGTGACCACCTTGGCGCCGGCCCCGGTGACCTCGTCGAAGTAGGAGCCGTACGAGCTCGGGTTCATGCCGACGACGCGCACGGTGACGCCGCGGTTGGCGGCGGCGGTGATGGCGTCCACCAGGGCCGGGTCGCCGAACTCCAGCTGCTGGACGTCCAGGGAGGTCTGCGCGCCGTTGATCAGCGCCAGCAGGCGGTCCTGGGAGTCGGTGGGCGACCACACCAGGTTGTCGCCGTCGGAGGGGGTGATCGAGGTCTTGGCGTAGTCGGCGGCGAAGACCCCCTCGATCGCGGCCACGTCGTTGGCGTCGGTGTCGAAGACCCCGTAGTCGCGGCTGCTGGAGTAGTACGTGGAGTCCAGGTTCCCGGTCAGGATCAGGGACTTGGCGCCGTCCACGGTGACGGTCTTCTGGTGGGTGTAGACGAACGCCGAGGAGGAGTACGTCACCCCGACGCCCCCGGCCTTCAGAGCGGAGTAGGCGGCGCCGTTGACCGAACTGTGCTTCCCGTCCAGGATCACCCGGACCCGCACCCCGGCGTGCTGACGGGCGATCAGGGCGTTCACCGCCGTGGTGTCGCGCAGCTCGTACATGGTGACGTCGACGGACGTCGTGGCCGAGCCGATGAGGCTGTAGACCGCGCCGTGGTCCTGGTCCGGGAAGACGATCGTCGAGTACGTGCCGGTGACGGCGTCGGCGTGGGCGGCGCCGGAGGCGGATATCAGTCCGGTGCCGACGAGCAGCAGCGCACCGGCACGGCGCGCGAACGTGGCCAGGGGCATGGGGACTCCATGGTCGGTGAGGGGGAAGTCGGCGCGTGGAGGCACCGGGGAGCACGCGGCGCACGGCGTGGACACGACGAACGGGCGCTCGAACAGGATGCGGGCGCGCCGGTCGACGCGGGTAGACGACGGGAGGTAAAACCTTGCCCCCGGGCCGGGAAACGAACGGTGCGGGTGACGAAAGGACCCGACAACGGATGATGCGGGCAATCGCGTTCACATTGCCCCGATCCCCCTCAACCGGTGATAGTGATCTTCATACGACGCGATCCCGACAGCGCGTCAGCTCACGAGAAAGTCGAGGAACATGGCCAAGACCCGCCTGCTGCGCCCCTTCGCGGTGGCCGCCGCCGCTGCCGTCCTGGCGGCGACCGCAGCCACCCCCGCCCTGGCCGCCGACCGCGACGCCCCGGCCCTGCCCACCCCCGACACGGCCGGCGTGCTCAGTGCGCTTCAGGCCACCACCGGCGCGGGCGCCCCGGGCGCCTTCGCGGTGATCCGCGACCACGGCGACGACGACCGGACCCGCTCCCTCACCGTCGGCAAGGCCGACCTGGACGGGACCGCGATGAACTCCGCGTGGAGGTTCCGGGTCGGCAGCAACAGCAAGATGTTCAACGCCGTTCTCGTGATGCAGCTGGTGGAGGAGGGCCGCATCGACCTCGACAAGCCGCTGCGCGACTACCTCCCGGCCGGCACCCTCCCGGACGGCTGGACGATGACCGGCCGTCAGGTGATGGAACACCGGGCCGGCATCTACGACCACACCAACGACCTGCTGGAGCAGTCCGGCGAGGAGACCACGGCCGCCTTCGAGGCCCGCATCCGCTCCAAGGTCTACACCCCGGCCGAGATGGTCGCCATGTCCGTCAAGCACGGAATCCAGTACACCCCCGGCAGCCGCTACTCCTACTCCAACACCGACTTCGTGCTGCTGGGCCTCGCCGTCGAGCACCTCACCGGCCGCCCGTACGCCGACGTGCTGCGCGAGCGGATCATCGAACCGCTCGGCCTGGAGCAGACCTCCTTCGTCGTCCCCGACCAGCGGATCGCGGGCGACCACATCACCGGCTACCTCACCAACGACGACCGCACCAAGCCGCTGCTGGACTCCACCGAGCAGACCGGCTCCTGGGTGTGGAGCGCCGGCGCCGTCATCTCCTCCGCCGAGGACCTCGACCGCTTCCTCACCGCGCTGATGGCGGGCGGCTCGGGCGGCCTCGTCTCCGACGACTCGCTGCACCAGATGGAGGCCGCCCTGCCCACCCCGACCGCCAAGATCTCCTACGGGCTGGGGCTCCGCCGCATCTCGCTCACCTGCGGGGACGTGTACGGGCACGGCGGCATCGTCCAGGGCTTCCAGACCCAGTCCTTCACCACCCCGGACGGGCGGCGCTCGGTGGTGGTCTTCGCCAACGCCTCCAACAACGGCTCGGTCACCCAGGGGCTGATGAACGCGCTGGAGCCGGCCTTCTGCGGCAAGAAGCCGGCCGTGCAGGACCACCGCGGCGTCCAGAACCAGCGCAGCGTCCAGGTCGACCGCGGCCTGCCGGTGGTCGAGGACACCCGGATCTGACCGGTGCGCCGCGGCCGGGCCCCGCTACGGGGAGAGCCGGCCGCGGCGGCCGTCCGCGCTGAGGTCGGTCAGCGCCTCGGTGAGGATCTCCCGGGCCTCGTCCGCCCGCCCCTGCTCGATCAGCGCGGTGCCGAGCTCGGTCAGCGTCTTGGTCATGCTGTCCGGGCGCCCGATCGCCTCGTAGTGCACCAGCGCCTGCCGGTAGGCCTTCTCGGCGGCCGACCAGCGCTTCAACGCCGCCCGGTCCTGGCCGAGTTCGTGCGCCGTCATGGCCGCCAGCAGGTGCATCAGCGGCGAGGACCAGCGCTCCACCAGCTCCAGCGCGCCCGCCAGCGCGCGGCGGCGGGAGTCCACCGCCTCCTCGGCCCGGCCGAGGTGGCGCAGGCAGGTCGCGGCGCCGCGCAGGGTGACCAGCCGGCCGATCATCGCGGCCCGGTTGTCGACCTCGGCGAAGGCGTCCGCCGCCCGCTGGTAGCTGTCGCTTGCCTCCCGGTAGCGCTGCAGGTGCCGCAGCCCGGAGCCCAGGTAGGTGAGCGCCCAGCCCTGCTGCTCGTGGTCACCCAGACTCCGGGCCAACTCCAGGCCCTCGCCGGCGAGTTCGACGCCGCGCTGGTAGCGGTGCAGACAGGTGACGTACGTCCAGGCCAGGTAGTTCACGTGCACCGCCTCGGCCCGCCGGTCCCCGCTCGCCCGGGCCGAGTCCACCGACAGCTGGAACACCTCGGCCCAGAGGTCCCAGCTCAGCAGGCGGTCGGAGAACCAGTGCATCGCCTCGGCGGTGTCGATCACCTCCCGGTGCCGGCCTTCCCGCTGCGCCCGGTACAGCGCCGCCAGCCACTCCGGGTACTCCTCCTCCAGCCAGCGCGCCGCCTCGGTCAGCGGCACCGACGGATCACCGGCGGTCCTCCCGTGGCCGGCCTCCTCGTGACCGGCCGCCGTGTGGTCCGGGTCGAACCGCAGGCCCCGGGCCGCCGCCTCGCGCAACAGCCAGCTCCCGGCCTCCGTGCGGGCTCCGGCCACCGCCTCGGCCGTCTCGTCGGCGGCCAGCCGCTCGCCCGCGTAGAGCCGCACCAGGTCGTGCAGCCGGTAGCGCTCCGGGGTGGCCGGCTGCACCAGGCCGGCGTCGACCAGCTGCTCCAGGACCAGCTCGGTACGAGTGGCCGACAGCCCCGCGTAGCGGGCCAGCACGGCCGCCGTGAAGTCCTGGCCGACGGTCAACGCGCAACGCCGGAGCACCCGTTGGGACTCGGCGGGCAGCCGGCGGTAGGACAGCTCGAAGGCCGGGCGGACCGCCAGGTCCCCCGTCTCCAGCAGGTCCAGGCGGTTCTCCTCGGCGGCCAGCTGACGCACCAGCTGGGCCACCGGCTGCTGCGGACGGGCGACCAGTCGCTGCCCGGCGATCCGCAGCGCCAGCGGCAGGTAGCCGCACAGCCGGGCCAGTTCGGCGGCGGCGTCCGGCGCGGCCTCGACCCGCTCGGGCCCGGCGATCCGGGCGAGCAGGGCGGCGGCCTCCACCGGGGAGAGCACATCGAGCCGCAACCGGTGCACCGCCTCCAGACCGGACAGGACGTGCCGACTGGTCACGATGGTCACCGCCGGCCCCGAACCGGGCAGCAGCGGACGCACCTGACTCTCGTCGACGGCGTTGTCCAGCACCAGGACCAGCCGGCGCTCGCGCACCAGGGCGCGGAACAGCCCGGCCCGCTCCTCCGTCCCGGCCGGCACCGCGCTGTCCTCCACCCCGAGGGCGCGCAGCACCTGGCCGAGCGCCTCCCGGGCGGGCAGCGGGGTGGCCGCCGTACCGCCGAGGTCGAGCGAGAGCTGACCGTCCGGGAAGTCCTGGGCGAGGGAGTGGGCGGCGTGCAGGGCGAAGGCGGTCTTGCCGAGACCGGGCTGACCGCTGATCAGCACCACCCGGGGGTGGACGGGGTGCCGGTCGGCGGTGAGCGCGGCGAGTTCGGCGAGGGCCTGCTCGCGGGCGGTGAAGTCGGCGAGGTCGCGCGGCAGGGCGAGCGCGCCCGGCGGCGCGGGGTCACCCCCGGGCACCGGGAACGCGGGAGCTGCGGGGGGCGCGGGAGCTGCGGGGGGCTTGGGGCTTCCGGCGGTCTCCGGGACGGCCTCCAACGCGGCTTCCGGTACGGCTTCCGGTACGGCCGGGTGTACGGCCCCGCCCTGCGGCGGCACCTGCCGCACGCCCCGGGGGCGGCCGGACTGCGCGGCCCGCTCCAGGGCGGCGGTCTGCGGGCCGTCCAGCCCCAGCGCGGCGGCCAGCGCCTGGACGGTGCGCCGCTGCGGCCCCCGGGTGCGGCCGCGCTCCATGTCGCCGAGGGCGCGCAGGCTGACCCCGGCTGTCGCGGCCAGGTCCTCCTGGGTCAGGCCCGCCGCCACCCGGTGCCCGGCCAGCAGGTAGCCGAACTCCCCGGTTCCGCTCGCAACCGTCATCTGCCCGCCCCGCCCCTGGTCCGCGCGCACGCGGTTCTGCCGCAGTTTCTGCCGGACAGCGTGCCGGGCAGATCCCCTCAGGCAGAAGTATGCCCCGGCGGAAGTACCGCGCGTACCAGGCCTCCGCCTGCGGGGACGCCCGGGACGCGGCCGCCCGGCGGCCGGCTCCGCCCGCCAGAACCGCCGGTAGTTCCGCCTGCGGCGCTGGTGCGGGAGGCAGTTGTGCGCTGGGACCGTCGTCGACGTTCCCGCCTGCGGGCCGCCGCGCCCCCGGCCGCCGACCGGGACCTGTCCCGCCTCCGCCGCCGGCTCCCCCGTGCGGAGGAGCGGGAACGCGACGGCCCGGCCTCAGACCCGGCCCAGCAGCTCTTCCCGCCGTCTGGCCTCCGCCCCCTCCACGCCGCGGCCGAGTTCGGTCAGCAGGTCGGCGAGCAGCCCGTGCGAGCGGGCCTCCACGGCGGCGTCGCCGACGGTGCGGCCGAGCGCCACGGCGAGCTGGGCCGAGGACAGTGCGGCGTCCCGGCGGCCGAGGGCGTACAGGGCGCGGGCCCGGCCGTGGGTGGCGAGCACCGCCGCCACGCCGCCCGGACGGTCACCGGCGGAACCGGCCGTCCCGGCGGTGGCGAGGCGGACCGCCTCGTCGGCGTGGGCGAGCGCCTTCTCCGGAGCGCCGACCAGCACCAGCGCCTCGGCGAGCCCGGTCAGCGCGCGGACCAGCAGGTGGCCGGCCGTCGGAGTGCGGGCGGCGGTCACCAGGTCGGTGAGCAGCGGCAGTGCCCGGTCGTACTGTCCGGCCCGCACCAGGGCGGCCGCCACCCGGTCACGGCAGTGGTGGCGCAGCAGGGCGTCGGCGGCCCGGTCGGCGGCCGCGACGGCCGCGTCCAGCTGTTCCAGGGCGGTGCGGTGGGCCGCCCGGCGGACGTGCAGGACGGCGAGGTCGGTGCCCAGCCGGGCGAGGGCGGCGTCGTCCCGGTCGGCGTGCGCGGCGCGCAGCCCGATCTCGGCGACGGCCCGCCAGTGCGTCCGGTCCCGGCCGGCGGCCTCGTCCGACCGTTCGTGCAACAGGCTGATCCGGTGGGCGAGTTGCCAGGCGGCGCCGGTGCGGCCGTACTGTTCGGCGCAGAGGACGACGGCGCGCAGGGCGCTCTCCTCCCGGCGGAACCAGGCCGGTGGCCGGGCGGTGGCGGCCCCGTCCGCCTGGTCGCCGCCCCAGGGGGCGGTGAGCTCCAGGTAGTGGGCGATCAGCCGGTCGAGCGCACCGAAGCGCTCGGTGCAGTCCAGCGCGGCGGCCTGCCCGGCGGCGTAGCGGCGGACCAGCTCACGGCGGGCGTAGCGGCCGGGGGTGGTCTCCGCCAGCAGGTGGACGGCGTCGAGGGCGGTCAGCTGGGTACGGACGGCGGCGGGCGGCAGGTCGGCGAGGGCGGCGGCGGTGGCGGTGTCGATCTCCGCGCCGGGGTGCAGCCCCAGCAGGGTGAACAGCCGGGCGGCGGGGGGCGGCAGGGTCCGGTAGGTGCGGTCCAGGGCGGCGGTGACGCCGGTCGGGCCGCATTCGGTGCCGACGCCCGCCAGGGCGGCCAGGCCGGTCTGCTCGTCGGCGAGGTCGGCGGCGAGGTCGGCCGGCGACCAGTCCGGGCGGGCGGCCAGCCGCGCCGCGGCCAGGCGCAGGGCCAGCGGCAGGTGGTCGCAGCGCTCGGCGAGGTCGGTGAGTTCGGCGGCCGTCTCGGGAGCGGCGGCGTGGCGGTCCGGGCCGAGGGCGCGGGCGAGCAGCGCGTGGGCGTCCGCTGCGGCGAGCGGGCCGAGCGGGAGCGCCAGCGCGTCCTCGTGGACCAGCAGGTCGCGCAGCCGGTTGCGGCTGGTGACGACGGTGACCGGGCCCAGGGCGGTGCTCTCCGCCGAGGGCAGGCCGGGCAGCAGCGGGGCGAGCTGCCGGTAGCAGGCGGCGTCGTCCAGCAGGATCAGGATCCGGCGGTCGGCGAGGAGTTCGCGGTAGTGGGCCGCGCGCTCGGCGGGATCGGCGGGGACGGCCCCGGGGGCGATGCCGAGGTCCGTGAGGAAGCCGGCCAGGACGTCGGCGGGCTCGCGCGGGCCGTTCGGGTCGGTGCCGCGCAGGTCGGCGCGCAGCACGCCCTCGGGGAAGCGCTGCGCCGCCCAGTGCTGGACCAGCGACGTCTTGCCCACCCCGGCCGGGCCGGTGACCAGGATCGGGCGGCCGGTCCGGGCGGCCACGGCCAGTGCCTCGTGCAGCCGGGCGAGTTCGGCGGTGCGGCCGATGAAGCGCCGGTCGGGCGCCGCGTGGCGCGCCAGCTGCTCACCCGCCAGCCGTAGCTCCGGCCCCGGCGGACCGACCAGCCGGGCCACCGCGTGGTCGTAGCGGGCCCGTGCCTCCGGCCCGCGCCCGGCCTGCTCCAGGCACTGGACCAGCCGGGCGGTCAGCGGCTGCCGGCTGGGGTGGGCGTCGGCCGCCTCGGTCAGCTCGGCCACCAGTTCGCCGCCGCGACCGGCCAGCACCAGTTCCTGCGCCAGCCGGTCCAGGGCGCGCAGCCGCAGGTCGGTCAGGTACGGGAGGGTGCGTTCGCGCAGCAGGGCGGACCCGCAGTCGACCAGCGCCGGCCCGCGCCACAGGTCGAGGGCCGCGCGCAGCAGCGGGACGGCCGCGGCGTGCGCCCCCACCCCGGCGACGGTCTCCGGCAGCAGGAGGCCCGCCCGGTCGCAGAGCGCGCCGAACCGCACCAGGTCCACCCGGTCCGCGTCGCCCTCCAGGACGTACCCGCCGCCGCGGGTGCCCAGGACCAGCCGGGGATCGTCCAACTGCTGCCGCAGTGCGGCCACATGGCCCTGCAGGGCGGCCCGCGCGGTCGGCGGCGCGGTGCCGTCCCAGACCAGCTCGATCAGCTCCTCGGCGCCCACCGGCTGGTTCAGCCGGGCGGCCAGCGCCCCCAGCAGGGCGCGCCGCTTCGGGGCCGAGGGCGTGACCTCGGTGCCGTCGGCCCGCCGGACCACCATCGGCCCGAGCAGCTCGATCTCCATGCTTCCCTTCCCCCGTGCCACGGGCGTCGGGCCCGTCCCGGGCCCGGCTTCGAACTCCCGCCTGCGGGCCGACGCTCCCCGGTGCCCCCGACGCCGCCCCGTCCGTCCGCCCGGGCGGACGGACGGGAGTGCGAAGACGGTCCCTAGGAGAGGACGACGGGCCGAGGCCCGGCGGTTCAGCTGACGGACTCGCCGGCCGTCCGCCGCGGGCGCTCCGCCTGCTCGGACCAGACCGGCGGCGTCCTGACGTCCGGGCCGTCCAGGACCAGCACGTCGAACGGCGCGTAGTCGTCCGCCCGGTCCCGGGCGGTGAAGCCGGCCGCGGACAGGACCGCGATCACCGCCGCCGCCATCGCCGTGTGGATCCCGCCGGCCTGCCGGGCCGCCGCGGTCGGCTCCCCGCCCCGCTCCAGGTCCGCCGTCGCCCTGCACCGCAGCCGGGGACTGAGGTGCCAGCTCACCAGCACCTCCGGCTCCTCGCCGAAGTGCTGGTTCCAGGTGCTCACCCGGACCTCCGCGCCGACGGCCAGCGCCGCGTCCAGGCCCGGGGCCACCACTGGCAGCCCGGCGGCGGCGAGTTCGTCGCGGACCCGCTGGGCCAGCCGCTCGAACCGGGCGTTCACGTGTCTCCCGTGAGTCTCGTCCATGCCCGCACGCTACCGGGACGGCCCGACCGCCCGCAGGCGACCGCCCCCTCGGGCTCCGCCCCGGCGGGCAACCGTCCCCCCGCCCCGGCCGGCTCCCCACCGCCGACGAACGCCCGCACACCGGCCGGACACGTGTGCGCACCACCCCGCAGCACCCGCCCCTTCGGCCGCCGCACCGACAACGCCCCCGCCCACCCGAGCCCCACCCACCACACCACTGCGCCCCCGCAGGCAACCATCCCCCACCCCGACGGACTCTCTACCCACGGCGGCCCCACCGACGACCACCGTCCGGATAGGGGCAGGACACGTGTGCGCACTACACTGCTCCACCCCGCAGGCCGCCGACGGTTCTCGGGTGCGGCGAGGTGGGGGTACTGGTGCGGATTCGGCTGCTCGGGCCGGTGGAACTGCAGGTCGCGACGGGCGGTCTGGCCACCCTGGCGGGGGCGCAGCGGCGGGCGGTGCTGGCGCTGCCGGCGCTGCGGCTGGGCCAGGTCGTGACCATGGACCAGTTCTGCGAGCTGCTGTGGGGCGAGCGTCCGCCCGCCAGTGCCCGGGCGGCGGTGCAGGGGCACGTGGCGGCGCTGCGCAAGGTGCTGGCGGACTCCCCGTTCGAGCTGCACACCCGGGCCTGCGGCTACCTGCTGAGCGGGCCGGCCGAGGAGGTGGACGCGCTGCGGTTCGCCCGGCTGGCCGGGCTGGCCGGGGAGTGCGCCGAGCGCGAGGCCGACGGGGAGGCGATCGCGCTGCTGGAGGAGGCGTTGCAGCTGTGGCGCGGCGAGGCCCTGGCGGACCTGCCGGACACCCCGCTGCGGGCCGCCACGGTGAACCACCTGAAGCAGTCCTCCACCGCCGCGCTGCTCCACTGGGCCGGGCTGCGGCTGCGGCAGGGCACGGGGGCGGCGGCGGTGGCGGTGCTGGAGCAGAACGTGCGGCGGGACGGCCTGCGCGAGGAGCTGGTGGCCCTGCTGATGCGCTGCCTGCACCAGGCCGGACGGCCCGCGGACGCGCTGAACGCCTTCCACCGGACCAGGCTGCGGCTGGACCGCGAGTTGGGCATTCGCCCCGGACCGGCGCTGCGGGCCGCGTTCGCCGAGGTGCTGGCGGACGACCGGCCGGAGGCGGTGCAGGTGACCGCCGCCCCGGCGCCCGCTCCCCCGGTCGCCGTACCGTTCCAGCGGGCCCCCCGCCAGCTGCCCCGCCAACGCGTCGCGCTGATCGGCCGCACCGCCGAGACGCGGTGGCTGGACCGCGCCTGCGCCGCCGACCGGGCCACCGACGGACCGGCCCTGGTGGTCGGCCCGGCCGGCAGCGGGAAGAGCACCCTGGTCACCGCCTGGGCCCACCGGGCCGCCGACCGCTTCCCGGACGGCCTGCTGTACGCGGACCTGCGCGGCCTCGACCCGGCCGGCCCGGCCGACCCGGGGGCCGTCCTCGGCCGGTTCCTGCGCGCCCTCGGCGTCCCGGACGACGCGCTGCCCGCCGACCGGGCCGGCCGCGCCGCGCGCTACCGCGAACGCACCAGGGGCCGCCGGCTGCTGGTGGTCCTGGACGACGCCGCCGACGCCGACCAGCTCGCCGACCTGCTGCCCGAGGGGCCGGACTGCGCCGCCGTGGTGACCGCCCGCGGCTCCCTGGAGAAGCTGGTCGCCACCGACGACGCCACCCTGCTGCGGCTGACCGCGCTGCCCGAGGACGACGCCCTGGCCCTGCTGGAGCACCTGCTGACGCCCGGGCGGGTGGCCGCCGAGCCGGCGGCGGCCGCCGAACTCGTCCGCCTCTGCGAGCACCTGCCGCTGGCCCTGCGGCTCGCCGCCGCCCGGCTGGCCGCCCACCCGGGCTGGACGGTCGCCGACCTGGTCGCCGAACTCGCGGACGAGCACACCCGGCTGGCCGCCCTGGAGGTCGACGGTGACACCGGCCTGCGCCAGGAGCTGTTGCTGACGTGCCGTCAACTACCGCACGAGGCAGCCGAACTGCTCGCCCTGCTGGCCGTCCACCCCGGCCGCGAGGTGGACGGTCTGGCCGCCGCCGCGCTGCTCGGCACCGACGCCGCGACCGCCCACCGGGCGCTGGGCGACCTGGCCTCCCGCCACCTGCTCACCGGCGCCGCCCCCGGCCGCTACCACCGCACCGACCTGGTCCGGCTGTTCTCCGCCGACCTGCTCGCCGAGCGGTCCGAACAGCACCGGGAGCAGGCCCGCACCCGTCTGCTGGACCACTACCAGGCCGCGCTGCAGCACTGCGGCCGCTACCTCGACCCCGGCCAGGAGGACACCGGGGCGCCCGACCGGCCGGGCCGGCCCGTCCCGCCCGCCGCGGACATCCGCACCGCGCTCGACTGGTTCCGCGCCGAGGAGCCCGCCGTCCGGGCACTGATCGAGGAGAGCGCCGCCACCCGCCCCGACCGGGCCTGGCGGCTCGCCCTGACCACCGGTTCGCTCTACTACGGCGCCAGCCGCTTCACCGACTGGCTGGCCCGCGCCGAGACCGGCCTGGCGGCCGCCGAGCGCTGCGCCGACCCGGTCGCGGCGGCCTTCCTGCACAACTGCCGGGCGCAGGCGCTGGTCGGCCTGGAGCGCCGCCACGAGGCCGCCGCGGCGGCCCGTCAGGGGGTGGCCGCCGCCGAGTCCGCCGAGGGGCCCGCCGCCGACTCGGCGCGCGTCCGCGCGCTGGCCACCCTGGGACTGGTCACGGCGATGCTCGGGGACGGCGCCACGGCGCGGCGGCTGACGGCGGACGCGACCGCGCTCGCCGTCGACTCGGGCAACCGGAACCGGCTGGTCGACGCCCTGGTCCACCAGGGCTGGGTGAGCCTGGCGACCGGTGACCCGGCGAACGCCCGGCTCCACTCCCGGGAGGCCCGGGAACTGCTGCCGCCCCGCCCGGTCACCCAGGTGCACCTGTGGTCACTGCTGACCGAGGCCCAGGCCCTGCCGCCGACCGTCCGGGACGAGGCCGCGAACCTCGCCTGGCACCGGCTGCTGGCCGCCTGCGAGGAGGCCGGCCTGCTCTACCTGCACGCCGTCACCGAGCACTCCTACGCGGCCCACCTGGTGGCCCGGGGCCGCACGCCGGAGGTGCGCGCGCGGCTGGCCTCGGCGCTGGAGCGGTTCCGGCGGCACGACCGGCTGGCGGGCCGGCGCAGCGAGTTCACCGCCGGGCTGGAGGCCTCGCTCAGCCTGCGCGCCGACGCCGGGCCGGCCGCCGACGACCGGCCGCACGCCGGCGCCCCGCACGCCGGCGACCCGCGCGACAGCGGCCGGGCACTCAGTTGGTGACCGGCGCGTACCCGTGCTCCGCCGCCAGGACCGGCCGCAGCGCCCGGACGGCGTAGAAGTTCCGGGACTTGACCGTCCCCGGCGGCACCCCCAGCTCGACCGAGGCCTCCAGCACCGAACGGTCCTTCAGGTGCAGCTCGACCAGCACCTCGCGGTGGTGCTTCTGCACCCGCCGCAGCGCCAGCGCGATGTCCCGGGCGACCAGCACCTGCTCGTACGGGTCGTCGGCGACCGGCCGGTCCTCCACCGGCTCGCCGAAGACCTCCTTGGCGCGGGCGGCGGCCATCCGGTAGTGGTCGATCGCGATCCGCCGGGCGACGGTGAACAGCCAGGGGCGGCTGTGCTCCGGGCCGGCCGCGAGCGCCGCCGGGTTCTGCCAGGCGCGCAGCAGGGTCTCCTGGAGGATGTCCTCGGCCTTGCCGTGGTCGCCGCGGGTGGCCCGTAGCAGGGCGCGCAGCAGGTAACCCCCGTGCAGCCGGTGGATCTCGGCCAGGGAGTCGGGGTCGAGGGTCGGTCGGGCCGGGGCCGGCTCCGGGGTCGCCGCGGGGACGGCCGGGGGGCCCGCGGGCGGCTGGACTACGGGCGTGGGCTGAGCGACGGACTGCATCGACACGCGCTACCTCTCAGGTCGGGCAAGGGCACATGGCAGGGCTTCCGCCGGACATCCCCCGTGGCGGTTCACCCCAGCCTGCCGGGCGCCGCCAAGGACCTGCCAACGATCCGCCAACGCCCCGCCCCGCCGCGCCGGGCACCCGCCCCGTCGACGGGTGCCGCACCCGGTCCCTGCCCAGCCCCCGCTCAGTCCCAGCTCAGTCCCCGTTCAGTCCCCGTTCAGCGCCCGCACCAGCTCCTGCACCCCGTCCTCGCCCCGGTGCTCGATCAGCACCGCGACCCACCCCGCCAGCCGCTCCCGCTGCGCCACCGTCCACCCCGGCGCCGACGGGTGCTCGTCCACCACCAGCGCCCGTGCCAGCCCCAGCAGCCCCGGCGTCGGCTCCGGCCGGCACCCCCGATCCGGCAGTACCCCCAGCGCCAGCCGCCGGGCGACCGCCGTCACCTCGGCCGCACTGCCCGCCGGCACCGCCAGCCCGGACGGCCCCGGCAGCACCGGCGCGCCCATCCGCACCAGCGCCGCGACGTACGCCCGCAGCTCCGGCCCGTCCGCTTCCATCCCGTGTTCCTCCCGTTCCGTCCCGCTCAACGTTGCGCCCGCCGAACGGGGTTCAGCCGCAGCCCGCGGGTGGCCGCCCCGTCAGTACGGGTACGGCCGGAAACCGCCGACCACGACCACCGATGCGACCGTCCCGTCCGCCGCCCGGCCGAGCCAGACCACATTGTCGTAGTCCGCCGTGAAGGTCACGAGGTCGGCCCCGAATCCGTCGTGGCGCACCCGCTCGAACCGGCCTGCGCCCAGCTCCTCCCTGGGCTGTGCCAGGTCGGTGCCGTCGCGCAGGTCCTGCTGGAACTGCCGGAACGGAAGGGTCAGTTCCTCCCAGGCCGTGGCGTCGGCGAAACACGCCACGGGGATGTCGGACACCGGGAAGCGGAACCGCCGACCCGGACGGAGGAACTCAAGGTCCTCGCCCACCCCGAGGGCGTTCTCCCAGGCGACCACCGGCGCCTCGGTCACGCGCAGCCGTACAGCGGCCACCTCGCAATCCTCCCCGTCCCCGTAGGACGCGGGTACCCACGCGGCCTCCACCCGGTAGCTGCCGGACGGGATCCGCTCGGCCAACTCCCGCCCCTCCGGCGTGTTCAGTTCGTAGTCGTCATCCGGCCACGGCGTGCTCACCACCAGCCGTCCGCTGGGCACCCGGATCGTGGTCACCTCCGTCACCTCGACCGTCTGGACGACCGTCAGCGGGTCGCTCCCCCGCACCCCCAGACCCTCGCCGGGGACGAAGACCGCCTCCAGCAGCGCCCGTTCATCCTGATCCGCCGCCAGGCGGGCATGTGTCGTGTGCGTCATGGCGGGAGCGTAGCGAGCGCCGCCGACAGTGGCGGGCCGGCCGGGGGCGGGTGCCCCCGGCCGGCCGTGGGTGCCGGGCGGGCCCTACTTCTTCGTCTGCGCCACCGGGGTCTGGTACGGGTGGTGGTGGGTGCCGCCGACGTGCAGTTCCTCGTCGGGCTTGGCGGCGAGCTTGGGCAGCACGTGGGTGCCGAACGGGTCGGTGACGGTCACGGTGGTGCCGGTGCGGCGCACCTCGTGCGGCGAGCCGATCGCATAGGAGGCGAGGGCGAGCCCGGTGCTCGGGGTCGGACTGGCGCTGGTGGTGGTGCCGAAGAGGGCGTTGGCGACGGTGAGGCTGGTCGGCGCCGTGCCGAGGGTGGTGTAGGCGGACTGTTCGCCGGCGTAGCCGCTGCCGAAGGCGGCGCCGCCGGTCACGGTGGTGCCGGTGGGCACGGTGACCGGCACGCTGGTGCCGGCCGGGCCCTGGACGGTGACCACGCCACCCTGGACGTAGCCGCTGACGGTGCCGGCGTTCCGGGTCTGCTGCCAGGTGGCCTGCTGCCGGAGGGTGGTGCCGGCGTCGGTGAGGGTCTGGTTGACCATCGGGGTGTCGGCCGTGTACCAACCGCGGTAGGTGGACAGGATGTTCGTCAGGGTCTGCAGGGCGAGCCGGTCGTCGGTCAGGTTCGACTGGTGCATGAAGAACGGCCGGGGGTCGTTGCCGAGCACGTACCCGAGGGTGATCCTCACCTGCATCGGCAGCACGTAGTCCGCCCAGCCGACGTTCAGGTCCAGCGGCGGGATGCAGGTGGTGGTGGCCGGGTTGGCCTCGCAGTTGCCGCTGCCGCCGTTGGCCTTGGAGGTGTAGAGCCAGTTGTACTCGCTCACCTCGTCGGACTCGGTGGAGACGTTGTAGAAGACGTTGACCGGGTGGCGGGGCACGCCGAGCGCCGAGGCGATCTGCCGCTGGCCGGTCTCCCGGGAGGCGTCCACGCCGAGCCACTGGATGTTGTTCTGGCTGAGGGCGGCGAGGAAGTTCGGGTTGTCGTTGGGCTGCTGCGGCAGCATCACCGTGCCGGAGTGCTCGCCGGCGACCAGTTCGCCCGGCCGGAACGGCAGCCCGTTGGCCTGGCCGAACTGGATGTTCTGCTGGATCTGGCTGTTGACGGTGGCCTGGTCGACGTACTGGGTGGCGCCGGTGGAGTCGGTCTGGCACTTCCACGGGATCACGGTGAAGTTCTGCACGCAGCCCAGGAACGGGTGCTGGTAGGTGTGGTCGAGCCACATGAAGCTGTTCTTGTTCGCCAGCAGGGCGGTGGTCAGCGGGTCGGTGCCGCCGTCGGCCTCCGCGTAGTCCAGGCTGGGGCCGCCGTTGAACAGGAAGTCCAGGGTGTAGTCGTTCTGCTGCTCCCAGGCGACGGTGGCGGTGACGTCCGCGGGTGTCATCCGGATCGCGGTGGTCGCCGGGACGCTGCCGACGCAGTCGCCCTCGCCGGGGGTGCAGTGACCGCTCTGGCTCCACCGGGAGTTGGCGTTGAAGAGGTCGTCGATGTGGGCGGAGAAGTAGTTGCGCCAGTAGCCGAGGTGGACGCCCTTGGTGACCCAGTCCACGATGCCGTGTGCCAGCAGCCGGAACTGCTGCTGGTAGGAGTTGTAGGCGAAGGTCAGCACCAGCTGCTGGCGGCCGCCGGAGGTGTACACCCCGGCGAGGGTGCCCTGGGTGCCGGTGCCGGGGATGGTCTCGGTCAGGTACGGCTCGAAGTGCGAGCCGGTGGCCGGGTTGTCGGGCAGCGGGGTGGGCAGGTAGCCGTACGATCCGCTGCCGCCGGCGGTGCCCTCGAAGGTCACCGGGCCGTTGAGGTAGTGGAAGGCGTCGGCCCGGGCGGAGGCGGTCGCGGTGGCGGTGGTGGCGTCCATCGAGCCGGACCAGGTGGGCGCGTTGAGGCCGGTGCCGGCGCCGGGCCAGACGTAGGCGTCCACCTGGCGGACCTGGTAGGTCTGCTCGTACCCGCTCAGCGTGCCGAGTTCGGCCGCGGAGAGCTGGGCCGGCGCGTCGTTGGGCAGCACGACGCCCTCGAAGTGCCCGTGCGGGGTGCCGTCGGCCAGGGTGTCGGCCAGGAAGCCGGCGGTGATGGTGGCACGGCTGGTGCTGGTCAGGTCGATGACGGTGGTCGGCACGCCCTCGGCGGAGAGCTGCTGCCGGATGCCCTCGACCCAGGGGTTGCCGTCGGTGACCACCAGGACGTTCAGGTCCACCCGCGAGGTCGTCGCGGAGGCGGGTACGACGGTGGCCAACCCGATCACCGCGGTGGCGACGGCCAGCGCGACGACGGGGAGGAAGCGGAAGGCTTTCACGCGAAAGCCCCCTGCGGTATTGCGGTGAGTCGACTCATGGCAGCCGATAATGCCCGCTCTGATCGGCCCCGCGCAGCCGCCTGGGAACAGGATTTACCAAGGGCTGGGGAATTGCTGACGATAGACCTCCCGGGGGCTGGCTCCAGGTCAATGTCCGTAGCGTGAACGGAATTTGATGAAAACCTGAACAAGTGGCTCTGACCGGCGGTGATGCCCTTCCGATCACCCTCCCCGGGGCTGCTGCCCCCCGGTTCTGGCGGGCGCCTGACAATACCCGCCGGCGCACGCCGACCGGGCTTTTCCGCAACCACCTCCGGAATACCGGCCAGGTCACATTCGGGCACTCCGCGCGAAGGCCCGTCCACCCGGCCGCCGGCGCCGCCGGGTGGCACACGGACGAGGCCCCGCCATCAGGACCCCGTCAGCGGTGCGTCAGCAGTGCGTCAATCCAGGCGTGGGCACGGGCGGACCGGCGCAAGCTGGGGGGCGTACCTGCAGGTCCGCAGGTCCTTCCGGAGGTGATCCGCATGTCCGTCGTCGCTGCGTTCCATTCCGTCGTCCCCGACGTGCGCCACCGGGGCCACGGGCTGCGCGCCGCGTTCGCGCAGGTGCTGGAGCGGCTGTCCGCCAGCCCGCTGGACAACTCCGTCCTGGGGGCGATGGGCGCGCCGCGCTCGACCGCCCGCCCGGCCGGGCTGCACGCCCACTGGCACCCCGTCACCCGCGAGGACGGGGCTGCCGCACTCGAGGCCGACTGGCACCCCGGCTGCTGAGCGCGAGCGCCGTCAACGGGCCTCCCGGGGGCGGCGGTCGGCGGACGACCTCGGGCCCGACGCCACGCGAGCGGTCGGGCCCGAGGTCCTTGCCCTGTCGCGCCCACAACCGATAGACACGACTCCGGCACTGTGCGTGACATCCGGAGGCCCAGCCATGAGCGTGACGAATCGGTACCGGGACGCCTGGGAGGGCTTCTGGGGCGAGGCCCCCGAGGCGCCCGGCTCGGTGATCTGGGATGCCGAGCCGGCCCTCACCGCGGAGCGCCACCTCGCCCTGTTCGCGCCCTACTTGAGCGAGCCCCGGCTGCCCGTGGTCGACCTGGGCTGCGGCAACGGCCGGCAGACCCGCTTCCTCGCCGAGCACTTCCCCCGGGCCGTCGGGGTCGACCTCTCCGACACCGCCGTCGGGCTCGCCCGGCGCCAGGACCGGTCGGGCCAGGCCGAGTTCGCCCAGCTGGACGCCACCGACCCGGCCGCCGTCCGGGCCCTGCACGAGCGCCTGGGCGACGCCGACGTGTATGTGCGCGGGGTGATCCACCAGAGCGACCCGGCCGACCGCGGCCCGGTCGCCGAGGCCGTCGCCACCCTGCTCGGGTCGCGCGGCCGGGCCTTCGTCGTCGAACTGGCCGAGGCCGCCAAGGCCGTCCTGCGGGAGCTCGCCCAGTCCCCGGCCGGGCCGCCCGCCAAGCTGCGCCCGGTCTTCGCCCACGGCCTCGCCCCCGCCGAGGTGGCCGACGCGGCCTTCGACGGGCTGTTCCGCTCGGCCGGCCTCACCGTCCTGACCTCCGGCGAACTGCCGCTGTCCCTGACCGAGTTCACCCCGGACGGCGAGCGGATCGAGCTGCCGGCCTGGTGGCTGGTGGTCGGCCCGGACGGGCGGGAGCCGGCGCCGCGCTGAACCCGTTGACGCGGCGGGCTCGTTCGAGGAGTGTCGGGTCAAGTCGTCACAGCCGCGCGCGGAGCAGAGGGAGCCGGTCCATGGGCATCGCACGTCGTGATCTTCTCAGGTGGGGCGCCGGGGCCGGTGGTGCGGCCGCGGTCGGGAGCCTCTTCGGGGTGCCATCCGCCGCCCGGGCGTCGGGCACCTCGACCACCCCGGGCGGGCTGGCGACGGACAGTTGGATGGGCCGGCTGGACGGGAACCTGTCCCTGCTCGACCTCACCGTCCCCGGCACCCACGACTCCTGCTGCCAGAACCCCTGGTACGGCACCGAGTGGTCGCACACCCAGAACTGGGGCCTGCCCCAGCAGTTGCAGGAGGGCGTCCGCTTCCTGGACATCCGCTGCAACGGCCTGGAGGGGGCGCCCGACGAACTGGGGATCTACCACGCCGACGCCTACCAGCACCTCCGGCTCCAGGACGTGCTCGACCAGTGCCGGTCCTTCCTCCAGGCGCACCCGGGCGAGACGGTCCTGATGCGGCTGAGGAACGAGCACGCCGGCGGCCAGGCCCTGGACGACACGGAGTTCCAGCGGCGGGTGAACCACTACCTGGACGACCTGGGCTACCGCGCCCTGTTCCACCTCTACGGCTGGCCCACCCTGGGCGCGGCCCGCGGCAAGGTCGTGCTGATCGCCGACTTCGCCAACCCGTGGGGCCTGATCGGCTGGTCCAGCGGCCAGAACGACTGGTTCGACACCCAGGACGTCTGGCAGATCAGCGGACTCGACCCGCTGGGCGAGAAGGGCCGGGACATCGTCGCCCAGTTCGACAAGGCCTTCCTCAATCCGACCTACCCGAGGATGTTCGTGAACTTCCTCAGCTACGCCGGCGGCTACTGGCCCAAGACCAGCTCCCAGACCCTGATGGACCGCGCCGTCTACCCGTACCTGAACGCCCGCACCGGGCAGCGGGCCCGGTTCGGCATCGTGCCGATGGACTTCCCGGACTTCCATGTGAACGTGCTGCAGATGCTCATCGACAAGAACTTCGTCTAGCGGCCCCGGAGGGCCCCGGCCGCCGGGGCCCTCCGGGGGCGGCTCAGGAGGTCGGGGCGGCTCAGGAGGTCGGGGTCGCGCTCGGGGTGGCGCTCGCCGGATCCGGGGTGGGCGGGACCAGGACGCTCGCGCCGCCGGCGGGGTCGGTGACGAGTCCGGTGCAGCCGTCGCCGTCCTGCTGGTGGCCGCAGACCCGCAGGGTGGTGTCGGGCGCGGCGGCGTCGACCATCATCGAGTAGTTGTCGAAGCCCCAGTGGATCAGGGCGGTCTCCTGCCCGCCGGCGCCGGTGGTGATGGTGGCGGTGTCCCCGGGGGCGCCGTCGGTGATCCCCGCCCAGGCGGCCCGGCAGCGGGGGCTGTAGTGGACGTACAGGACGACCTTGCCGATGTTGCCGGTCAGCAGGGTGCGGTCGTCGGCCTCGCACCCCATGGCCGCCGGGTCCTTGCCGGCGCAGCCGAGGCCCTGGCAGAGCCGGGCGGGCAGCGCGCTGGTGCTCACCGCGGTCGCGGTCGGGGTGGTGGCCGGACGCCCGGCGGTCGCCGCCGCGGCGCTGCTGTCGCCGCCGCGGCCGTGCACGTAGAGGCCCGCGACCAGGACGAGCACCGCGACGGCGGCGACGGCGATCAGGGTCTGCGGCCGGCGCCACCCGGCGAGGCGTGCGGCCACCGGCAGCGCGGCGGGGACGGGCAGCGGGAAGGGGACGGGCTTGGCGGCGGACGCGGACGCGGACGCCGGTGCGGCTACGGGTGCGGGCGGGGAGGCAGGCGCGGGCCCGGTCGACTCGCTCGCGTCGCGGGCGGCCTCGGCCTGCCGCAACAGGGAGGTCAGCAGCACGGCGTCGCAGTCCACCGCGGCGATCAGGCCGTCCAGTGCCTGGGAGGTGATCAGACGCTTGCCGTTCAGCCAGCGTTCCCAGGAGGCCTTGCTGAGGTAGGTCCGCTTGCCGAGTTCGGCGAGCGAGATCCGGTGCGCGTCCTTGACCGCTCGCAGCTCCTCGGCGAGACGCCGGGCGGGCTCCGAGAGGTCGTCAGGGAGCGGCTTCCAGGACTGACTCATCGTGGGGGGCACCTCTGGCGGGTCGGCGGCAGACAAGAACTCATCTTCTTTAGGATGATCAGTTTAGTCGCGTTCTCCCCTCCGCCCCCGCCAGTTTCCCACCGCGCCCACACGATCGTCTCAACCGTCTCCACCCTGGCGTCCCAACTCCCAGCTCAGAGGCCTGGTGACGAGGCGCATCGTCTCAGAACCTTCGGAGACGGTCGAACATCGAGGCACGATCGCGCAGAGTTGGCCGCGCCGGGTGCCCTGAAGTCAACACCGGGTCTGGTCCGGGCAAAGACCTCGTAGAAGTCGAAGCAGACGAGGGCGCCCCGGTGCAACGGGACTCACGCACCACAACGGTCATCTCAGAGGAAGTTCGGGGAGAACCTCATGGGCCGCCACCACGCGTCCGGAATCACATCACCATCACCTGCCGACCGGCTCGCCGACGAGTTGCAGTCGCTGAAGAACCTGTCCGGCCTCACCTACGTCCGGCTCAGTGAACGCACCCACTACGCGAAGTCCTCGTGGGAGCGCTGGGTGAACGGGAAGCAGTTCCCCCCGCGGGACGCGGTGCAGAGCATCGCGTCCGTCTGCGGGGGCGATGTCGAGCACCTGCTGGAGCTCTGGCACCTCGCGGAGAGCCGGCGCGTCACGCTCCTCACCCCGGGCACCCCCGCGCCCGGCGTCGAGGCGCCCGGCACCGGCCCGGCCGACGGGCCCGTCGGGGGCGGGTCGCCGGAGAGCGGGCCGACCGAGAACGGCCAGACCGAGAGCGGGCCGCCGGCGATCGGGCCGACCGAGAGCGGGCCGACCGAGGAAGCGCACGCCGAGTGCCCGCACCGCCGGGAGGCCGCCCTGCTGCGGGGGTTGGCCCTGGTCTCGCTGGCACTCGGCGCGGGCGGGGTCCTGGCCGCCGCCGGCCGCCGGGGCCTGCGCCGAGAGGTCTGACCGACCGCCGCAGCAGCGGCACAGGTACACGGCACCACGAACAAGGACAGCGGCACCGCGCCCCGTGGGGAGGGCGCGGTGCCGCTCTCGGTGGGCGCTCGCCGCTACGCGACGCCGTCCTGCCACCACCAGAAGCCGGAGCCGTAGTTGGAGTGCTCGATCCGGCTGTCCACGTGCTGCCAGGAGACGGTGTGGGTCTCCAGGCCGGAGAAGCCGCAGGTCTCGGCGATCCGGTAGACGTCGAGCGTCGACAGGCCGGAGACCGCGGTGTCGGCCGCCACCCCGTAGGTGTGCATGGAGTTGCCCGCCCCGCCCACCGAGGCGTTGTACGCGGTGCTGCGGAAGCCGGAGTTGATGGTGACCGCGCGGTCGCCGGCCTTCTTCCGCAGGGCCTCCAGCTTGTACATGGTGCGGCGGACGTTCTCCTTGACCTCGTCGGCACCGACGTTGCCGCCGCCGAAGCCCGAGCCGTCGTGGCTGGTGAACTCGGACCAGTTGAAGTGCGCGGTGGAACCGTCCGACTTCTCCAGCGAGTTGAGCACGCCGAAGGTCTGCGGGCCGGCCACGCCGTCCGCGCTCAGCCCGTAGGCGGCCTGGAACCGGCGCACCGCGGCCGCGGTGCCGGGGCCGAACGAGCCGTCCACGGACACGTAGGTCTGCGAGGCGGAGTCCGCCGCCCAGCCCGCGACGCGGATCTGCAGCTCGACCACGGCCGAGCCGGAGGAGCCCTGGCCGAGGTTGCCGGACCAGCCGTAGGCGGCCGCGGGGCGGGCGAACCCGATGTTGGCGACCGCGGCGAGCCCGGCGGCGGCCACGGCGCCGGTGCCGTAGCGCAGGAGGGCGCGGCGGTCGAGGGAAGAGCTGTTCACAACGTGCTCCTTCGAGGAGTCGGCACGGGAAGACGCCGAACAGGGCGGTACGGGAGGCCCGTCAGGCCCTGTGAGGGGCCGTCAGAGCACCCTGGAAGGCCGATGGCGCCGGCCCCCGTCAGTACCAGTTGTGGGCCTGCCAGAAGCTCCAGGCCGAGCACGGGTCGCCGTAGCGGCTCGCGATGTAGTCCAGGCCCCACTGGAGCTGGGTGGCCGGGTTGGTCTGCCAGTCGGAGCCGGCACTGGCCATCTTGTCGCCCGGCAGCGACTGCGGGATGCCGTACGCCCCGGACGACGGGTTGGTGGCGTACACCTTCCAGCCGCTCTCGTGGACGTAGATCTGGTCCAGGCAGCCGAACTGGCCGCTCACGCTCCAGCCGTGGCTGGGGAACTTCCACTGGGCGGTGATCTGCACCGTCCGGGCGACGCCCATCGCGTTCATGGTGGCCGGGCCGGCGATGCCGTCGTTGCTCAGGTTGTGCGCGTGCTGCCAGTTGCTGACGGCGCTGGTCGTGCCCGAGCCGTAGGCGCCGTCCGCGCCCGAGCCGGCCACCCGCTGGACCTCGGCGACCTTGTTGTGCAGGGCGAGTTCGGTGCGGGCGCCGTAGACGCCGTCCTCGTCGAGGCCGTTGTCGTGCTGGAAGCTGCGGACGGCGGCGGTGGTCTGCGGCCCGTAGTTGCCGTCGACGCCGCTGCTCGCCAGGTAGCCGATGCCCACCAGGTTGCGCTGGATCCAGGTGGTGGCGTCGAGTGCCTGCGCCTGCGCGGGCAGCAGGGCCAGTGCGACGAAGGCCAGTACGGCCGCGGCGAGTGCGCGCAGGGCCGAGGTTTTCTTCACGGTCTTCCCATCCCCTCCGGTGCCTGTCGGGTGATCAGTTGGTGCCGCCCACTCTCGGGGGCGGTCGGCCGTCCCGCCAGCAGATCGGCGAGACCGGGGACGTCCCGGGCACTCCGGGGACGCCCGGGACGGCGGTGAGACGGGCCTGAGACGTGGCGGGGACGGCTCCGGGACGGCCCGGCGGGGCGCCGGCGCGGTACCGGGCCGGGTGCGGGTTGCGGGGTGCGGGCCTGGTACCGGCGGGGTGCGGGCCGGGTGCCGGAACCGCCGGTGACCGGCCCGCTCCGTACGGGCGGGACCGGTCACCGGCGCGAAGGCCAGGCGAGCAGCCGGCTCCAGGTGCGGGCGTCCACCACGCCGTCGGCCGGCAGCCCGGCCGAGGACTGGAAGGACGTCACCCCGGCCTGGGTGCCGGGGCCGAACGCCCCGTCCACGCGGTGGTTCAGGTCCGCCCGGGGCGGTTCAGGCCCGCCGCACCCGGACGCCGGACTCGGCGATCGCCTGCTCCTGGGCGTCCGGGAGCCCCGCGTCGGTCACCAGGTCGTGGACATCGGTGAGCGGGCAGATCGAGGCGAAGGTGACCCGGCCGACCTTGGTGCGGTCGGCGAGCACCACGGTGTGGGCGCTGCTGCGCAGGAAGGCCCGGTCGGTCTGGGCCTCCATCTCGTCGTGGGTGGTGCAGCCCTGCCGCACCGTCAGCCCGTCGACGCCGATGAAGGCGAGGTCGAGGTGGTACTGGTCGAGCATCCGCTCGGCGGCCGGGCCGACCAGTTCGTAGCTCGCCGAGCGGGCCAGGCCGCCGATCACGACCAGCCGGACCTCGGGGCGGACGATCAGCTCGGCGGCGATGTTGACGGCGTTGGTGACCACGGTGAGGTTGCCGCGCTCGGCCAGCACCCTGGCCAGTTCGGTGGTGGTGGTGCCGCCGGTCAGGCCGACCACCGCGCCGTCCGGCACCAGTTCGGCGGCGGCCCGGGCGATCCGGCGCTTCTCCTCCTGCTGCTGGTCGCCCCGGTGCCGCAGCGGGATCTCCAGGTTGACGGCCCCGGTCACCGCGCCGCCGCGGGTGCGCTGCAGCAGTCCCTGGTCCTGCAGTTCCTGCAGGTCCCGGCGCACGGTCGCGTCCGACACCCCGAGCAGTTCGGAGAGCGTCCGCACGTCCGCGCTCCCCGCCTCGGCGATGTGCGACACGATCCTGGCGGCGCGATCAGCTTTGAGCATGGACGGAGTGTAGTTCAGCCCCGGTCGACGGTCGTACGAGCAGCTCCGAGCAGCGGACCGCTCATCGCGGGAGGCGGGAGAGGGGTTCGCGGGAGAGCGGTTCAGCGGGACTCAGCGGGGCTCAGCGGGGCTCAGAGAGGCTCGGGGGGTCAGGGGGCGACGGCGGCCGGGTCGACCCGCCGCGGCGCGGTCAGGACGCCGAGCAGCCGGGCCACCTCCCGGGTCACCGCCTCGCGGCCGTCGCCCAGGTACGCCCGGGTGTCGACCAGTGCGGGGTCGGCGGCGAGGCGGCGGCGGACCGCCTCGGTGAAGGCCTTGTTGAGGTGGGTGGCAATGTTGATCTTCGTCATGCCGTGGGCGACGGCCGCCGCCAGCGCGTCCTCCGCGACCCCGGAGGAGCCGTGCAGCACCAGCGGCACCGGCACCGCCGCCCGCAGCTCGGCGATCAGGCCGAGGTCCAGGGCGGCGGTGCGGGTCAGCATGGCGTGCGAGGTGCCGACGGCCACGGCCAGCGCGTCGACCCCGGTCCGCGCCACGAATCCGGCGGCCTCCGACGGATCCGTCCTGGCCCCCGGGGCGTGCACGCCGTCCTTCCCGCCGACCTCGCCCAACTCGGCCTCCACCCACACCCCCTCGTCGTGGCACACCCGGGCCACCTCGGCGGTGGCGCGCACGTTCCGCTCGTACGGCAGCACCGACGCGTCGAACATCACCGAGCCGAAGCCCAGCCGGAGCGCCTGCTCCACCAGGGACCGCTCGGTGGCGTGGTCCAGGTGGACCGCCACCGGCACGGCCGCGGCCCGGGCCACCGCCAGCGTCGCGGTGCCGATCGGTGCCAGGCCGCCGTGGTAGCGCACCGCGTTCTGGCTGATCTGCAGCACCACCGGCGCCCCGGCCGCCTCCGCCCCGGCGACGATCGCCTCGGCGTGCTCCAGCTGGATGACGTTGAACGCTCCGACGCCGTGGCCGCCGCGCAGCGCGGGCCCGACGATCTCTCCGGTTCCGACGAGGGTCACGGTTCTCCTTGGGGCTGTGCCGACTGGGGCGGTGCCGACTGGGGCGGTGCCGACTGCGGCTTTACGGACTGGAGCTGTGCGGACCGGAGCCGCGTCGACCGCGGTGCCGGCGGCTCGGCCCGCTCCGGGTCGAGCCGCTCGATCCGGACCAGGCCGAGCAGCCGCCGGTAGGCCTCGGCGTCGTAGCGGCCGGCCTGCGGGGCGAGCACGGTGGCCGCGGACAGCGCCACCGCCTGCCGCAGCCGCTCGGGCCAGGGCGTCCCGTCCGCCAGGCCGACGGCGAGCGCGGCGACCGCCGAATCGCCCGCCCCGGTCGGATTGCCGGAGAGCGCCTCGGGCGGGCGGGCCCGCCAGGTGCCCTCGGCCGTGCCGGCGAGCAGGCCGTCCGGGCCGAGCGAGGCCACCACCGCACCGGCCCCGGCCGCGCGCAGCCGCTCGACGCCCCGCACCGGGTCCTCGGTGCCGGTGGCCGCGGCGAGTTCGGGCGCGTTGGGCTTCACCACGGCCGGCCCGGCGGGCAGGGCCCGCAGCAGCGCCGGCCCGTCCGCGTCGAGCACGGCCGGCACTCCGTGGGAGCGGGCCAGTTCGATCAGGACGGCGTAGGCGTCCGGAGGCAGTCCGGGCGGCAGGCTGCCGGAGAGCACGGCGACCGAGGTGCCGGGCAGCAGCCGCTCGTAGTGGGCCAGGAAACGCCGCCACTCGGGCGCCGTGACGGGGGGTCCGGGCTCCAGGAAGACGGTGGTGTCCCGGTCGTCCGCGACCGCGACGGTGCGGCGGGTCTCCCCCGCGACCTCGACCAGTTCGTCGTGCAGCCCGGCGGCGGCGAGGTCCGCCCGCAGGGCGTGGCCGCTCGGTCCGCCGGCCAGGCCGGTGACGATCGCGGTGCGGCCGAGCGCGGCGAGCACCCGGGCGACGTTGACGCCCTTGCCGCCGGCCTGCCGGCGGACGCTCGCCACCCGGTTGACGGCGTGCTCGCGGACGGCGTCGAGCCGGTAGGTGAGGTCCAGCGCGGGGTTGAGCGTCACCGTGAGGATCACCGGCGACCGCCGCCGGGCTCCGGCGGGTGCGCCCCGGGACGACCGGTCACGGCTGGTCCAGCACGATCGAGCGGGTGAGGTGGCGCGGCCGGTCGGGGTCGAGGCCGCGCCGGACGGCGAGGCCGACGGCCAGGCGCTGGACCCGGACCAGTTCGGCCAGCGGGTCCAGCCGCGGCACGCTGACCGCCGCCCCGGTCGCCTCGGCCTGCTGGACCAGCCCGGCGGGCGGGGCGTCGAGGAACCACACCAGGCCTTCCGGGCCGCTGACGCTGATCGGGCCGTGGCGGTACTCCATGGCCGGGTAGGACTCGGTCCAGGAGGCGGAGGCCTCCCGGACCTTGAGCGCGGCCTCGTTCGCCACCCCGCAGCCCCAGCCCGTCCCGAGGAAGGTGAACTGCCGCGCCTCCAGGGCTCCTCGGGGCAGCGGGGCGTCGATCGCCGTACGGGCCTGGGCGGGCAGGTCCGCCGGTGCGGCGCCCAGGTGGGCGCGCAGCAGCGCGAGGGCGGTGGTGGCGAACCTGGTCTGGACGACGGACCGCTCGTCGGCGAACTCCAGCGGCACCAGGTGGCGGGCGGCGGCGCCGATCGGGGTGCGCGGGTCGGCGGTGATCGCCACCGTCTCGGTCGCGCCCAGCGCGGCGAGGGCGTCGAGCACCTCGGTGGTGGTGCCGGAGCGGGAGAGCGCGACGACCCGGTCGTAGCGGCGCCCGGCCGGGAACTCGGAGGCTGCGAAGGCGTCGGTCTCGCCGAGTCCGAGGGATTCGCGCAGCGCCGCGTAGGCCTGGGCGATGTAGAGCGAGGTGCCGCAGCCGAGGACGGCCACCCGTTCGCCGGGATCGGGCAGGTGGCGCGGGGTCAGTTCCAGGGCGCGCTGCCAGCATTCGGGCTGGCTGGCGATCTCTTCGTCGACGTGGGCCATCAGGTCCTCCTGCGCGGGACTGCACGATCGTGCGTGAAGATGCTCGATTTATAGTCCAGTTCTCGCACAGTGCGCAATAGTGCGCATCCTCGATCACCTTCGAGCAGCCCGTCCGCCCCGAACCCGCCCCGCCGACCGGGGCACCCCCTCTGCCGCCGAACTGCCCGACCCCGCAAAGGAGTGGTGAAGATCATCACCCTATTCACCGATCCGAGCTATTCCGGCGCTTCGATGTATCCGGCGGTGGCTAAGCTCACCGTTCTGTGACCGAACGTCAGACAAGCCCAACAGTCCTGGAAACCGCCGACGTCGTCATCCTCGGCGCCGGACCGGCCGGACTCACCCTCGGAAACCTCCTCCACGCCGCCGGGGTCGACTGCGTCGTCCTCGAACGCGCCGACCGCACCCACGTCCAGACCAGGGCCCGGGCCGGCTTCCTCGCCGCCAACACCGTCCGCGTCCTGGACCGCCACGGCCTCGCCGAGGGCCTGCGCCGGCACGGCCGGCCGCACGGCGTCTGCGAGTTCCGCACCGAGGACGGCAGCTTCCGGCTCGACTACGGCGCCCTCGGCCGCCGCGAGCAGCACACCGTCTACCCCCAGCAGGACCTGGTCACCGACCTGCTGACCCACTACCTGGACGCCGGCGGCCGGATCGCCTTCGAGACCGAGGCCCAGTCCGTCCAGGAGGCCGCCGGCCCGCGCCCCACCGTCACCGTCCGCGACGCCGAGGGCCGCCCCGGCCGGTGGTCGGCCCGGTACGTGGCCGGCTGCGACGGCCGCCACGGCGCCGCCCGCCGCTCCCTGCCCGCCGGCACCCGCCGGTACCACCGCGACCACGGCGTCAGCTGGCTCGGCCTGCTCGCCGAGGCGCCCCCGAGCATGGACGCCGTCGGCTACGCGATGCACCCCGCCGGCTTCGCCGGCCACATGGCCCGCACCGCCGACATCACCCGCTACTACCTCCAGTACGAGCGCGGCACCCCGGCCGACGCCTGGCCGGAGGAACGGATCCGGGCCGAACTCGACCTGCGGATGCGCACCGCCGAACACGGGCCGCTGCACCACGGCCGGATCGTCCAACGCACCGTCATCGACCTGGAGTCCGACGTGATCGAGCCGCTGCGGCACGGCTCGCTGCTGCTCGCCGGGGACGCCGCGAGCCTGCCCGCCCCCGCCGCCGCCAAGGGCGCCAACCTCGCCGTCCTGGAGGCCGAACTCCTCGCCGAGGCACTGATCGAGGACCTCGCCCACGGCGACTCCCGGGCGCTCGACCGGTACTCCGCGCGCTGCCTCGCCCACATATGGCGGGCCCAGGACTTCGCCCACTGGATGATCCAGTTCCTGCACTCCCCCGCCGGACCGGACGGGGAATCGTTCTTCCACGAATCCATGCGGCGCTCGCGCGTCGAATCCCTGCGCACCTCACGCACCCACCAGGACTGGTTCGCCGAGAACTACGTCGGCATCTGACCGGCCCGCCCACCGGAACGAGGACTCCTCCCATGACCGCGACTCCCCCGGACGACACGGCCCGCCTGCGCGCCACCGCCGACTTCGTCAGGGAGCACGACACCGCCGACCTGTTCCCGCTCCTGCTGCCCGGTCTCGACGGCCCGGAACGCCGGGCCCTGGCCGAACGCTGCCGCTTCTCACACGCCGCCCTCCTCCTCCTGCCCCCGGACGCCGCCACACTCCACGCCCAACTCGCCGCCTGTGGACTGGACTTCGATGCACCCCCGCAGCCCAGCGTGGTGGTCCGCGGCCGGCTGGCCCGCCGCCACGGCCGCACCGAGGCCGACCTCGACGTCAGCATCCTGCGCCCGCCGGTGCCCGGCCCGGGCGGCGAGCGGACCGTCGAGGTGTTCGCCCTCACCGTGCCGCCCGGCTCGGACCTCGCCGACCTCGCCGACCACGAACGCGCCCACGACCACGAGGCGCACCTCGCCTTCGAGGTCACCGACCCGGACCCACTGGCGCTGCGCGGCCTGTGCGCGCTGCTCGCCCGACACGGCGCCACCCCCGACGGCGGCGGCCACAACCCCCACGAGGACTCCACCGTCCTCTACTTCACCGCCCCCACCCGCGCCCGCACCGGTTACCGCCGGGTGGAGCTGCACGCCCACGGTGACCACCGCGCGGTGCTCGCCGACCACCTGGGCCAAGACCCCGCCCAGCACTCCGCCGAGACCCTGCTCCAGCAACTGACCGGCGCCTGGACCACCCAGGCCCTGGCGGTCAGCGCGCGGATCGGGCTGCCCGACGCCCTGGACACCCGGACCGGCACCACGGCGGCGGACCTCGCCGCCACGCTCGACGCCCACCCGCAGAGCCTGACCACCCTGCTGCGCTACCTCACCATGCTGGGCATCGTCGCCGAGGACCAGGACGGCTACCGGCTCACCGGCACCGGCGCGCTGCTGCGCGCCGACGCCCCCGGCTCGATGCGGCCGCTGGCGCTGATGTACGGCGGACCGTTCTACCGCTCCTTCGCCGAGCTGGAGCACACCGTGCGCACCGGCGGGGCCGCCTTCGACCACCTCTTCGGCGAGAACCACTTCGACCACTTCGCCCGCGACCCCGAACTCGCCGAGCTCTTCGACCAGTCCATGGCCGCCAGCTCCCGGATGTTCGACCCGCTCCCGGCCCACCCCGTCATCACGGCGGCCGCCGGCACCGCCGGCACCGTCGTCGACATCGCGGGCGGCAACGGCGAACTGCTCGGCCGTCTGCTGTCCGCCCACCCGGGGCTGCACGGGACCCTGCTGGAACGCCCGCACGCCGTCGAGGCGGCCCGCCACCGGCTCGACGCCGCCGGGCTCGGCGGGCGCTGCGGCTACGTACCGGGCGACTTCGCGGATGTCCCCGGCACGGCGGACGTCTACCTGCTGTCCCGGGTGCTGCACGACTGGGACGACGAGCGCTGCGCCGAGATCCTGCGCCACTGCGCCCGCGCCATGCCCGCCCACGCCGACCTGCTGATCGTCGAACGGCTGCTGCCCGACGACGGCTCGGCCTCGCTGGCCACCGCGTGGGACGTCCACATGATGTGCAACACCGGCGGGCGTGAACGCCGCGCCGACCACTACGCCCGGCTGCTCGCCGACGCCGGGCTCCACCTGCTCGGCCACTCCCCGCTGCCGCTGGGCGCCGCCGTCCTGCACGCCCGCCGGGCCGCCGTCCCGGCCCCGGGCGCCCCGGCTCACCCCGCCCCGGCCCACTCCGGGCGCTGACGCACCGCTGCCCCGCCGCCGATCGGGCGGCGGGGTACCCGTGTCGCAGGGCGCGTGTCGGACCCGCCCTAGCAGCCGGGCCGTCTCGACTCGACGTAGTCCACGACCTGCATCATCCCGAGGTCCTCGTGCTGGAGCTGGTGGCAGTGGGCGACGACCCGGCCGGTGAAGTCCTCGTACCGGACCAGGAAGGTGACGGTCTCCCCTGGCCGGCCGCCAGCCAGGTCGACGGTGTCCTGCCAGACCGGCGGGTCCAGCCGCACGCCGTCGCGGTGGGTCACCAGGACGTGGTTGGTGTGCAGGTGGAAGGGGTGGTGGAAGGCCGCGCTGGTCTCGTCGGTGCGCAGCGTCCAGCGCTCGACGGTGTCCAGTTCCAGGGTGTGGTTGACGTAGCCGGGGTCGAACAGGCCGTAGGCCACGTCCCGGGTGAGGTCGCCGCCCGGGTCGGCCGCGGGGGTCGGGTGGCTGCCCAGCATCCGGAAGGCGTTGGCGAACGGCCCGGTGAAGACCTTGGGGTCGACGTGGAAGACCACCTCGCGCTCCGCGTCCGGGTCGGTGAGATCGCTCTCGTCCAGGAAGGGCTTGCCGGCCGGCAGCTCGGTCGGCAGGTCCATCGGCGGGTCGACGGGCTCGCCCGTCACCTCGACCGTCATCAGCGGCTCGGCGACACCGTCCGCCCGCAGTTCGTAGCTGCCCGGATCGCCGCCCCGGACCAGGACGTCGGCCCGGTTGCCCATGCTCAGGCGGACGGTGTCGGTGGCGACCACGGCGGGGAAGGTCACGCCGTCCTGGGCGATCTGGTGGAGGGTCTGGTCCTGCCCGCCCCCGGTGAGCCGCAGCGGCAGCGCGGTGAACGCGGTGGCGCAGACCAGCCGCCAGCGCTGCACCTCGCCCGGGCGCAGGGTGACGGTGGGGTTGACCGCACCGTTGACGGTCAGCACCGGCGGCACGGCGGCCAGCGCGTTCCCGGACGAGAAGTCGGGGACCTCGCCGTCCTTGAGCCTGAGCTCGTTGACGCACACCACGAGGTCGGCGGCCGCCGCGATCTCGGGCACCTCGTCGACGTCGCCCCGGACGATGAGCACCCCGGCCATCCCGCCGACGAGTTGGGTGGAGGTGGCCCCGTGCAGGTGCGGGTGGTACCAGAAGGTGCCCGCCGGGTGGTCGGCCGGGATGTCGATGGTCGTCACGTACCGCGGCTCCGGGGCGCCGGCCTCGACCTCCTCGGCGGTGCGCGGCGCGAACACCCGGAGCACGTTGTCGCCGTCCCCGGTCGGGTCGACGTGCAGGCCGTGGGTGTGCAGGTTGAAGCTGTTGAAGCCGTGCGGCCGGTTGTGGTCCCCGCTGTGGGGTGCGTTCGGCGGCAGGCCGTTGACCTGGGTCAGCCGCAGGGTGTCCCCGGCGCTCACCCGCAGGGTCGGGCCGGGGATCGTCCCGTTGTAGGTGCGGGTGTGGACCGTCCCGTGGCCGGGGACGTCGGTGTCCGTGAACCGCACGTCGAGCGTCTCCTCCAGCACCGCCCCCGGGCCGCCGGGCACCCGTCGAGCGGTCCGTACGGCCGGCTGCGGGAAGGGGAGGGGCGCGGCCGCGGCGTACCGCCGGGAGAGGATCCCGTCGGACGCCACCAGCAGGACGGCGGCCGGGATCGCCCTGAGCATCGATCGACGACTGAATCCGACATTTTCGCTCATGGTCGGGCAATCTAGATCAGCTCACCGGGGACACCGGTCAAGCACACCGCGCGCCCGCCAGACATTGCCCATTCATGACCGTCCGCTCGATGGCCCTCGGCTTCGCAGCCCTCGGTTTCACGGCCCTCGGTTTCACGGCCCTCAGCCGGACCAGACGGTCACCGTGGCTTCCAGCTGGTAGTCCGCCGGTTCGATGGAGTCGATCTTGATCAGGGCGGTACGGCCACCGGGGGACTTCAGACAGACCAGCGACCCGACGTTCACGTGCGCGGAGGTGCCCGGGTGGCTCGCGGCCCAGTCCGAGCAGGCGGCGCCGGAGGGCGGCGCCTGGCCGGTCCAGATGCCGAAGCTGTCGTGGTCGTTCTGGATCTCGTCGTACAGGATGGCCGAGGTCGCGCTGAACCCGGTCGCGTAGATGCCCTGCGGGAACCCGGGGTGGCGCCCCGGCGGGGTGAGGTCGAAGTCGGCCCCGCCCTCCATCGTGATGGCGACCTGGCCGCTCCAGGCCACGGCGGGCCCGGCCGAGGACGGCGCGGGCGGGTTCGGCGCGGCGGTGGCCACGGCCGTGGCGGCACCGGTGGCGGGCGCGGGCGCCGCACCGGTCGGCCCGGCCGCCGGCGCACTCGACACCGGGTTCGCCGCCGGCGCCACGGGCTCGCCGCCCTGCGGCCGGACCGCCGTCCCCAGGAGCAGCGCCAGCACCCCGACCGCGACCACCCCGACCCGCGCGCCCCCGCTCTTCGGCCCGGGCAGGTTGATCCCCGCCCCGCTCGCGGCCTCCTTGGCGAACGCCACCACGAAGCAGAGCAGCCCGAACACCCACAACGTGATGGTTCCCGCCACGACCCCGTCCCCCATGTCCCACCTGTACAGCCCGGCTCGAACCCGCAGATCGTACCGGGAACCTGACACCCCGGCAGCTCAATTCACCACGCCCTCCACCGCGCCGCCACCCTCGCGGTCCTCGCGGTCCTCGTGGTGTGAGGCCGGAACGGCCGGGCGGGATCCGGCCTCCCCCGGCCCGACGTCCCGGCACACCGGGACGCCCGTCGGCCCCCGTCCTCGGCGAGAGTCGCATCGCGGGCGAACGGTCGGCCCGCGGGCCGTGCGCCATTCGATGGCGCGTTCGAGGCGCCGTCATGCGAGGCGCCGTCATGCGAGGTGACGCCAGGGAGGCGCCGTCGGCGTCAGCCGCCGGGCCGCGCGGGCCGGGCGTCGATCTCGGCCCAGACCGTCTTGCCGTCGTCGTGCGGCACGGCGCCCCACCGGGTGGCGGCCTTCTGCACGATGAACAGCCCGTGCCCGCCGGGCAGGCCCGGGCGGTGCGGCCGGCGCGGCTCGGGCAGGTCGGTCGAACGGTCGCTGACCTCGATCCGCAACCGGGCCTCGGAGGCGTCCAGGACGAGGTCGACGGGGCCGCCGGCGTGCAGCATCGCGTTGGCGACCAGTTCCGCGACCAGGAGCACGATGTCGTCCCCGACGCCGGCCTCGCTCATCGGCCACGACCAGTCGGCGACGGCCTGCGCGGTGTACGCCCGGGCGCGGGCGACGGGCTTGGGCAGCCCGGCCAGGTGCAGCCTCCGGCGCTGGCCGCCGGGCGGAAGGGTGGGGCCGGCGCACGGCCGGTCGCCGTCCAGGGTGGCCCGGCTGGTCGTCATGTGCGGGATCTCCCCTTCGGTTCCGGCGCGCTCGGTTCCGGCGCTGTGTTCCACTTCGTCTGCTCGGTTCCCGACCACGGACGAATTATGCGTGTCATCGGCCGGCCATGGCGGTCACCGGGGTGCGGCGAGTGCGGCGTCCACCGACGGGTGGAGCGCGAACACGGTGTCGGTGCAGGTCAGTTCCAGCAGCCGCCGGACCGTGCCGGAGGGCGCCGCGAGCCGGAGGGCGATGTCCGCCGCGGCGGCCGACATCCGGGTCTGCAGCAGCAGGTTCAGTCCGGAGGAGTCGCAGAAGTCGACCCGGGCGAGGTCGACCACGAGCAGCGGCGGGCGCTGCTCCACCAGCTCGTCGAGGGCGGCCCGGGCGGGTGCCAGGGTCTCGATGTCGAGGTCGCCCGCCAGCGCGCAGACGGCGGCCCGGGTGTCGGTGTGCCAGGTGTGGACGACCAGGTCGGGCCCGGACGGGGCGCCCGTCCGGGAGGGGTCGGAGGGGGTGGTGGTCGGCGGCACGGTCACGGACTCGTTCTCTGCGGGCATCGTCTTCTCGGCTGGCATCGTCGTCGTGTTCCCTCTACGGGTGTGCTCCACGAGACTACGCACGCCACCCGGCCCAGGGCCAGGCCGTGGGCCGGGCGGCCCGGGCGCGGGTGGCGTGCGCGGTGTCGTGGGTGCTCCTGGTGACCGTGTGACCGGGTCGGTGGCCGGGTGGCCGGGCCGGCCGCCCGGCCACCGACCCGGTCAGTCGGCGGTGAGGCCAGCGCGCAGGCTCTTCAGGATGCGGCTGAGGAGACGGGAGACGTGCATCTGGGACAGGCCCAGTCGGGCGCCGATCTGGGACTGGGTGAGTTCCTCGCCGAAGCGCAGCGCCAGGATGAGCCGGTCGCGTTCCGGCAGCGCGGCGACGAGCGGTTTGAGGACGATCAGGTTCTCCAGGGTGCCGAACCGCGGGTCCTCCTCGCCGAGGCGCTGGGCGAGCGGGCCCGGGTCCTCCTCGCCGTCGGTCGCGGGGGCGTCCAGGGACCCGGCGGTGTGACCGTTGGCGGCCGCGAGCCCCTCGATCACCTGCTCCTCCGTCAGGTCGAGGTGCTCGGCCAGCTCGGGCACGGTCGGTGCCCGGCCCAGGCGCTGGAACAGCACGTCGCGGGCCTTGGCGAGGGTGATGCGCAGCTCCTGGAGGCGGCGTGGCACGTGCACGGCCCAGGTGGAGTCGCGGAAGTGGCGGCGGATCTCGCCCAGGATGGTCGGCAGCGCGAAGGTGACGAACTCCGCGCCGTGGTCGGGGTCGAAGCGGTCGATCGCCTTGATCAGGCCGACCGAGCCGACCTGCATCAGGTCCTCCTCGGGCTCGCGGCGGTTGCCGACCCGGCGGATCGCGAACCGCACCAGCGACAGGTTGAGTTCGATCAGCGTGGACCGCACGTACGAGTACGCGCGGGTGCCCTCCTCCAGCGTCGCGAGCCGGGCCAGCAGCAGGCGGGTCAGCTCGCGCGCGTCACTGGGCGCGACCTGTCGCGGGTCCTCGATGTCGGCGAGTTCCGGGAGCTCCAGGAGCTCCAAGAGCTCCGGGTGTCCCGGGAGCCCCCGGACGGCGGCCCGGTCGGCGCCGGACGCGTCGACCGTCGAGGCCCCGTCCGGAGCCGGGGCTGTCCCACGGTGGAGGAGTTCGTCACTGGTCGTGGCCATGTCGGTCCTTTCCCCTCGGCGTACGGTCCGTCCCCCGGTACCCGCCCTGGCCGATTCCATGTCGGTTCCCGTTGTGAGGATTGCGTGAACGAACGACCCGGACGGTGCGGCGGTGCCGCCTGCCGCCCGCCGTGCATGTCCGGCGGGGAACGGGGCACCCGGACCGGGTGCAGGACGGCAGAGCCGAGGAGAAGGAGGACCGGACGATGGGACGGATCGAGGAATCGGTCGAGATAGCGGCACCGCTCGGCGAGGTCTACCGACGCTGGGTGCACTGCGAGGACTTCCCCCAGTTCATGCGCGGCGTGGTCAGCGTGGACGTCTCCGGCGACGGCAACAGCAGCTGGGTGGTCGAAACCGCGGGCGGCCGACGGGAGTTCCGGGCCGTGACCACCGAGGTGGTGGAGGGCGAGCGGGTCGCCTGGGACGGCGGGGCCGACCCGGTGCGGCACAGCGGCGTGGTGACCTTCCACCACGTGGACGACCGCACCACCCGGGTGATGCTCCAGCTGGAGGTCGAACCCCACGGGCTCTGGGCGCACCTCGCCGAGGCGCTCGGCTTCGTCGACCGCCGGGTCATCGACGACCTGAACGACTTCAAGGACCACGTCGAGCGGAGCGAGCGACCGGACGCCGATCCGGGGGCATGAACCCCGGCATCGGGGGCACCCGAGCCGTAACGGGCCCGACAGGCCGACAGACCGACAGGCACCACAGACGAGCGGGCGGGGACGGCCCGGCGGCCGTCCCCGCCCGAAGAACCCGGGAAAGGGGAACCCTTCCATGGAACGTCTCACCACCCGGATCACCATGCGACTGATCACCGGCGACGAACGCAGCCGGGACCTGGCCGTCGACTGGTCCTACCGCGCCGACCAGCCCCACGCGGCGGAGCTGGACTTCACCTCCTACCAGCCGCACGCGGTGTGGTCGCTCTCCCGCGACCTGCTGCTCGCCGGCCTGGACGCGCCCGCCGGTGAGGGGGACGTGCACGTCACGCCGTTCGACGACACCCGCGTGCTGATCGCGCTCGCCGGCGACGAGGGCGTGGCCCTGCTCGCCGCCTCCACCGAGGCGGTCGCCCAGTTCCTGGCCGCCACCACGCGGCTCGTCCCACCGGGGCAGGAACACGAACGGCTCGACTGGGACCGCGGCCTGAGGGACCTGCTGGCCGCGTGACACCGCACCACCGCAGGGATCCGCGCCACGCGGAACCGCACCGCACCGCACCGCACCGCACCGAGAGGAGTGCTCCCCCATGAACACCGCCCCCGCCCAACCCGGCCTCCCGCCCCCGACCCCGGAACCCCCGGCGCCGCCGCGGCCCGCCGGCCCGCCGCTGGTGCCCGACCCGCCGCCCCCGCCCGGCTCGCCCGTCCTCCCGCCGGTCCCGCGGCCCGCCCCCGAACCGGCCCCCGAACCGGCCACCCCGCACCCGGGCCACCCCCACCCGGTCGAGCCGCCCGACTAGGGCCCGGACCACAGGAGCCCCCCGAACCCCGAAGCGGAAAGGAGACGGCAGGACATGTGGTGGAGCCTGCTCCGCCTCGCCGTCGTCGGCGTCGCGGCCGCCCTGCTCACCTTCGGCCTCGACCGGGCCGTACAGCTGGTGGCCCGGCGGCTGTCGGCCCCGTGGGGCGCCGGCGGCGTCCCGGACGTGCTGCGCCGGTGCCGCCACCCGGTGCTGGCGCTGACCGCCTGCCTGCTGCTCTCCGCCGCCCAGCCGTGGATCGCCGCCCCGCCCGCCGTCCGCGACGGGCTGCGGCACCTCGCGGTGATCCTGGCGATCACCGCCGGCGGCTGGCTCTGCGGCCGGCTGGTGGCGGTCCTGGTGGACGGCGCCGCCCGGCTGGCCGTGTACCGCCGGGAGCCGGCCTGGGCGGGCCGGGCCCGTACCCAGGCCAGTCTGCTCGGCCGGATCTGCCAGGCGGTGGTGGCCCTGGTGACGCTGGGCGCGGTGCTGATGACCTTCCCGGCGGTGCGCGGGGTCGGCACCAGCCTGCTGGCCTCCGCCGGGCTGGTCGGCGTGGTGGCGGGTGTGGCGGCGCAGAGCACCCTCGCCAATGTCTTCGCCGGGGTGCAGCTGGCCTTCGGGGACCTCGCCCGGATCGGCGACGTCGTGGTGGTGGCCGGTGAGTGGGGGACGGTCGAGGAGATCACCCTGACGGCCGTGGTGATAGAGACCTGGGACCAGCGGCGGCTGATGATGCCGATGTCCTACTTCGTCGGTCGCCCGTTCGAGAACTGGTCCCGCCGCTCCAGCCGGATCACCGGCACCGCGCTGCTCCACCTGGACCACCACGCGCCGGTCGGGCTGCTGCGCGGGGAGTTCGAGGACTACCTGGCCAAGAGCGAGCTGTGGGACGGCCAGGGCAGCGCCCTCCAGGTGGTCGACACCACCCCCACCACCATCGTGGTCCGGGTGCTGGCCACGGCGGCCGACGGCAGCGACGCCTTCGAACTCCGCTGCCGGCTGCGCGAGCACCTCATCGGGTACCTGCGCGACCAGCACCCGTACGCGCTGCCGCGCATCCCCGTGGCGGAGGCACCCACCCGGCGCCCGGACGGCCGGGAGCACCCCCGTGTGCCCCGACCGCCCCGGGGCCGCCGCACCCCGCCGTAGCCACCCGTAGGCCAGGTCGAGGCCAGGTCGCGGGCAGGTCTGGTCAGGGGCGCGACAGGTCGCGACCCGGCGCGCAGTAGGCTGAGCTGCTCAGATGATCTTCAGGAGAGCCATGACCGCCGCCCGCCCCCGCGTCCTGTTCGTCACCGACCTCGCCTACCAGGCCCGGGGGCGGCGCTACTGCGACGAGGACATCCAGCTCTCCGCCCGCCTGCGCGAGGACTTCGACGTCGCCCTGTGCCACCCGCTGGACGCGGCCCGGCTGCTGGACGCCTTCGACGTGGTCCTCGTCCGTAACAGCGGCCCGGTGCTCAACTACCGCGCCGAGTATGAGGAGTTCCGCAGCCGGGCACTGGAGCGCGGCGCCCGGGTGTACACCCAGCTGACCGGGCGCGCCGACATGGCCGGCAAGCAGTACCTGCTCGACCTCACCGCCGCCGGGTACCCCGTCATCCCCACCGTCGACCGCGCCGAGGACCTCGGCCGGCTGCCCGTGGTGCCCGAGTACGTCGTCAAGCCGAAGCTCGGCGCCGACTCCATCGGCCTGCGGATCGTCCCCCGCGAGCAGCTCGACACCGTCGCGTACGACGAGGACGTCCTCGTCCAGCCACTGATCCGGTTCGCCTACGAGGTCTCCTTCTACTTCGTCGACGACGCCTTCCAGTACGCCCTGCACGCCCCCGACCCCGACCGGCGCTGGCGCCTCGAACCGTACGAACCCAGCGCCGCCGATCTGGAGTTCGCCCGGCGCTTCATCGCCTGGAACACCGTCGAGCACGGCATCCAGCGGGTGGACGCCTGCCGCACCCCCGAGGGCGGACTCCTGCTGGTCGAGCTGGAGGACCTCAACCCCTACCTCTCCCTCGACCTGGTCGACCAGGCCACCCGGGACCGGTTCACCGCCGCCCTCAAGGCCTCCCTGCACACTCTCGCTACGAAGCCCTGACCAGCCGGGCCGCCTCCGTCAGCACCGCGCCCAGCGGCAGGCCGACCCTCGCGGCGGCCAGCTCGTCCGCGCGGGTCGCGCCCTGGTTGACGATCACCACCGGCGTGCCCGCGCGGGCGGCCCGGCGGACGAAGCGCAGCCCCGACATGACCGTGAGCGAGGAGCCCAGCACCACCAATGCCTGGGCCGCGTCCACGAGTTCGAAGCAGCGCCGGACCCGCGGCTCGGGCACGCTCTCACCGAAGAAGACCACGTCCGGCTTGAGCACTCCCCCGCACGCGGCGCAGGGGGCGACCCGGAAGGCGGCCACCAGCTCCGGCGCCAACTCGGCGTCGCCGTCCGGGTTGGCTCGCGCCGGGCCGTCCCGGAAGCCGGCGTTCAACTCCTCCAGCCGCCGGTCCAGCTCCGCCCGTGAGCCGGTCCGGCGGCACCCCAGGCACACCACCCGGTGCAGCCCGCCGTGCAGTTCCACCGCCGTCCGGGTGCCGGCCGCGCGGTGCAGGCCGTCCACGTTCTGGGTGATCACCGCCGACACGTGCCCCGAGCGCCGCAGCCGCTCCACCGCCCGGTGCCCGGCGTTGGGCTCGGCCCCGGCGATCGCCGGCCACCCGGCGTGGCTGCGCGCCCAGTACCGCTGCCGGGCCGTCGCGCTCCCGGTGAACTCCTGGAAGGTCATCGGCGCCCCGCGCCGCCTGCTGCCCGTCTCACCCCGGTAGTCCGGGATGCCGGACTCGGTCGACAGCCCGGCCCCGCTGAGCACCACCACCCCCCGCCCGGCCAGCAGCCGCACCAGCACCGCCAGGCCGGCCGCATCGGCCGCCGTACCGCCGGGAGTCGTCAGGGGCACACCCATGCCGTCCAGCTTAGGACGCGGCGGCGGGCGGGTGCTCAGCCGCCGAGGGGCTCCGCCACCGGGTGCTCGGGGTCGTACGCGGCCCAGCCCGGGCTGCCGGTCCGGGCGAAGGCCGTCCAGGCA
Source organism: Kitasatospora sp. NPDC023176 (assembly GCF_055560495.1). Lineage (NCBI taxonomy): Bacteria > Bacillati > Actinomycetota > Actinomycetes > Kitasatosporales > Streptomycetaceae > Kitasatospora > Kitasatospora sp. NPDC023176. The sequence goes on along the minus strand of NZ_JBVHIP010000010.1, from coordinate 947 downwards.
CCGTGCACCCGGGCCGCGAGCCCGGCCAGGGCCGGGTCCGGGCCGAGCAGGCCGTCGTACCCGTGCAGCCAGGGCTCGTCGGCGAGGTCGAACACGAAGGGCAGTTCCACGGTGTGGGCCGCGCCGAGGCGCCCGTCCAGGGCCGTCGAGCGGTACCCGAAGGAGTAGCGGTGGGTGCGGCCGCCCGAGATCCGGGCGTGGGCCCTTGCGAGGCGCGTCGTCCCGGCCTCGAACAGGGCGTGCGCGAGCACGGCGGAGCCCAGTTCGCCCGGGGTGGCGTGCGGCCGTGCCGCGCGCAGGGCGGCGAGGACGTCCGCGGGCTGGACCGGCAGGACCAGGCCGAGCGGGCTGAGCCCGGCCAGCGGGTCCGTGGCGGTGTCGGTGCGCAGGCCGAGTCCGGTCAGCGCGGGCAGCACGGGCAGGAAGCGCTCGTCCGGGACCGCGGCGAACCCCTCCGCGGTGGGTCCGACGCCCGGCTCGGCGGCCGCGGCGGTGGTGACCCGCCGCGCCTGCTCCGGGGTGAACGCGCCGGTGCCGCTGCCGCTCTGGACGATCGCCCGCCGGAACAGTCCGCGGGCCTCCGGCGTCGCGAGCAGCGCGCAGGTGAGCGTGGCGCCCGCGGACTGCCCGAAGACGGTGACGTTCCACAAGACTGATGCATCATGCTCGATCGTGCTTATAATCGGCCCGCTTCGCTCATCTATGAGCATTCGCCGAGGAGGTCGCGATCGCCACGGACCGCATCACGCTGGCCGGCGCCCGGCTCGTCCTGCCCGGCGGCGTCGTCGAGGGCTTCCGCCTCGCCGTCGAAGGGTCCCGGATCGCGGCCATCGCCTCCGGCGCCAACGGCGCCAACGGCACGAGCGGCGGGGAGACCGAGCCCGGCGACCTCGACCTGACCGGCCACACCGTCGTCCCCGGCTTCGTGGACCTGCACGTCCACGGCG